>NZ_JBIRTN010000005.1:161227-392818 GCF_044334705.1 Streptomyces sp. NPDC020731
CGAAGCGCCGTCGCGTCTGACGCAGCGGTTCGGTGGGTCGGCTCCCTGCTGGGGGTGCGGGGGTCGTCCCCCGCAGTGTCGCAGTACGGCTGCCGCCCGCCGAAGCGCCGTCGCGTCTGACGCAGCGGTTCGGTGGGTCGGCTCCCTGCTGGGGGTGCGGGGGTCGTCCCCCGCAGTGTCGCAGTACGGCTGCCGTCCGCCGAAGCGCCGTCGCGTCTGATCTCGCTTCACTCGCTTCACCAGGGTTTTACGGGCGGTACGACTCTTTCGGGTCGTATCGCCCGTACCCTTGCAGTACTGGTCGGGCGTCAAATAGCGGGCGCCCCTGACTGAAGGATCTCCACATGCTGATCGCTCAGCGTCCCTCGTTGACCGAAGAGGTCGTCGACGAATTCCGCTCCCGGTTCGTGATCGAGCCGCTGGAGCCGGGCTTCGGCTACACCCTCGGCAACTCCCTCCGCCGCACCCTCCTGTCGTCGATCCCCGGAGCCGCTGTCACCAGCATCCGCATCGACGGCGTCCTGCACGAGTTCACCACCGTGCCGGGTGTCAAGGAGGACGTCACCGACCTGATCCTCAACATCAAGCAGCTGGTCGTCTCCTCGGAGCACGACGAGCCGGTCGTGATGTACCTGCGCAAGCAGGGCCCGGGTCTGGTCACCGCCGCCGACATCGCGCCGCCGGCCGGTGTCGAGGTGCACAACCCCGACCTCGTCCTCGCCACGCTCAACGGCAAGGGCAAGCTGGAGATGGAGCTGACCGTCGAGCGCGGTCGCGGCTACGTCTCCGCCGTGCAGAACAAGCAGGTCGGTCAGGAGATCGGGCGTATCCCGGTCGACTCGATCTACTCGCCGGTCCTCAAGGTCACCTACAAGGTCGAGGCGACCCGTGTCGAGCAGCGCACCGACTTCGACAAGCTGATCGTCGACGTCGAGACCAAGCAGGCCATGCGTCCGCGTGACGCCATGGCGTCGGCCGGTAAGACCCTGGTCGAGCTGTTCGGTCTGGCCCGCGAGCTCAACATCGACGCCGAGGGCATCGACATGGGCCCGTCGCCGACGGACGCCGCGCTCGCCGCCGACCTGGCGCTGCCGATCGAGGAGCTGGAGCTCACCGTTCGGTCGTACAACTGCCTCAAGCGTGAGGGCATCCACTCCGTGGGTGAGCTGGTCGCCCGCTCCGAGGCCGATCTCCTCGACATCCGTAACTTCGGTGCGAAGTCGATCGACGAGGTCAAGGCGAAGCTGGCCGGCATGGGCCTCGCGCTCAAGGACAGCCCGCCCGGATTCGACCCCACCGCCGCGGCGGACGCGTTCGGCGCGGACGACGACGCGGACGCCGGGTTCGTCGAGACCGAGCAGTACTGAGCGCTCCGCGAGGAGGCCGGTTCTACGGCTGCAGGCCTGTTGTGGCCGGTCGCGCAGTTCCCCGCGCCCCTTCGGGGCGCGGACCCTCCGGGCGTCCGAAAGGGCGCCCGGATCTTCGACAGACAACCGTCTGCTCGGATACTGACCCCGGTACCTGATACGGCCGGGGCAGACACCTAGGAGAAACACCATGCCGAGGCCCACCAAGGGTGCCCGTATGGGCGGCAGCGCCGCGCACGAGAAGCTGCTCCTCGCGAACCTCGCGAAGGCGCTGTTCGAGCACGGCCGCATCACCACCACCGAGGCGAAGGCGCGCAAGCTGCGTCCGTACGCCGAGCGTCTGGTCACCAAGGCGAAGAAGGGTGACCTTCACAACCGCCGTCAGGTGCTCCAGGTCATCACGGACAAGAGCATCGTCCACACGCTCTTCACCGAGATCGGCCCGCGGTACGAGAACCGTCCCGGTGGCTACACCCGCATCACCAAGATCGGTAACCGCCGTGGCGACAACGCGCCCATGGCCGTCATCGAGCTGGTCGAGGCGCTGACGGTGCAGCAGACCGCGGTCGGCGAGGCCGAGGCCGCGACGAAGCGTTCCGCGAAGGACGCCGAGGCCGCCGAGACCAAGGTCGACACGACCAAGGACGAGGCTGTCGAGGCTCCGGCCGAGGAGTCGAAGGACGCGTAGGCGTTCCGGCGGGGACTGTTCGTTCGCGGCTGCGGCTCCGTCGTGGCTGGTCGCGCAGTTCCCCGCGCCCCCATGGGGCGCTACTGCGGGTCCGTTCCTTTTCAGGAGCGGGCCCGCTTTTGCGTGGGTGAGAGGATCTGTACGTGAGTGACGAAGTGCGGCCCGGGTTCGTGCGGGTGCGGCTGGACCTTTCCTATGACGGGACCGAGTTCTCGGGCTGGGCCAAGCAGGCCGGCGGGCGGCGGACCGTGCAGGGGGAGGTCGAGGACGCGCTGCGTACGGTCACGCGGTCCGGGGGGACGACGTACGAGCTGACCGTGGCGGGGCGGACCGACGCCGGGGTGCACGCGCGCGGTCAGGTCGCGCACGTCGATCTGCCACGGGAGGTGTGGGCCGAGCACCACACGAAGCTCCTCAAGCGGCTCGCCGGGCGGCTGCCGAGGGACGTGCGGGTGTGGGCGCTCAGGGAGGCGCCCAGCGGCTTCAACGCCCGGTTCTCCGCGATCTGGCGGCGCTACGCCTACCGCGTCACCGACAACCCGGGCGGGGTGGACCCGCTGCTGCGCGGGCACGTGCTGTGGCACGACTGGCCGCTCGACGTCGACGCCATGAACGAGGCGGCCCGCGGGCTGCTGGGGGAGCACGACTTCGCGGCGTACTGCAAGCGGCGTGAGGGCGCGACGACCATCCGTACGCTCCAGGAACTGAGCCTGGTGCGCGGCGAGGACGGGATCGTCACGGCGACCGTCCGGGCCGACGCCTTCTGCCACAACATGGTCCGCTCGCTGATCGGCGCGCTGCTGTTCGTCGGCGACGGCCACCGTCCGCCCGACTGGCCGGGCAAGGTGCTGGCGGCGGGCGTACGGGACTCGGCCGTCCACGTCGTACGCCCGCACGGCCTGACGCTGGAGGAGGTCGGCTACCCGGCCGACGAACTCCTCGCGGCCCGCAGCAAGGAGGCCCGCAACAAGCGGACCCTGCCGACGGCCGGCTGCTGCTGACCCCGCCGGGGCGGCGGCGCTACTCGGCTGCCGCCGCCGACGCCTGGGCCTGGCCCCTGCGGTGGATCTGACGGACCGTGAACGTCTGCAGGTCGTCGCCCGCGGAGAAGACGGCCGTGTCCTTCGTCGTCACGTCCTTGCCGGCCGTGAAGCCGGCGATGGTGAAGTAGGCGTAACGGCCGTAGGAGTTGGTCGTGGTGCGGCAGACAGCGCCGGAGCAGAAGTCCTTGACGCCGCCGCCCGACAGCGACTTGACGATGCTCTTCTTGTCGGCCTGCTGCTTGGCCCTGGTCGCCTGGGCCTCGGTGTCGAAGACGGCCACGCCGACCGTCACCGCCATGTCGTCCTTGGTGTAGGTGACCCGGATCAGGCGGGTGCAGTCGTTGTCGTTCAGGACCTTCGGGAGCGTGGACTTCGCGGCGGAGGCGCAGTTCTTGGTGTCCGCCGTCGGGCCCTTCTTGTACACCGTCTCACCCATGGTCAGCTGGGTGCCGGGGAAGAGGATGTCGGGGCTCAGCGGGGCCTTGTCCTTCTTCGCGCCGGCGATGAAGTCCTTCGGGTCCAGCGGCGGTGGGGCGCTCGTCGGGGCGAACGACGGGACCGTGCCCGTGGGGCTCGGTATGTCGATGTCGGAGGCCCCGGGCAGCTGGGACGAGGTGCCCGGCGAGGCCTCGTCGTTGCCGTTCGCCGAGACGACGGCGACCGCCACGGCCGTGCCTATCGCGACGGTGGCGAGCGCGCCGCCGCCTATGAACAGCAGTCGGCGCCGCTTGGCGCGGGCCTCGGAGGCGTCGGCGAGCGCGGCCCAGTCGGGTGACTCGCCGGAGCCGCCGCCGCTCCAGGGCTGCTGGGAATTCGGTTTCCAGGGATCCCACTGCTGCTGAGGTCCCCCCTGCCCAAGACTCATGGGGCGCATCTTAGACGGGGTGCGGGGCGTGCTGGTCCGCCTCAACAGGGCCCGCGGGCCCTAGCGTTACCGCCATGGTGACGGGCAAAAGCGACATCTCCGGGTGGTTGGTGCGTCCTGCGGGCGGACACCTGTGGGCCGGACTCGCGGCGGTGCTGGGGGCGCTGACGGCGCATACGGTGCTGGTGACCTCGGACGGAGGGATGGACAACGCGATCGTCGTGGACGCCGCGCGGGTCTGGCTGGACGGTGGTTCGCCGTATGACGACCGGCACTTCCTCTATTTTCCGAGCGCGGTCGTTGCCGCCGCCCCGCAGGCGCTGCTGCCGCGGTCCGTGCTCGACGTGCTGGTGCCGGTGGCGGTGGTCCTCGCCCTCGCGCTGGGCTGGGCCTGCGCCCTGCGGCTGCACCGGGTGCCGCTGGGCAGCAGGCTCGCCGTCCTCGGGCTGCTGGGCCTCGCGGCCGGCTTCGCGCCGTTCGGGCAGCTGGTGCGGCTGGGCAACTGGACGGTGACGGCCGTGCTGGCGCTGCCGCTGTGTCTGCTGCTGGCGAGCCGGGGCCGGTGGGTCGCGGCGGGCGCGGTCATCGGGGTGGCGGTGGCGCTGAAGCCGCTGCTCGCGCCGATGGCGCTGCTGTTCCTCTTCGCGCGCCGGTGGCGGGCGCTGGCGGTGCTGGTGCTGATCCCGGTGGTCGCCTCGGTCTCGGCGGCGCCGTTCCTGCCGGACCCCACGGGCTTCCTCACCCGCACCCTGCCGTTCCTGCTGAGCGGCGACGACGCCTTCGTACGGCTCTACGAGGCCTCGCCGGCGGCCGTGCTGCCCCGGCTCGGCGTGCCCAGGGCCCCGGCCGCGCTGCTCGCGCTGCTCGCGGCCGCCGCGGGAGTGGTGTGCGCGTACCGGCGCTGGCGCGGGCCGGGTCCGGTGCCGCTGCGGCTCACGGAGACGTCCGCGGGCCTGATGCTCTCGGCGTTCCTGGTGTCGCGGCCCTCCTACAACCACTACCTCCTGGTCGTCCTGCCGCTGCTGCTCGCCGGTCTGCCGTACGCCGGGGCGGTGGCGCGGCGGCCCTGGTTCTGGCTCGCCCTGGTGCCGCAGCTGCCGGGGGTGACCTGGCCGTGGCTGGAGTCGGGGAGGCGCCGGGCCTTCCGTGACGCCCTCACGCTGTGCGTACTGGCGGTGACGGTCGCGCACCACTGCGCACGGGGGACGCGGGAGGCGGACGGTCCGGGCGAGGCGGCGGGGGAGCGGCGTGCGGCCGTAGAATCGGCGTAGCCCACCGAGGACGAGGTCGAGGACGGGGTCGTTTTGACCCGTCCGGCCGTGGGCGGGTATTCTGCTCGTTCGTTGTGTGTAGTGGCTTGCTCATTCTCACGTGAGGGGCCCTTACACCGGTCCACCGGACCGATGACCAGCGACCAGCGCGCGGTTTGCGTCACCGCGGTGCGGTCAAGGCTGTCGTGATCGTCTTCGGTGACCTTGTCAGGACCATTCACTGAAGAAGCGAAGGCTACGAACCGTGCGTACGTACAGCCCCAAGCCCGGCGATGTGACGCGCCAGTGGCACGTCATCGACGCTCAGGACGTCGTCCTGGGGCGTCTGGCCTCCACTGCGGCCTCCATCCTGCGCGGCAAGCACAAGCCGATCTACGCCCCCCATGTCGACACCGGTGACTTCGTCATCGTCATCAACGCCGACAAGGTGCACCTCTCCGGCAACAAGCGGACCCAGAAGATGGCGTACCGCCACTCGGGCTACCCGGGTGGTCTGCGCTCCGTCCGCTACGACGAGCTGCTCGCGAAGAACCCCGAGAAGGCCATCGAGAAGGCCGTCAAGGGCATGCTTCCCAAGAACACCCTGGGCCGTCAGATGCTCTCGAAGCTGAAGGTCTACTCGGGCGACCAGCACCCGCACGCTGCCCAGCAGCCGGTGCCGTTCGAGATCACCCAGGTCGCGCAGTAAGTCCGGCCACCCCCTAAGACTGAACAGAATCTGAGGAGCATCGTGGCCGAGACCACTGCCGAGCAGCCGCTCGAAGAGCTTGACATCGACAGCTACACCACCGAGTCCGAGGTGCCCGTCGAGGGCGAGTACACCTCGGAGTCGATGGCCTCCGCGTTCGGCGAGCCCCAGCCGGCCGCCGGCCTGGGCCGTCGCAAGAACGCCATCGCCCGCGTCCGGATCGTCCCGGGCACCGGCAAGTGGAAGATCAACGGTCGCACCCTCGAGGACTACTTCCCGAACAAGGTGCACCAGCAGGAAGTCAACGAGCCCTTCAAGGTGCTCGAGCTCGAGGGTCGTTACGACGTCATCGCCCGCATCGCGGGTGGCGGTGTCTCGGGTCAGGCCGGTGCGCTCCGTCTCGGTGTCGCCCGTGCGCTGAACGAGGCGGACGTCGACAACAACCGCGGCGCACTGAAGAAGGCCGGCTTCCTCAAGCGCGACGACCGTGCGGTCGAGCGCAAGAAGGCCGGTCTGAAGAAGGCCCGTAAGGCCCCGCAGTACAGCAAGCGCTAAATCGCAGGCGCTCGCGCGTACTCCGAACGCCCCGGCGGCACGCCACAGTGCTGTCGGGGCGTTCGTTTATTCATTGCTGTGGGCGTATAACGGCACAAGGCGCTCAAAGGCTAATGTGATCGGATGGTCGGGCATCGTCGCTGTGGCGCGTGTCCGCGGATGCGGAGCCGCACTCGCATCGCGACCGTCGAACAACATCACCAGCACCGTCAGCGGCACAACCGTCGATCGCGCGGACGGGGCCGACGCCTCGGCACGGCCCCGGAAACGGCTTTCGGTACTGACGCACCCTCAGGAGGACAAGTGGGACGACTCTTCGGCACGGACGGCGTGCGCGGTGTCGCCAACGCGGACCTGACGGCGGAGATGGCGCTCGGCCTGTCCGTCGCCGCCGCGCACGTACTGGCCGAGGCGGGCACGTTCGAAGGCCACCGGCCCACCGCCGTGGTCGGACGTGACCCACGCGCGTCCGGAGAGTTCCTGGAGGCCGCCGTCGTCGCGGGCCTCGCCAGCGCGGGCGTGGACGTCCTGCGGGTCGGCGTGCTGCCGACGCCGGCGGTGGCGCACCTCACCGGCACGCTCGGCGCCGACCTCGGCGTCATGCTCTCCGCGAGCCACAACGCCATGCCGGACAACGGCATCAAGTTCTTCGCCCGCGGCGGTCACAAGCTCGCCGACGAGCTGGAGGACCGCATCGAGTCCGTGTACGAGGAACACCGCACCGGCGCCCCCTGGGACCGCCCGACCGGCGCCGGCGTGGGCCGCGTGCGGGACTACGAGGAGGGGTTCGACCGTTACGTCGCCCACCTCGTCGGCGTCCTCCCGAACCGGCTGGACGGTCTGAGGATCGTCCTCGACGAGGCACACGGCGCCGCCGCGAAGGTCTCGCCGGAGGCGTTCACCCGGGCCGGGGCCGAGGTCGTCACCATCGGTGCCGACCCGGACGGGCTCAACATCAACGACGGCTGCGGCTCGACCCACCTCGACCTGCTCAAGGCCGCGGTCGTCGAGCACGGGGCCGCGCTGGGCATCGCGCACGACGGTGACGCCGACCGGTGCCTGGCCGTGGACCACACCGGTGCGGAGGTCGACGGCGACCAGATCCTCGCCGTACTCGCGCTGGCGATGCGGGAGCGTTCCGCACTGCGCTCCGACACCGTCGTCGCGACCGTGATGTCCAACCTCGGCTTCAAGCTCGCCATGGAACGCGAGGGCATCCGGCTCGTGCAGACCGGGGTCGGCGACCGCTATGTGCTGGAGGAGATGAAGGGGAAGGACTACGCCCTCGGCGGCGAACAGTCCGGCCACGTCATCGTCCTCGACCACGCGACGACCGGCGACGGCACGCTCACCGGCCTGCTGCTCGCGGCGCGGATCGCCGAGACCGGCCGTACGCTGCGGGACCTGGCCTCGGTGATGGAGCGCCTCCCGCAGATCCTCATCAACGTGCCGGACGTGGACAGGTCCCGCGTGAAGAGCTCCGCGGAACTCGCCACGGCCGTCACCGAGGCCGAGCGCGAACTGGGCCAGACGGGCCGCGTACTCCTCCGCCCCTCGGGTACGGAACCGCTGGTCCGCGTCATGGTCGAGGCCGCGGACATCGACCAGGCCCGCTCGGTCGCCGGCCGCCTGGCGGACGTGGTGAAGTCGGCGCTGGGGTAGTCCGGTGCGGGTGCCGCCGCCCCCGCCCTCCGCGGGCAGTCGTGCCTCCCCCAGTGCCTTGAATGCCTGGGAGGTACCCCCAGAGCGGCACGGGTGAGCTGGGGGCACCCCTCTGGGGGAGGCACCCCGCAAGCGCCGGGCCGCGCGAACACCCCCCCGGCCAGCACCAACGCCGGGCAACCACTGAAGCGCCGCGCCGGTCAGGCCGTACCGCGCCTGCGCAGCCGCTTGTGCTGGCCGGCCCAGAAGTACTTCTGGGCCAGCAGGGTGAGGGTGCCCGCGACGGTGATGCCGAGCAGGTTGAGCAGGAGCTGCCCGGTCGACCCCCAGGTCTGGACGGTGTCGCCGTAGCTCAGCGCCACGGCGGCGTTCGCCGCGGCCGGGACCGTCGTCACCGAGATGGCGACGCCCACCATCGCGCCCGACTTCGCGGACGTCAGCGAGAGCGTGCCGGCCGCTCCGGCCAGGACCGCCACCACGAACGAGAACCAGTCGGGGGCGTACACGAAGCCGGTCTGCGGCCGTTCGCCCTCCAACTGCTCCATGGTGAACAGCCCCACCGCGTCCATGAAGAGGCTGAAGCCCACCGTCACCGCCATCGCCACCGCGAAGCCCACCAGCAGGGCGGTCACCGAGCGCAGCGCGAGACGCGGCCGGCGCTGCACCGCCGCCGTGCAGACACCGGCCAGCGGCCCGAACTCCGGGCCCACCGCCATCGCGCCCACGATCAGGATCGCGTTGTCCAGCACCACACCGCACGCCGCGATCATCGTGGCCAGCGTGAGGAACGCGAGATAGGTGACCGAGAGGGTCGACTCCTCGTGGGTGGCCTCGGTCAGGTGCTCCCACAGCACCGCGTCCGCGCTCTCGCCCGGCGCGTCCTTCTCCGCCTGCTCGGCCCGCTTCGACAGCGACAGGCCGATGTTCTCCACGGCGATGGAACCACTCGTCTCCAGCCCCAGCCGCTGCAGCCCGCTGAGCAGATCGTCACCGGCCTCCCGCGCCACGTCGCACATCACGACGTCCCCGGCGGGAGTGCGGGCGGCGCCCGGCAGCACACACAGATGCGTGGTGCCGAGCGTCCCCTCGATCAGTCGGACCACGTCATCGGTCCTGTCGGCCGGTGTGATCAGGCGCAGGTGCAGCATGGCGGCAGCGTAGCGGTCACAGTTTGCGCAGGCTGAGGCGCTGGACCTTGTGGTCCGGACCCTTGCGCAGCACCAGCGTGGCCCGGCCGCGGGTCGGGGCGATGTTCTCCACCAGGTTCGGCTTGTTGATGGTGCGCCACATCGTGCGGGCGTAGTCGAGGGACTCCTCCTCGGAGACCTGGGTGTACTTGCGGAAGTACGACGACGGGTCCTGGAAAGCGGTCTCGCGCAGCCGCTTGAAGCGGTTGAGGTACCAGTGCTCGATGTCCTCCGTGCGGGCGTCCACGTACACGCTGAAGTCGAAGTAGTCGGCGAGCCCGACCCGGGTGCGGCCGTCCTGGCCGGGCAGCGCCGGCTGGAGGACGTTGAGCCCCTCGACGATCAGGATGTCCGGCCGGCGCACGGTGAGCTTCTCGTCGGGCACGATGTCGTAGATGAGGTGCGAGTAGACGGGGGCGGTGACCTCGCCCTTGCCCGCCTTGATGTCGGCGACGAAACGGGTCAGCGCACGGCGGTCGTACGACTCGGGGAAACCCTTCCGCGACATCAGGCCCCGCTCCTGGAGCTCCTTCGTCGGCAGCAGGAACCCGTCCGTCGTGACCAGCTCCACGCGCGGGTGCTCGGGCCAGCGGGAGAGCAGGGCGCGGAGCAGCCGGGCCACCGTGGACTTGCCGACGGCCACGGAACCGGCGACCCCTATGACGAAGGGCGTGCCGGACTGGGAGCCCTGCTCGCCGAGGAAGGTGTTCAGCGCGCCCCGCAGTCCGTCGGTGGCGCCGACGTAGAGATTGAGCAGCCGGGACAGCGGCAGGTAGATGTCCCGCACCTCGTCGAGGTCGATGACGTCACCGAGGCCGCGCAGCTGTTCGACCTCCGCCGCCGACAGGGACAGCGGAGTCTTGTCGCGCAGCGCGCTCCATTCGGCGCGGGTGAGGTCCAGGTAGGGAGTCGCCTCCGGCCGTTGCCGGTGGGCGCTCCGGGGGATCGAGGGGACCGGAGAGATCACAGTCCATTGTTAACGGAGTTCGAACGGGGCGACAGGTGGGCTGTGTCACGTACGGCGGTGGCTCGCAGCCGTCCGAGATCACGCGGTTGTCACGGTCGCATACCGGGTGATCGTCCGATGATCATCTGCGCGGCGGCTGTGTTCGAAGTCCGTTTAAATTGCCCGCAACGCGTTGCGGAGTCCTCCGCGCCTTCGAGAAAGAGTTCCTCCTTGAGAACCACCGCCGTCCGCCGTACCGCGCTCGCCGCCTCCGCCGCCGCGCTCGCCCTGCTCGCCACCGCCTGCGGTGGCTCCGGCGACGAGGACAAGGCCGACGACGGCAAGGGCAAGGGCGACTCGACCGCCTCCGCCGCGCCGGCGGCCGAGGCGCTCACCGCCGCGGAGCTGGAGAAGGCGGGCCTGGCGCAGGCGGACGTCAAGAGCGGCAAGGTGGCCACCAAGGTCGCGGCGACGGACGACATCGCCAAGGACCAGGTGAAGACGGACGACGCGGCCTGCCTGCCGCTGGCCCACGCCCAGGCCGGCGTGGCCCAGGGCGAGCCCGCCGCGACCGTGAAGCGGTCCTGGACGGGTGAGCCCGTGAAGCCCTCCGAGGGCACGGACCCCGAGGACGCCCTGCTGGCCTCCCTCGACGTGGACAAGATGCTGATCAACCTCGCCTCCTACGAGGGTGACGGCGCCGCGCAGGCGATGAAGGGCCTGATCACCGCCGCGGAGAAGTGCGCGGGCGGCTTCACCGCCACCGTGTCCGGTGAGAAGGCCAAGGTCGTCAAGGTCGCCACGTCCGCCGGGCCCGAGGGCGGGGACGAGGGCACCGCCATCACCCTGACCGTGGCCGTCGACGAGGAGATCAAGGCGCCGAACAAGATCGTCGTCGTCCGCAAGGGCGCCACCCTGGTCTCCTTCAGCGCCGTGAACCTGGCCGCCATGGCCACCGGCGAGGACTTCGAGGTCCCGGCGGACGTCGTCGCCGCCCAGCTCGGCAAGCTCGCCTGACGCGTCCCGCGTCCCGCGTTCCGTTCCCACCGGTGCCCGCACGCTTTCGTGCACCGGTGGGAATTTCCGATTTCGGGCAGGCGAAGACCTTTTCCGGCGGCCGGCGGACCGTAGGCTGCCGGGCATGTGCGGAATCGTGGGATACGTGGGGCCGCAGTCGGCGCTGGGCGTCGTGACGGCCGGACTGAAGCGGCTGGAGTACCGGGGGTACGACTCGGCGGGCGTCGCCGTGCTGGCCGACGGCGGTCTGGCCACCGCCAAGCGGGCCGGGAAACTCGTCAACCTCGAGAAGGAGCTGGCCGAGCGGCCGCTGCCGACCGGGACCACCGGCATCGGGCACACCCGCTGGGCCACCCACGGCGGCCCGACGGACGCCAACGCGCACCCGCACCTCGACAACGCGGGCCGGGTCGCCGTCGTCCACAACGGCATCATCGAGAACTTCGCCGCCCTGCGCGAGGAGTTGACCGAGCGCGGGCACGACCTCGCCTCCGAGACGGACACCGAGGTGGTCGCGCACCTGCTCGCCGAGGAGTTCTCCGGCTGCGCGGACCTCGCGGAGGCGATGCGGCTGGTCTGCCGCCGCCTGGAGGGTGCGTTCACGCTGGTCGCCGTACACGCGGACGAGCCGGACGTGGTGGTCGGCGCGCGGCGGAACTCACCGCTGGTGGTGGGCGTGGGGGAGGGGGAGGCCTTCCTCGCCTCGGACGTGGCCGCGTTCATCGCGCACACGCGGGACGCCGTCGAGCTGGGGCAGGACCAGGTGGTCGAGCTGCGCAGGGACGCGGTGACGGTCACCGACTTCGACGGCGACGCGGCCGACGTCCGCGCGTACCACGTCGACTGGGACGCCTCCGCCGCCGAGAAGGGCGGCTACGACTACTTCATGCTCAAGGAGATCGCCGAGCAGCCGAAGGCGGTCGCCGACACGCTGCTGGGCCGCATCGACGGTGCGGGCTCGCTGACCCTGGACGAGGTCCGCATCCCGGCGAACGTCCTGCGTGAGATCGACAAGGTCGTCATCGTCGCCTGCGGTACGGCCTTCCACGCCGGGCTGATCGCCAAGTACGCCATCGAGCACTGGACCCGGCTCCCCTGCGAGGTGGAACTGGCGAGCGAGTTCCGCTACCGGGACCCGATCCTCGACCAGCAGACCCTCGTCATCGCCGTCTCCCAGTCCGGCGAGACCATGGACACGTTGATGGCCCTGCGCCACGCCCGCGAACAGGGCGCGCACGTGCTGGCGATCTGCAACACCAACGGCTCGACGATCCCGCGCGAGTCGGACGCCGTGCTGTACACGCACGCCGGGCCGGAGGTCGCGGTCGCCTCGACCAAGGCGTTCCTGACCCAGCTGGTCGCCTGCTACCTGGTCGCGCTGTACCTGGGCCAGGTGCGGGGCACCAAGTGGGCGGACGAGATCCGCGCGGTGGTGCGGGACCTGTCCTCGATCTCCGGTGCGGTGGAACGGGTCCTGGACACGATGGAGCCGGTACGGGAACTGGCGCGGTCGCTGGCCGGGAAGGACACGGTGCTGTTCCTGGGCCGGCATGTCGGCTACCCGGTCGCGCTGGAGGGCGCGCTGAAGCTGAAGGAACTCGCGTACATGCACGCGGAGGGCTTCGCGGCGGGCGAGCTGAAGCACGGGCCGATCGCGCTGATCGAGGACGACCTTCCGGTGGTCGTGGTCGTCCCGTCGCCGCGCGGCCGCTCCGTCCTCCACGACAAGATCGTCTCCAACATCCAGGAGATCCGGGCACGGGGTGCGCGGACGATCGTCATCGCGGAGGAGGGCGACGAGGCGGTCGCCGAGTACGCCGACCACCTGATCCGCGTCCCGGCCACTCCGACACTGCTCCAGCCGCTGGTGGCGACGGTGCCGTTGCAGGTCTTCGCGTGCGAGCTGGCCACGGCGCGGGGCAACGAGGTGGATCAGCCGCGGAACCTGGCGAAGTCGGTGACGGTGGAGTAGGTCTTCAGACCGTCCAGGAACGCGGCGAAGGCTCCGGCGGGGAAGGTGAGGGTCGCCCTGGCCGGGGCTTTCGAGTCGCGTACGCCCACGTGAGTGGCGGTGTGCGCGATCTCGACGCACTCGTTGCCGTCGTCGGGGCCCGAGTAGGACGACTTCTTCCAGCGGCCGAGTGCGGTCATGCCGGCCTCCCAGGGGAGTGAGCCTTCAGCGCTTCCACGAAGGTGGCGAAGGCTTCGGCGGGGAAGGTGAGGGTCGCCCCGGCTGGAGCTTTTGAGTCGCGGACGGCTGCGTGGGTGGGGTGGGTCGCGATTTCCACGCAGTTGTTGCCGTCGCCTTCGCCGGAGTAGGACGACTTGCGCCAGTTGTCCATCGAGTGCCTCACAGCTCTTTCGTCAGCTCGTGGATGAAGTCGCGCGACCGGTCCGGTTCGAGCGACACGGCTTCCACCTTACGGAAGCGCGTTCGATAAGTGGTGAGCTGGGACTCGGAGTCGAGAAAGATGGAACCGTGGGGTGCATCGCGCACCACGGTGTCCAGCTTGGGCACGGGGCCGCCCACGTACGTCATCGTGCTTGAGGCTCTGGCGAAACCGTCCAGGTCGAAGGGGATGACGCGCAAAGTGATGCGGTCCACTTCGGAAAGCTCAAGGAGACGGGTGAGTTGAGTGCGGGCGGCAGCGCGGTTGCCGACCCTGATGCGCAGCGCGGCCTCATGAATCACGACTTCGTGAGGGAAGGCGACCTCTTGCTGGCGTGTCATGCGGTGGCGGACCCGCAACTCCAGTTCTTCGTCAGTGAGTTCTGGCAGCCTGGAAGAGAAGACCGCTCGGGAGTAATCCTCCGTCTGGAACAGACCGGGTACATACAGGATCGCTACGTCCTGCTGGAACGCGGCGTGGTGGTCCAGCTCCGAAAGATCCAGGAATGACGTGGGAAGCAGTCCGCGGTACTCCTCCCACCAGCCCTGTGTCCGATCGGTGGCCATCCCGACCAGGGCATCAATGAACTCCTTGTCCGTACAGGAGTAGTGGGAGGCGAGGCGACGTAGCCGCTCCTCGCTCACTCCGGTGAGGCCGGACTCGATGTGACTGATCTGGACGGAGCTCACGCCGAGCAACGCTGCCGCTTCGCGGGCCTTGAGGCCGGCTGCGTCACGTAGCTTGCGCAGTTCGACTGCCAGGCGCATCTGGCGTGCAGTGGGTTCGCGCCGCAGGACCATTGACCGCTCCTTTTCAACGCGCTTGTGGGCGCGACTCGTTCGGGGCCAGATTACGCGATCGGCTTGATCCGGATGAAATATTAGGTCTACCGTCAGTGATAACAGGTGAGCGCAGCGGAAGCGCACCGTTCCGTCCTGCCATGACGGCTGCGGCACTGCCACCGCCCGCGAATCGACTCCACCCCCACTGAACGGAGTTCAGGCATGCCCGAGAACGAGTCCTGGGAGTACTCCCTCTCCATCCCCAACGACCCCCGTGCGGTCACGGTGAGCCGCCGCACCCTCCGTCTCATCCTCACGATGCACGGGCTGATCGGGCTGGTCGACGTCGCCGAGTTGCTCGCGGCGGAGCTGGTGGCCAACGCCGTACGGCACACCAAGGGGCCTGCGGCCCTGCGGGTGTGCTGGGCGGCCGGTGTGCTGCGGATCGGGGCGTGGGACACCGACCCCGCGCCGCCCGATGCGCCGCTGCCCTTCGAACGGTCCGCGGACCTCGGTCTGGAGGACGGACGTGGACTGTCACTGGTGCGGGCGTGTTCCGACCTGTGGGGGTGGCAGCCGCTGTCCCGGGACGGCAGCAGAGGGAAGCTGGTGTGGTGCGAACTGGGTGCGGCCTGACGGGGTTTGCCAGTGGCCCAACGGCCACGTGGAAGCGTGCGTCCACCCCACCCACCCTCGCATGTCTCCAACCGGCGGCAGTCTGTGAGCTTGCCCGGTCCGTTTCCCCGGGGTGCGGAAGCACGGCACCGGCGAAGAAACGGGCGGCCCGACGGTCACCTGAAGGCAGGCGCTCACCCCACCCACCCCCGCCCCACCGCAATAAGGTGCCCGCATGAGCATCATCGGAGTCGGGATCGACGTGGCCGAGATCGAGCGGTTCGCGCAGTCGTTGGAGCGGACGCCCGCGCTGGCCCAGCGGCTTTTCCTGGAGAGCGAGCTGCTGCTGCCCAGCGGTGAGCGGCGCGGTGTCGCCTCGCTCGCCGCGCGGTTCGCGGCCAAGGAGGCGCTCGCCAAGGCGCTCGGGGCGCCCGCGGGGCTCTACTGGACCGACGCCGAGGTGTGGTGCGAGGACAGTGGGCAGCCCCGGCTGCGGGTGAAGGGGACGGTGGCCGCCCGCGCCGCCGAGCTGGGCGTGCGGTCCTGGCACGTGTCGCTCAGCCATGACGCCGGGGTGGCCTCGGCGGTCGTGATCGCGGAGGGGTGAGGTCGGTGCTCGCCCTTCCCCTCGCCTTCCCCGGGGTCGGGGTCGACCTGCCGGTCTGGGGTGACGCGTTCCTCGTCGTCGCCGCCGTGCTCACCGTCGTCTTCGCCCTCGTGAGGCTGCTGCGCAACCGCCGTCGATGAATGTGCGAAAAGAGGGTGCGTGTATCGCGTGAACCGGGGTACATGCGGTTGAGCCGGTGCCGGAAGTGGGGCCGACCAGACCAGGGAGGGCGAACAGTGACGTCGACGATGGCGCGGACCGACCGGGCTCAGACAGTGACCGAACTGCCGGAGGTCGTCGATCCCGGTCAGGTCGCGCCGAAGGACGCCCGGGAGCTGTCCAAGCAGTTCTTCCGACGGCTGACGGAGCTGGAGGAGGGCACGCACGAGTACCAGTACGCGCGCAACACCCTCATCGAGATGAACATGTCCCTGGTCCGCTTCGCGGCCGGCCGGTTCCGCAGCCGCGGTCCGGAGGAGATGGAGGACATCGTCCAGGTCGGCATGATCGGGCTGATCAAGGCGATCGACCGGTTCGAGCTGACCCGCGAGGTGGAGTTCACCTCCTTCGCGATCCCCTACATCGTCGGCGAGATCAAGCGGTTCTTCCGGGACACGTCGTGGTCCGTGCACGTGCCCCGCCGGCTCCAGGAGGCCCGGGTGCAGCTCGCCCGCGCCACCGAGGAACTGCGCAGCCGACTGGGCCGTACGCCCACGACCGCCGAACTCGCGCAGCTGATGAGCCTGACCGAGGCCGAGGTCAACGAGGCCCGGATCGCCTCCAACGGCTACAACTCCTCCTCGCTCGACGCCGCCATCGGCAGCGAGCCGGACGGCGAGAGCGTGCTCGCGGACTTCATCGGGGCCGAGGACGCCGCGCTGGAACTGGTCGAGGACTTCCACGCGCTGGCGCCGATGATCGCCGAGCTCGACGAGCGTGAGCGCAAGATCGTGCACTGGCGGTTCGTGGAGGAGCTGACGCAGGCGGAGATCGGCGAGCGGCTCGGCTGCTCCCAGATGCACGTCTCACGGCTGCTGTCCCGCACGCTGAAGCGGCTGCGGGCGGGGATGCTCGCCACGAGCTGAGGTGACGACGGGCGCACGGTGCGCGCGGGGTGCGGCGACATGGGGCGCCGCACCCCGCGCGTGTGCGTGCCTCCGCTAGCAGATCGACTGGCTGCTGTTCACCAGCCGGTTGTTGCGGAACGTCGTGTTCTCGCCGCAGGGGCTCTCGCGGATCGACGAGTTGGTCACCGTGAGGTTCTGGACGGTGATGTCCCGGTTGTTCGCGAACTCCGTCCGCGCCGCCAGACGGATCTCGCCGCCGCCCGTGACGGTGCCGCTCTGGGTGGCGAGGCTGACGTTGTAGCAGTTCTCGATGAGGATCGCGTTGTTGCCGGTGTTGGAGAGCGTGATCCTGTCGATGGTCGCGCCGCCGCTCTCCGAGACGCAGAACACGCCCCGTCCGCCGCCGCGCGCGACGACCTCGCCGACGCGGATGTTGGTGGAGTAGGAGCTGCCGATACGGCCGTTGCGGTTGGCCATGCGGAAGGCGGCGTACCCGGTGCCGGTGCCGGCGTTCTCCGCGTCCACCTTGGAGACGGTGGCGTTGACGGTCTGGTTCAGCAGCAGGCCCGACTCGCCGACGTTGCGGGCGGTCACCGTGCCGATGGTGAGGCCGTCGACGCCGTAGGTCTCCACGGCGTGGCTGGACGCGCCGGAGACGTACACGTCGTCGATGCGGACGTTGCGGGTCCACTGGCTGGTGTCGCCGCGGTTGTCGATGCGGACGCCGAGGCCGCGGGAGAGGCGCATGTCGATCTGGCCGAGGACGACGTTCTGCACGTTGCGCAGGAAGATGCCGTACAGCGGGGCGCCGGTGACGTCGAGGTGCTGCACCTCGATGTCGCGGGTGCCGCGGGAGTAGACCGGGGCCTGGTCGCCGGAGCCGCTGCCGGTGACGTTGATGGTGCCGCAGACGTCGAGGGTCGTGTAGCTCGGCAGGGAGATGCGGGAGCCGGCGGAGACGGAGCCCGAGCCGCGGACCACGACCCGTTCCTTGCTGGTGCGGCCGGAGGACAGGCTGCTGATCGCCGCCTGCACGGCCGCGCGCATGTCGCCGCCGGTGTAGACCGTGCTGCTGCCGCGCCTGGCCGTCCAGGTGCTGCCGCTGAGTACGGCCTCGGCCTGGTAGGAGCCGTCGCCACAGGCAGCGGCGCGGGCGGGGGCCGGGGCAGCGGTGGTCGTGGGGGAGGTGGCGGCGGTGGCCGGGGCCGTCATGACGCCGGCTGCGGTGAGGAGTGCGGTGGCGCCGGCTGCGGCGAGGAGTGCGGCTCTGCGTCCCATGGGTCCTCTGCTTCTGTCGTCGAACCGATTCGACTGAATCGATTCATCCGGTGGGGGGCCGAGAGTTTGGCAAGGGCATGGCAAGGAGTCAAGCGGCCTGCTTCACCGGTACGGGAGTTGACGGGCCGTCTGCGGGAGACTCGGACGCATGCGTACTGCGTACAGCGTGGAGACGGTCAGGACGGCGGAACGGGAACTGATGGCACGGCTGCCGGAGGGGGCGTTGATGCGGCGCGCCGCCGCCGGGCTCGCCGCGGCCTGTGCGGACGTGCTGGGGCGGGTGTACGGCAGCAGGGTCGTCCTGCTGGTCGGCAGCGGGGACAACGGCGGTGACGCCCTGTACGCCGGTGCCCGGCTCGCCCGGCGCGGCGCGGGCGTGAGCGCGGTGCTGCTCGCGCCGGAGCGCGCCCACGGCGGGGGGCTCGCGGCGTTGCGCCGGGCGGGCGGGCGGACCACGGGAACGGACGGCGCCGAAGCGCTGATCGCACGGGCCGGCCTCGTCGTCGACGGCATCGTCGGCATCGGCGGCAGGGGCGGGCTGCGCCCGGACGCGGTACCGCTGGCCGAGGCCGCCGGGCGGGCGCGGGCGGCCGTGGTCGCCGTCGACCTGCCGAGCGGGGTCGACGCCGACACCGGGGAGGTGCGGGGGACGGCGGTCCGGGCCGATCTCACGGTGACCTTCGGGACGCACAAACCGGGGCTGCTGATCGATCCGGCGCGGGAGTACGCGGGGGCGGTGCGGCTGGTCGACATCGGACTGTCGCTCCCGGCCGGGGCGGAACTGGAGGCGTTGCAGCACGCGGACGTGGCCCGGCTGCTGCCGGTGCCGGCCGCGGAGAGCGACAAGTACCGGCGGGGCGTCGTCGGGATCGCCGCAGGGTCCGCCCGCTATCCGGGGGCCGCGGTGCTCGCGGTGGCGGGGGCGCTGCGGGGCGGCGCGGGGGCCGTACGGTACGTCGGTCCCGCCGGGCAGGCCGTGATCGCGCGCTTCCCCGAGACGCTGGTGTCGGACGGGGGACCGAAGCACGCGGGGCGGGTGCAGGCGTGGGTGGTCGGGCCGGGGGCCGGGGACGACGCGGCAACGGTCGCGGAGGTGCTCGCGGCGGACGTGCCGGTGCTGATCGACGCGGACGGGCTGCGGCTGGCGGAGGCGTCGGCGGTACGGGGCCGGAGTGCGCCGACGCTGATGACCCCGCACGCCGGGGAGGCCGCCGCGCTGCTCGGGGTGGAGCGGGGGGAGGTCGAGGGCGGCCGGCTGGCCGCGGTGCGGGAGCTGGCGGGGCGGTACGGGGCGACGGTGCTGCTGAAGGGGTCCACGACCCTGATCGCGTCCTCGGGCGGGGGTGTGGTGCGGGTGAATCCGACGGGTACGTCGTGGCTGGCCACGGCCGGCAGCGGTGACGTGCTCTCGGGGCTGGCGGGGTCGTTGCTGGCGGCGGGGCTGTCGGCGGTGGACGCGGCGAGTGCGGGGGCGTATCTGCACGGGCTTGCGGGGCGCTTCGCGGCGGACGGTGCGCCGGTGGGGGCGCACGACGTGGCGGAGGGGATCGCGGGGGCGTGGCGGAGTGTGGTGCGGGGGTGAGGGGCGGTGCGGGTGGGTTCCGGAGGGTGTTTCGCCCCCGCCGCCCCTTCCCGTCCCGACCCGGGGCTCCGCCCCGGACCCCGCTCCTCGAACGCCGGAGGGGCTGATTCGGCCGACGGGAAGGGAAGGGGCAACGGAGGGCTCTGAGAGACTGGGCCGGATGAACGAGACAGTCGCCCCGGGGGGCGCGGAGCTGCGGGCCCGTGCCGAGATCGACCTTGCCGCCGTGCGGGCCAACGTGCGGGCCCTGCGCGAGCGCGCGCCCGGCGCTGCCTTCATGGCCGTCGTCAAGGCCGACGGGTACGGGCACGGCGTGATCCCGTGCGCGCGTGCGGCCGTCGAGGCCGGGGCGACCTGGCTGGGCACCGCCACCCCGCAGGAGGCGCTCGCGCTGCGCGCGCCCGGGGCCGGGGTGCCGGACGACGTACGGATCATGTGCTGGCTGTGGACGCCCGGCGGGCCCTGGCGGGAGGCGGTCGAGGCCGGCCTCGACGTGTCCCTGAGCGGCAGGTGGGCGTTGGACGAGGTCACCCGGGCGGCCCGGCTCGCGGGGCGGCCCGCGCGGGTGCAGCTCAAGGCCGACACCGGGCTCGGGCGGGGCGGCTGCCAGCCCGGCGACGACTGGACGGAGCTGGTCGCCTCCGCGCTGCGCGCCGAGGCCGAGGGGCTGCTGCGGGTCACCGGCCTGTGGTCGCACTTCGCCTGCGCCGACGAGCCGGGGCACCCCTCCATCGCCGCCCAGCTCGCCCGGTTCCGCGAGATGGTCGCGTACGCCGAGAGCCGGGGCATCGACCCCGAGGTGCGGCACATCGCCAACTCGCCCGCCACCCTCACCCTCCCCGAGAGCCACTTCGACCTCGTCCGCCCCGGCATCGCGATGTACGGCGTCTCGCCCAGCCCCGGGATCGGCACCCCCGCCGACCTCGGACTGCGCCCGGCGATGACCCTGTCCGCCTCGATGGCTCTGGTGAAGCACGTCCCCGGCGGCCACGGCGTCAGCTACGGCCACCACTACGTCACCCCGGGCGCCACCACCCTCGGCCTCGTCCCGCTCGGCTACGCGGACGGCATCCCGCGCCACGCCTCCTCCACCGGGCCGGTGCTGGTCGAGGGCAAGTGGCGCACGGTCGCGGGGCGGGTCGCGATGGACCAGTTCGTCGTCGACCTGGGCGGGGACGAGCCGGGGCCGGGCACCGAGGCCGTCCTCTTCGGGCCCGGCGACCGCGGTGAGCCCACCGCCGAGGACTGGGCGCAGGCCGCCGGGACCATCGCGTACGAGATCGTCACCCGGATCGGAACCCGCGTCCCGCGCGTCTACGTCAACGACGGCAACGAGGGGAGCGGTACGTGAGCGAGGGCATCGCGGAGGCCGCCGTCTCAGCGGCCGGTGCGGCCGGTGCGGTCGGTGCGGTCGGCGGAGGCTGGCGCCGGGCCACCGGCGTCGCGGGTGTCGCGATAGGAGTGCTCGCCACCGGGGCGGCCGCGGGCGTCGCGATAGAGCGGATGACGGTCGGACGGGGCATGCGCAAGAAGGCCCGGCTCGCCCTCGACTCCGCGGGACCGTACGGCGCGCTGCGCGGCACGCCCGGCAAGGCGTACGCCGACGACGGCACCGAGCTGTACTACGAGGCCGACGACGTCGACCCCGCCCCGACCCCCGAGCGCAGGCGCCGGCTGTTCGGCCGCAGGGCCCCCGCCCCTGTCACCGTCGTCTTCAGCCACGGCTACTGCCTCAGCCAGGACTCCTGGCACTTCCAGCGGGCCGCGCTGCGGGGCGTCGTCCGGACCGTGCACTGGGACCAGCGCAGCCACGGCCGCTCGGCGCGGGGCGCGGCGCAGGTCGAGCGGGGCGAGCCGGTCACCATCGAACAGCTGGGGCGGGACCTGAAGGCCGTGATCGACGCGGCGGCGCCCGAGGGACCGCTCGTGCTGGTCGGTCACTCCATGGGCGGGATGACGGTGATGGCCCTCGCCGACCAGTACCCGGAGCTGATCAGGGAGCGGGTGGTGGGCGTCGCCCTGGTCGGTACGTCGTCGGGGCGGCTCGGCGAGGTCAACTTCGGGCTTCCGGTGGCCGGCGTCAACGCGGTGCGGCGGGTGCTGCCGGGGGTGCTGAAGGCGCTGGGGCAGCGGGCCGAGCTGGTGGAGAGGGGGCGCAGGGCCACCGCGGATCTGTTCGCCGGGGTCATCAAGCGGTACTCGTTCGCGTCCCGGGACGTGGACCCGGCGGTCGTCCGGTTCGCCGAGCGGATGATCGAGGGCACGCCGATCGACGTGGTCGCCGAGTACTACCCGGCGTTCAACGACCACGACAAGACCGAGGCCCTCGCCCACTTCGCCGGCCTGCCGGTGCTGGTGCTGGCCGGGGTGGGGGACATGGTGACGCCGAGCGAGCACAGCGAGGCGATCGCTGACCTCCTGCCGGGCGCCGAGTTGGTACTCGTGCCGGACGCCGGGCACCTGGTGATGCTGGAGCACCCGGCAGCGGTCACCGATCGCCTCGCTGATCTGCTCGTCCGTACAGGGGCGGTGCCCATCACGGCTACCGTTAAGGGCTGTGACTCCGCCTCCTCCTGACGGAGGTGGCTTCCAGTCTTAGGCTGTGGTCCAGCCCGGACCAACCCCTCGTGGGGCGTGACAAGTGCACTACTGCAAGTGAGTGGCGATGGAAGAGATCACCATCAACTCCCCTGAACAGATGCGGGAGCTCGGCAGGCGTATCGCCAAGCTGCTGCGCGCCGGCGATCTGGTCCTGCTCTCGGGCGAGCTGGGCGCGGGCAAGACGACGCTGACCCGGGGGCTCGGCGAGGGGCTCGGCGTGCGGGGCGCGGTCACCTCGCCGACGTTCGTGATCGCCCGGGTGCACCCGTCCCTGGAGGACGGTCCGCCGCTGGTCCACGTGGACGCGTACCGGCTCTCCGGCGGTCTCGACGAGATGGAGGACCTCGATCTGGACGTCTCGCTGCCGGAGTCGGTGATCGTCGTGGAGTGGGGCGAGGGCAAGGTCGAGGAGCTGGCCGAGGACCGTCTCCAGATCGTCATCCACCGGGCGGTCGGCGACACCACCGACGAGGTGCGCCAGGTGACCGTGACCGGTCTGGGCGCGCGCTGGGCGGCGACCGGCCTGAGCGTGCTGTCGGCCTGAGCGGCCTGAGCGTGCTGTCGGCCTGAGCGTGCTGTCGGCCTGAGCGTGCTGGCGTTCTGTCGGACCGGCCGTTCTGTCGGACCGGCCGTCCTGTCGTCCGTGCGTGCCGGCGGTCCGGGCGTCCGGGCGGTCCGGCCGGGTTACGCGGCCTCGCGGTGGTCCTTCGCCGGTTCGCAGGGCCGGGGTTCCGGCGCGCGGGGCGGGGTGGAGACCGCGGCGGCCGCGGCGCAGGCCGCCAACAGGTCGCGCATCGGGATCGCGGAGACCGGCTGTGGCCGCGACTGCGCCGTGGTCCGGCGGGCGCTCTGGTGGGCCGGCATGGACGCCTCCTGAAGGACGGGGGCGGACGTGGTTAGGTAGACCTAACCACGGACTGGATACCATGTGACCACGCCCGGGACGCCGAACGCAACATCTTGCCGACGTCTTGTCGGAACGGACGGGCCCCGTTCACGTGATCCGGCCGGAACGCGCACACCGGGACTCACCGGACGACGACGACCTTCCGCCCGATCCCCGCGAACCTCCACATCGCCGCGCCGTCCGCGCGGGTCTCGCGGATGCCGCCCGTCAGCTCCTCCGGGTCGAGTTGCGGCGCCGAACCGTCGACCGCCGCGCTGAAGCCGATCGCCGTGCCCTCGACGGAGGCGAACCGCACCACGTGCTCGACCGGAACGCCGTCCGATCCGGTGACCGTGCCGGACCGGGAGGTGACCCGGTAGGTGCCCGGCTCCGGGTCCACCGTGCTGGGGCTGACCCCGAAGGTGCGCCGCACCTCGCCGCTCTCCTCGACCAGCCACACCCGGTCGTCGTCCAGCGCGTACACGACCCGCTCGCCCGTCCCCGACCGTGCGGGCAGGGCGGCGGGGTGGTTCCTGTCCCGGAGGGCCTTGTGGACGGCCGCCGCGGTGCCGGGCGCCGGAGGACGCAGCTCGGCCGGGACGGTCACCGCCGCACGGTGGCCGAGGTAGCCGATCGTCGCGAGGGCCGCCGCGGTCAGCCCTGCCACGATCGCCGAGCTGGTGCCTGCCACCGTCGTCACCTCTGTCCCGCTCTGCCCCGTTATCCGCGTACGTGGACGCGACCGTAGCAGTACGTGACCGGCCGGCCCGTGCGGCCGTGGCCGAGGCGCGGGAGCCGTAGGCTGTTTGCGTGCTCTTGCTCGCTCTGGATACCGCCACCCCCGCCGTCACCGTCGCGCTGCACGACGGCCGCGACGTCATCGCCTCGTCGAGCCAGGTGGACGCCCGCCGCCACGGCGAGCTGCTGCTCCCGGCGATCGACCGGGTGCTCGCCGAGGCAGGTCTGCGGCTGGACGCCGTCACCGGGATCGTCGTCGGCGTCGGCCCCGGCCCGTACACCGGGCTGCGCGTCGGCCTGATGACCGCGGACACCTTCGGGCTCGCGCTGGGCGTGCCCGTGCACGGTGTGTGCACGCTGGACGGCCTGGCCTGCGCGGCCGACCTGGAGGGCCCCTTCGTCGTGGCGACCGACGCCCGGCGCAAGGAGGTCTACTGGGCGCGCTACGCCGACTCCCGCACCCGTCTCACCGAGCCCGCCGTGGACCGGCCCGCCGACATCGCCGGGCAGGTCGCCGGACTGCCCGCGGTCGGTGCCGGAGCGCTGCTGTACCCGGACACCTTCCCCCAGGCGCACGAGCCCGAGCACGTGTCCGCCGCCGCCCTGGCCCGGCTGGCCGCGGAGCGGCTGGCGGCGGGCGAGGAAATGCCCGCGCCCCGGCCGCTGTATCTGCGCCGGCCCGATGCCCAGATCCCCAAGAACTACAAGGTGGTCACCCCCAAGTGACCGGATCCGAGACTGCCGTGCTGCGCGAGATGCGCTGGTGGGACATCGACTCCGTACTGGAGCTGGAGCGGGACCTGTTCCCCGAGGACGCCTGGTCGCGCGGGATGTTCTGGTCCGAGCTGGCCCATGCGCGCGGGCCCGGGGCGACCCGGTGCTACGTCGTCGCCCAGGAGGGTGACCGGATCGTCGGCTACGCGGGCCTCACCACCTCCGGTGCGGAGTCCGACGGCGACGGCGACCAGGGCGGCGACAGCGTCCCGGCGGCCGACGTGCAGACCATCGCCGTCACCCGGGAGCACTGGGGAACCGGCCTCGGCTCGCGGCTGCTGACCGAGCTGCTGCGGGCGGCGACCGCCTTCGAATGCGCCGAGGTGCTGCTGGAGTGCCGGGTGGACAACGTCCGGGCGCAGAAGCTCTACGAGCGCTTCGGCTTCGAGACCATCGGCGTCCGGCGCGGCTACTACCAGCCGGGGAACGTGGACGCCCTGGTGATGCGACTGACCGATCCGTCCACCTCTGTGAACCCGGCGAATCCCGTCGACGGGAACGGCGTACAAGGAACCGAGACCCATGGCTGACGAACCCCTGGTACTGGGGATCGAGACCTCCTGCGACGAGACCGGTGTCGGCGTCGTGCGCGGGACCACCCTGCTGGCGGACGCCGTCGCCTCCAGCGTCGACGAGCACGCGCGCTTCGGCGGCGTCGTCCCGGAGGTGGCGAGCCGCGCCCACCTGGAGGCGATGGTCCCCACCATCGGCCGCGCGCTGAGGGAGGCGGGCGTCAGCGCCCGCGACCTCGACGGCATCGCCGTCACCGCCGGGCCCGGACTCGCCGGCGCGCTGCTGGTCGGCGTCTCGGCGGCGAAGGCGTACGCCTACGCCCTCGGCAAGCCGCTCTACGGCGTCAACCACCTCGCCTCGCACATCTGCGTCGACCAGCTGGAGCACGGCGCGCTGCCCGAGCCGACGATGGCGCTGCTGGTGTCCGGCGGGCATTCCTCGCTCCTGCTCTCCACGGACATCACCTCCGACGTCCGTCCCCTCGGCGCGACCATCGACGACGCGGCGGGCGAGGCCTTCGACAAGATCGCCCGGGTGATGGACCTCGGCTTCCCCGGCGGCCCGGTCATCGACCGGTACGCGCGCGAGGGCGACCCGAAGGCGATCGCGTTCCCGCGCGGGCTGACCGGTCCGCGCGACCCGGCGTACGACTTCTCCTTCTCCGGGCTGAAGACGGCCGTGGCCCGCTGGATCGAGGCCAAGCGGGCCGCGGGCGAGGAGGTGCCGGTGCGCGACGTGTCGGCGTCCTTCCAGGAGGCGGTCGTGGACGTCCTCACCCGCAAGGCCGTAAGGGCCTGCAAGGACGAGGGTGTCGACCACCTGATGATCGGCGGCGGAGTGGCCGCCAACTCCCGGCTGAGGGCCCTGGCCCAGGAGCGCTGCGAGGCGGCCGGCATCCGGCTGCGCGTGCCGCGCCCCAAGCTGTGCACGGACAACGGCGCGATGGTGGCGGCGCTGGGCGCGGAGATGGTCGCCCGGAACCGCCCCGCCTCCGACTGGGACCTGTCGGCCGACTCCTCGCTCCCGGTGACGGAGCCGCACGTGCCGGGTGTCTCGCACACGCACGACCATGTGCACGAGACCGCCAAGGGGAACCTGTACTCGTGACGGTCGCGCTGATGTGGGAGGCCCGTGCGGTTCCCGGCCGGGGCGCGGACCTGCTGGCCTGGACGGAGGAACGGGTCCGGGAGCTGTCCGAACGCCCCCTGCGCCGTGAGACCTTCCGCGCCCCGCAGGACAGGGTCCTGGTCATCACCTGGTGGGACGCCCCGTACGACGCGGACCTTCCGGAACTTCCCGAACCGGACGTGGAGCTGACCACCCGTCCGGTGCACCGGTGGCGGTTCGAGTCGCTCGGGGGCGTCTGACCCGGCGCCTGGGTGCTCGGTGGCCCGGCCCCGTACCGGACTTCGTCGACGACGACGAGGGCGGGCCCTCCCGGCGCAGGGACGTGACGGGCGGGCGCGTGTCCGTTCACCGACGGCCCTTCCGCGTACCGATGCAGCCGAATGTTTCGGTTACAATTCCGAATGTTCTGGGACCCGTTGAGTCCCGGAGGTCTTCGTCAAGAGGGCCGACAGGGTTACGATCGCGGCCATGACTTCCTCGCAGCCCGCCGAAACCCGGACGCAAGGGCGCAGCTCCCGGACCGCGACCCTCGCCGAGATCGCCCGCGAGGCCGGCGTCTCCGCCCCGACTGTTTCGAAGGTCCTCAACGGTCGTGCCGATGTCGCTCCCGCCACCCGGAGCCGGGTCGAGGGACTGCTGCGCGCCCACGGCTACCGGCGCCGACGCGCCGAGGCGGCCCGGTCGCCGTTGATCGACCTGGTCTTCCACGAGTTGGAGAGCGCCTGGGCGATGGAGGTCATCCGGGGCGTGGAGAACGTGGCCCGGGACGCGGGACTGAGCGTCGTCCTCTCCGAGAGCGCGGGCCGGCTCACGCCCGGACGGACCTGGGCCGACCAGGTCGCCGCGCGCCGCCCGCACGGCGTCATCCTCGTGCTGTCCGGCCTCGACGAGTCCGGACGGGCCCTGCTGACCAGCCGCTCCATCCCGTTCGTGGTGATGGACCCGGCCGGCGACCCGGGCACCGACGTGCCCTCCATCGGCGCGACCAACTGGCAGGGCGGGCTCGCCGCGACCCGGCACCTGGTCGAACTGGGCCACACCCGCATCGGCGCGATCAGCGGACCCACGCAGATGATGTGCAGCCGCGCCCGCGTCGACGGCTACCGGGCCGCCCTGGAGACCGCCGGTCTGCCGGTCGACCCGGGGCTGATCATGACCGGGGACTTCCACCACGAGGCCGGCTACCGGCAGGGCCTCGCCCTGCTGCGCCGCGAGGACCGGCCCACCGCCGTCTTCGCCGGCAACGACCTCCAGGCCCTCGGGCTGTACGAGGCCGCGCGCGAGCTGGGACTGCGGATCCCGGAGGACCTGAGCGTGGTCGGGTTCGACGATCTGCCGGTGGCCCGCTGGGTGGGGCCGCCGCTGACGACCGTACGGCAGCCGCTGACGGAGATGGCGGAGGCGGCGGCCAGGCTGGTCCTCGATCTGGGCAGGAACGAGGACTCGGCGGCGGCGACCCGGGTGGAGCTGGCGACGAGCCTGGTGGTGCGGAGCAGTACGGCGGCGCCGGCGGGGGCGTGAGCCGGTCCGAAAGTTTCGGACCGTCGGACGTCATGCCGGAAGTCTGAGAATTCCGCAAGAAAACCGCCCGCGGGTCGCTGCTCGCCATAATTCGGACTTACGTTCCTGTTCGTGAGGGGACATGAGAAGAGCGGCGGGACCGGGGACGACGGGGACGAGTCCGGGGACAGGGGCGGGGGCGCGGGGGCGGGAACACGGGCGGGCCGGCGGGCGAAGGCGCTGAAGATCACGGGGCTGACGCTGGCGGGCCTGCTGGTCCTGGGCGCCGGAGCCGCCGGCTGGGCGTACTGGCAGCTCAACGGCAACATCGACAGCGTCGACATCAACAGTGCCCTGGGTGACGACCGTCCCGCCAAGGCCGTGGTCACCCCGTCCCCGGACGCGTCCGCCACGGCCTCGCCGCTGCCGACCGGGTCCCTGAACATCCTGGTGCTCGGCTCCGACTCGCGCAGCGGCGAGGAGAACCAGGCGCTCGGCGGCGGCGACAGCGGCGGCGCCCGCTCCGACACCGCCATGGTCGTCCACCTCGACGCGGGCCGGACGGCCGCGACGGTGGTCAGCATCCCCCGCGACACCCTCGTCGACCGGCCCTCCTGCCCGTTGGAGGACGGGGAGTCGACCCGTGAGGCCTCCGGCGTGATGTTCAACAGCGCGTACGAGGTGGGCGGGCCGGTGTGCGCCGTGAAGACCGTCGAGTCGCTCACGGACGTCCGCATGGACCACTACGTCGAGATCGACTTCGCCGGCTTCGCCCGCCTGGTCGACGCGCTCGGCGGGGTCACCGTCACCACCGAGGAGGACATCGACGACGACCGGAGCCACCTCACCCTGGACGCCGGCACCCACCACCTCGACGGAACGGACGCCCTCGCCCTGGCCCGCACCCGGTACGACGTCGGCGACGGCAGCGACCTCGGCCGCATAGGGCTCCAGCACCAGTTGGTGAAGGCACTGCTGGAGCAGATCGCGGACGAGGACCTGCTGGCCGGCCCCGCCCGGCTGTACCGGGTCGCCGACACCGTCACCGGCAGCCTCACCACCGACACCGGCCTGGACTCCCTGGGCGAGCTGACGCGCCTCGCCCAGAGCCTGCGGGATCTCCCGGCCGACGGCGTCACGACCCTCACCATGCCGGTCGTCCCGGCCCCCTGGGACCGCAACCGCGTGGTGGCGGACGAGCCGGAGGCGGGGGAGCTGTGGGCCTCTCTGAAGTGAGGCGGAAGTGAGGCGGAAGTGAGGCGAAAAAACTCCGGCGCCGGTGTCGAAACCGGTGTCTCCCGTTCGACGCATGGGTGAGAGGCCGGGAAGGACCCGGCCCCCACGACCCGAGGAGTCACCATGCCGCGCTATCTCTCCATGATCCGGATCGACGAGAACAACGCCCCCGAAGGCGGCCCCAGCCCCGAGCTGATGCAGCGGATGGGCGAACTGATCGAGGAGATGACGAAGGCCGGGGTCCTGCTGGACACCGCCGGGCTGACGCCGACCGCCCAGGGCACCCGGGTGCACTACGAGGGCGGCCGCCTGTCCGTGACCGACGGGCCGTTCACCGAGTCCAAGGAGGTCATCGGCGGCTACGCGATGCTGCAGGCCAAGGACAGGGCCGAGGCGATCGAGTGGACCAAGCGGTTCCTGAAGGTGCACGAGCCGCACTGGACGGTGACCTGCGAGGTGCGGGAGGTCATGGAGGGCTGACCGCTCCCGCGCGCCCGGAGATCCTTCCTTGGCTCCGCCGCCGTACGGGTGTCTGATGGTGGGTCGTGACACCACAGCCCACCACAGGCCCCCGCGACACGGACACGGACATGGACACGGACACGGCACGGACCGTCGAGACCGTGTTCCGCATGGAGTCCCCCCGGCTGATCGCCGGCGTGACCCGTGTCGTCCGGGACGTCGGCATCGCCGAGGAACTCGCCCAGGACGCCCTCGTCGCCGCGCTGGAGCAGTGGCCGCGGGACGGGGTGCCCGACAACCCGGGCGCCTGGCTCATGGCCACCGCCCGCCACCGCGCCGTCGACCTGATCCGCCGGCGCGAGACCTACGCCCGCAAGCTGGCCGAGATCGGCCGGGACCGGTCGGCCGTGACGGCCCCGCCGGAGGAGCCCGCCGACCCGGACGACATCGACGACGACCTGCTCCGTCTCGTCTTCACCACCTGCCACCCGGTGCTGTCCGCCGAGGCCAGGACCGCCCTCACCCTGCGGCTGCTCGGCGGCCTGAGCACGGCCGAGATCGCCCGCGCCTTCCTCGTACCGGAACCGACGGTGGCCCAGCGGATCGTCCGCGCGAAACGCACCCTGGCGACGAGGAACGTCGCCTTCGAGGTGCCCTACGGCCCCGACCGCGAGGCCCGCCTCGGCTCGGTCCTGGACGTCATCTACCTGATCTTCAACGAGGGGTACGCCGCCACGGCCGGTGACGACTGGCTGCGCCCGGCACTGTGCGAGGACGCGCTGCGGCTGGCCCGCGTGCTGTCCGAACTGATGCCGAAGGAGCCCGAAGTGCACGGGCTCACCGCGCTGCTGGAGTTCCAGTCCTCGCGCGCCGCCGCCCGCACCGGCCCGGACGGCGCACCGGTCCTCCTCCAGGACCAGAACCGTGCCCGCTGGAACCGCATGCTCATCGCCCGCGGTGTCACCGCCCTCACCCGAGCCGACGCCGTCGCCGCCGGCGCCCCGGGCCCGTACGTCCTCCAGGCGGCCATCGCCGCCTGCCACGCGCACGCGTACCGCTACGAGCAGACCGACTGGCCCCGCATCGCCACCCTGTACGCCCTTCTCGCCGCCCGGGCCCCCTCCCCGGTCGTCGAACTCAACCGCGCGGTGGCCGTCTCCATGGCCGCGGGCCCCGCCGCCGCGCTGCCCCTGGTCGACGCCCTGACCGGCGTACCGGCGCTCCGGGACTACCACCTGCTGCCCAGCGTCCGCGGCGACCTGCTGGCCCGCCTGGGCCGTACGGAGGAGGCCCGGGCGGAGTTCACACGCGCGGCGTCGCTGACCCGCAACGAACGCGAGAGGGAACTGCTGCTGCGCCGCGCGGCGCAGACCGGCGCGTGATCACCGCACCGGGTGCCCCAGCAGCATCGTCGGAGCACCGTCGACGCGGGTCAGGAAGACCGTGACGGATTCGGGACCGTACGGCTTGGGCAGGACCTTGCGGCGGAGTTCCTCCGGCTCGACGGCCGAGCCGCGCTTCTTGACGGTCAGGATGCCGACCCGGCGCTCGCGCAGCAGCGCCTTCAGCTTCTTGACGTTGAACGGGAGCCGGTCGGTGATCTCGTAGGCGGTGGCGTACGGCGTGTCGTGCGGTTCGCCGGAGGTGACGTAGGCGATGGTCGGGTCGATCAGTCCACCGTCCAGGTCCTCGGCCACCTCGGCGACCAGGTGGGCGCGGATGACGGCGCCGTCCGGTTCGTACAGGTACCTCCCGACCGGGCGGACCTCGGGGTCCGGGAGCATGGTGTCGGGAGTCACGTGGATGCCGGCTCCGGCGGGCAGCAGCGTCGCCCGCCGGGCGCCCGGCGTCACGTCCGGGCCGAACCACAGCATGGCCTCCTTCACGTCCCCGCCGTCCGAGACCCACTCGGCCGTCGCGTCCGCGGGGATCGCCTCGTGCGGGATGCCGGGCGCGATCTTCAGCAGGCCGAGCGGCGCCTCGAGCGCGGCGGACACGGCCCAGGACAGGGGAGGGGAGTAGGCCTCCGGATCGAAGATCCGGCCACGTCTGGAGGAACGCCGGGCGGGGTCGACGAACACGGCGTCGTACCCGGCCGTGTCCACCTCCGTCACGTCGGCCTCGCGCACCTCGACCAGGTCGGCGAGGCCGAGCGCGGCGGCGTTGGCGCGGGCCGCCTCGCAGGTCAGCGGATCCCGGTCGACGGCCAGCACCCGGATCCCGGCGCGGGCGAACGCGATCGCGTCGCCGCCGATCCCGCAGCACAGGTCGGCGACGGACCGTACCCCGAGCGCCCGGAGGCACTCGGCCCGGTACGTCGCCACGCTCGCCCGTGTCGACTGCTCCACCCCGTTCGGCGTGAAGAACATCCGCCGGGCGTCCTCCGCCCCGAACTTGGCCACCGCCCGCTGCCGCAGCCGCGCCTGGCCCAGCGCCGCCGACACCAGGCCGGCGGGGTGTTCGCGGCGCAGCCGGGTCGCGACGGCGAGTTCGTGCGCCGGGTCGGTGTCGCGGACCTCGTCGAGGAGGGCGCGGCCTTCGGGGGTGAGGAGGGGGGCGAGGTCGTTCACCGGGTCATTGTGGGCCAGTCGGTGGACCGTGTGCCTCCGGCCGCGGTGTCGGGCCGGGGCGCCGGTGGCGGGCTGCGAGGATCCGGCTCCATGCGAGCAGTAGGACAAAACGATAAAAAGTGGCCCATGGGTGGTGTGCGGATCGGCCTCGCGGTACTCGCTCTCGCCTCCATCGCCGCAGGCTGCGGACCGGGCGGCGGCGCTCCGGTCGAACCGGCGGGCGGTCAGCAGCCCCTGAAGGCGCCCCCGGCCCGCGCACTCGACGCCTACGCCACCAAGCTGCGCGCGGCGCACGCCGCGAGGGTCGCCGCCGCGAAACGCTGGGGACTGAAGCGGGTGCCCCTGACCGCCCCGCCGCCCCCGGCGAGGAAGCCCGGGATCACCACCCGCGACGGCTTCGAGGTCGACGGCCACCGGCGGCTGGAACTCCCCCCGGTCTTCACCACCGTCCCCACCGACGAGAAGATCCTCTTCCTCACCATCGACGACGGCGCCGAGAAGGACCCGGCGTTCCTGCGGATGATGAGCGAGCTGAAGATCCCGTACAGCGCCTTCCTCAGCGACTACCTCGTCAAGGAGGACTACGGCTACTTCAAGGAGATGCGGAACCGGGGCGCCGCCCTGCACAACCACACACTCCACCACCCCTACCTGCCGGCCCTGTCCTACGCGCGCCAGAAGCGCGAGATCTGCGGCATGCAGAAGGTCATCGAGAAGCGCTACGGCAAGCGCCCCGTCCTCTTCCGCCCGCCCTACGGCAACTACGACAAGGCCACCCTGCGCGCCGCGAAGGCCTGCGGGATCACCCACGTCCCCCTCTGGAACGAGGAGGTCTTCGTCGACCGCTGGGAGTACCGCGAGTGGGACCGCGACCTGCACCCCGGCGACATCGTGCTCAGCCACTTCCGGGGCCGTGAGGACTGGAAGGGCACGATGCCGGACATGATCCGCCGCTTCCTGGACGAGGTCACGGCGGAGGGGTACGCGGTGGCCCGCCTGGAGGACTACCTGTGAGGGCCGGGAAACCGGCAACCGGCCTGCGGGCACGGCGCGGGTTTCGGGTGCGGCTCGGTCCTGGGCCGTGGATCGTCTTCGTGGCGAGGGCCGCGGTTCCGGTGGGGACCGGCCCGGTCGCCTTCCTGCGGGCGTGGCGAGGGTTTCGGGCGAGGTTCGGTCCTGGGCCGTGGATCGCCTTGGTGGCGAGGACCGGCCCGGTCACCTTCCGGAGGCGGGCCGGCCTCCTGGCGGGCGCGGGTGTCGCCCTGCTGGCCGTGGTCGCCGGCTGCGGCCCGTCGGGCGGGACGGGGGACGGGGCGGGCCGGCCGCCCGGAGGCGGCCCGGTGGCGGACGGCGCGCTCCCGCCCGTCGTCGACCACGTCCCGACCCGTGACGGGGTCGTCTTCCTCACCTTCGACGACGGCGCCGAACGCGACCCCCGCTTCATCGACCTGGTGCGCGAGCGCCGGCTCCCCGTCAGCCTGTTCCTCACGGACAGCGTGACGGGCCCCGGTTACGCCCACTTCGCCCGCCTGCGCTCGGTCGGCGCGAGCCTGCAGAACCACACCCTCGACCATCCCGCCCTGCGCGGTCTGCCCTACGCCGGACAGCGCGCCGAGATCTGCGGCCAGCAGCGCAAGCTCAAGTCCCGCTTCGGCGTCCGCCCCCGCCTCTTCCGCCCGCCCTACGGCACGTACGACACCACCACCCTGCGCGCCGCCGCCGCCTGCGGCATCGAGGCGGTCGTCCTGTGGAGGGCGACGCTGGAAACGGACGGCCACCTCACCTACACCCACGGCCCCCACCACCTGACCCCCGGCGACATCGTCTCCGTACCGTCGGGCGAGGCTCCGACGCTGTCGTTGGCGGAACGGACGACACGAGTGCTGGACGAGCTGGAGGAACAAGGGCTGAAGGTGGGCCGCCTGGAGGACTACGCCGGCCAAATCAGCCCGTCTGGGGGCACCCCCTCCGGGGGAGTGTGAGGACGAGGCCCGTCCAGGGCCGAAGGGGGTCTGGGGGCGCAGCCCCCGGTGGACGGTCACTGCGACACCGCCGACTGCGCAATCCGGTATGAACAACGCACCCACCCCCGCGACGCGCCGCAGGCAATTGGCACTCCGCTTGACCGAGTGCTAACCACAGTCATAGTCTCAGGTCTGGCACTCCCCACTGGAGAGTGCCAACATGCGCGACGGGCAGGTCCGGCACCCGCGACGACGGATCCACCTGGTCGCCACCTCAGACAGTTAACCCCGTGAGATCTCCGAAGGGGGAGGTCGGATCGTGACGACCACCAGCTCCAAGGTTGCCATCAAGCCGCTCGAGGACCGCATCGTGGTCCAGCCGCTCGACGCCGAACAGACCACCGCCTCTGGCCTGGTCATCCCGGACACCGCCAAGGAGAAGCCCCAGGAGGGCGTCGTCCTGGCCGTGGGCCCGGGCCGCTTCGAGAACGGCGAGCGCCTGCCGCTCGACGTCAAGACCGGCGACATCGTGCTGTACAGCAAGTACGGCGGCACCGAGGTGAAGTACAACGGCGAGGAGTACCTCGTCCTCTCGGCTCGCGACGTCCTCGCGATCATCGAGAAGTAGTTCACCCGCTTCCATCGAAGCACCTGCTTTTGAGCTGCGCCCCGGGCCCCCGCGACCTTATGAAGCCGGGCGTCAGGGGCGCAGTTCGTTCGCTTCACCCACGTTTTCCGAGAGGGCTGAACCGCTCCCATGGCGAAGATCCTGAAGTTCGACGAGGACGCCCGTCGCGCCCTTGAGCGCGGCGTCAACAAGCTTGCCGACACGGTGAAGGTGACGATCGGCCCCAGGGGCCGCAACGTCGTCATCGACAAGAAGTTCGGCGCCCCCACCATCACCAACGACGGTGTCACGATCGCCCGCGAGGTCGAGATCGAGGACCCGTTCGAGAACCTCGGCGCGCAGCTGGTGAAGGAGGTGGCGACCAAGACCAACGACATCGCGGGTGACGGCACCACCACCGCCACCGTGCTGGCCCAGGCGCTGGTCCGCGAGGGCCTGAAGAACGTCGCCGCGGGTGCTTCCCCGGCCGCCCTGAAGAAGGGCATCGACGCCGCCGTCGCCGCGGTCTCCGAGGACCTGCTCGCCTCGGCCCGCCCGATCGACGAGAAGTCCGACATCGCCGCCGTCGCCGCGCTGTCCGCGCAGGACCAGCAGGTCGGCGAGCTCATCGCCGAGGCGATGGACAAGGTCGGCAAGGACGGTGTCATCACCGTCGAGGAGTCCAACACCTTCGGTCTGGAGCTGGACTTCACCGAGGGCATGGCCTTCGACAAGGGTTACCTGTCGCCGTACTTCGTGACGGACCAGGAGCGCATGGAGGCCGTCCTCGACGACCCCTACATCCTGATCACCCAGGGCAAGATCGGCTCCATCGCGGAGCTGCTGCCGCTCCTGGAGAAGGTCATCCAGGCCAACGCCTCCAAGCCGCTGCTGATCATCGCCGAGGACGTCGAGGGCGAGGCCCTGTCGACCCTGGTCGTCAACAAGATCCGCGGCACCTTCAACGCGGTCGCCGTCAAGGCGCCCGGCTTCGGTGACCGCCGCAAGGCGATGCTGCAGGACATGGCCGTCCTCACCGGCGCCACGGTCATCGCCGAGGAGGTCGGCCTCAAGCTCGACCAGGTCGGCCTGGACGTGCTCGGCTCCGCCCGCCGCGTCACCGTCACCAAGGACGACACCACGGTCGTCGACGGTGGCGGCAACAAGGAGGACGTGACCGGTCGCATCGGCCAGATCAAGGCCGAGATCGAGTCCACCGACTCCGACTGGGACCGCGAGAAGCTCCAGGAGCGCCTCGCGAAGCTGGCCGGCGGCGTGTGCGTCATCAAGGTCGGCGCCGCCACCGAGGTGGAGCTGAAGGAGAAGAAGCACCGTCTGGAGGACGCCATCTCCGCGACCCGCGCCGCGGTCGAGGAGGGCATCGTCTCCGGTGGTGGCTCCGCGCTGGTCCACGCCGTCAAGGTCCTCGAGGGCAACCTCGGCAAGACCGGCGACGAGGCCACCGGTGTCTCCGTGGTCCGCAAGGCCGCCGTCGAGCCGCTGCGCTGGATCGCCGAGAACGCCGGCCTCGAGGGCTACGTCATCGTCTCCAAGGTCGCCGAGCTCGAGAAGGGCAACGGCTACAACGCCGCCACCGGCGAGTACGGCGACCTGGTCAAGGCCGGCGTCATCGACCCGGTCAAGGTGACCCGCTCCGCCCTGGAGAACGCCGCCTCCATCGCCTCCCTCCTGCTGACGACCGAGACCCTGGTCGTCGAGAAGAAGGAAGAGGAAGAGCCGGCCGCCGGTGGTCACGGCCACGGCCACGCCCACTGACGGCGTAAGGTCGCCAGAGCCCGAGCGAAGGCCCGGCAACCCCGGAAACGGGGCTGCCGGGCCTTCGCCGTGCCCGCGGTGAGATGTCAGCCGATCTCGGAACCGGCGGTACGGCCGGTGGCGACCTGTCCATTGGCGCGAGCCGGAGGACGCCGGAGCAGGAGGGGGACGTGATGAGCCAGGTGCTCTACGGGGAACGGTCCCGGAACCCGTTGGCGCGGACCGTGGAACTCACCGAGGACGGGCTGCGCAGAGGCGGCCGGACGACACCGCCGGCCGAGCTGAACCTCGGCGCCATGGCCGAGGCGTACCTGCGGGGGTACTGGCTGGGCGGCGGCGGTACGGAACGTCCCCTGGCCTCGCTGGCGCAGGGCCCCGGCGCCGTGCCGGTCACCCGCGTGACCGGCACGACCACGCCTCTGAAGGTGCGCCTGGCCGCCGACTTCGCCCGTGCCCTGGGCGAATGGGCGGTTCGCGGGTGCGGCGGGGCGGACCAGGTGGCCGCGCTCGCCGCGCGGGCGCACGCGGAGGGCGTACCGCTGTGGATCGCACGGCGGTACGCGCCGGGTCCCGCCGGGCCGGTCGCCGTCGCCGTGGACCGGCGCCTGGTACGCGTGGACGTGTGGGGCCCGCACGCCCCCGCCGTACGGCTCAGGGCACCGTACGGCTTCCGCGGCGACTCCACCGTCCCGGGCAGCGGCCTGGTCATGACCGTCGGTGACACAACGGCCCGGCTCGTCCTTCAGAAGAAGTTCCGCAAGTCCAGGAGCAGTGTGGAGATACGCCTGCCCGACCGGCACTGGACGCTGCGGCGCGAGAACGCGGAGAGCTCGTGGCTGCTGCGCGACGACCGCCGGGTCGCGCTGCTGACCCGTCCGCCCCGCCGGCCGGGTCCCGTACCCGGCACGGTGCTGCTGCCGCTGGCGGCCGTGCACCACGAGAGCCCCGACCCCCTGGACGCCGTCATGGCCCACGCGGTCGCCGTGTCCTTCGGCCTCGGGGACACGACGGGCCTGGCCAGGTTCCGCCCCCGCCCCCGCTCCCGCTCCCGAGGAGAGGCGGACACCGGCACCTGGGACCTCCCCTGGTTCAGCAACCTCGGCACCGGCCGCGACGACAACGAACCCGGCGGCGGCGACGGCTGGGGCAGCGACGGAGGAGACGGCGGCGACGGCGGAGGCGGCAGTGACGGCAGTGACGGCGGCGGCGACGGGGGAGGCGGAGGCGGAGGCGGAGGCGACTAGCGCGTCGCGACCAGGACGACGCTGTTGAGCACACTCGTGATCACGAAGAACGGCGCGTTGAGGACGCCGTAGTACAGCGGGCGCGGGAAGTTCGGGTTGATGGCGATTTGGAAGGTCATCGCGCCCAGATAACCGAAGCCGACGAGGAGCCCGAACACCACGGCGTCACCCATGCCGGTGATGTCGAGCGCCTCGACCAGCACGGCGCTGGTCAGGACGGTGAAGAGGAGACACACCGGCGGCCCCGCCATGGTGACAGCCGTCTGTACGGGCGCCGGCGCGCCCTCGCGGCCCAGGGCCGCGGCGTACGGCTTGGCGATCACGACCGCGAACCACACGCCGGCGAGCAGGACCGAGGCGACGGCCGCGATCGCGACGGCCGACCAGTTGATGTCGGCGAGAACGGAGAACACGTGCGGGCTCCTTGCGGACGGGCGGTCCTTGCGACCGCCGGGGGCACGAGTCTCGGCGACGTACAGGTCAGGGTGTGTCCGCTTCCTCACGGGAGTCGTTCCTGCCGACCGAGGCCATGCGACTCGTACCGGATCCCTGTACCACCTGACTGGTACGACTTCCTTCGAGAAGGAAGTCGTGATCATCAAGGCCCGGTACCACTACTGACGGGCCGAGTGCTTCCCCCGGCTCACCCGTGGACCGGCACGGCGGGTACCAGGGCCCACACCGTCTTGCCGGGGGCACCGGGGCGCGCGGCCGTCCCCCACTCCTTCGCCAGGGCGGCTACGAGGAGGAGTCCCCGCCCGCCGTCCTCCCCGGTTCCGGCGTCCCGTGCTTCGGGCAGCCGCTCGCCCCGCGCGTCGCTGACCTCGACGCGTACGTGCCCGCCGTCCTCCCTGCTGAGCCGCAACTCGGCGTCCCGGCCGGGCACCCTGCCGTGGGTGACGGCGTTGACGCCCAGTTCGGCGACGATCAGTTCCACGGCATCGTGTACGGGGGTGCCGTACCGCCACCCCCAGGCGTCCATCTGGCAGGAGGCGAGCCGGCGGGCGAGCCGGGCACCGCGCGGGGACGGGGTGAAGCGGAACGAGAACACCGTCTGGTCGGCGAGCGGGAGCGGCAGCGCGGACCGCCGCTCCGTGGCGGGGGAAGTGGTCATGCCCCGAAGATCCCGCGCCCACACCCCCGCCCACCAGGTACGACGCCCCCACGGCGGCGCTCTGTCGGGGCGGTGGGCGACAGTGTCGGGCCTGCCGGGGTGATCCCCGGACGGACCAGCGCGGACCGCACGCGTCAGTGCCGCCGGCCGTGCCGAACCGAAGGCGAACTCCGCGCCGGACCCACCGATCCGTGCCCGACCCGGTACCTCACAGGGGCCGCCTGACGCGCCTCTACGATCCTCACATGAGTGACCGGAGCCCGGCGGGCGAACAACTGCACACCCCCCGACTGTCGTTGCGGCGTCCGACCGAAGCCGACATCGACGCGATCCTGGCCATCCACCGTGACCCTGAGACCTGTCTGCACAACCCCTCCGACGCTCTCACCCGGCTCGATGAGGCCGGGGAACTGTATCGCCGCTGGAACGACCAGTGGCAGAGGTGCGGATACGGGTACTGGGTCGTACGACGCCACGACTCCGCCCTGCAACTGGGCTTTTGCGGGATCAAGCCCATGGAACTGCAAGGCATGCAGGTCCTCAATCTCTTCTACCGCTTCGCCACTTCGGCCTGGGGCCAGGGCTTCGCCGGCGAGGCCGCAGCGGCGGTCGCCGCCTGGGCGCTCCGCCACGTTCCCGACATCCCACTGACCGCCCGCGTCCGGCCGGACAACATCGCCTCTCAACACGTGGCTGTGCGCGCTGGGTTGACCCGGGCGGAGCACCTCGACGAAACCGGATACGACGGCCTCGACTGGATCTACGCAACGAGACTGCCGCACTGAGCAGCACCGAACGCCGTATCCACGGCCGTTCGACGTCATGAGACGAGCCACTGGCCACGCCGGACCGCAGCCGGACCGGCCCAGTGCGCTGGACATCGCGGCACAGTGGGCGCGGATGCCCGCCAAGGACTCAGGCGGGCCTCTGCTTTTGCGGTGGCCTCATTGTCTCCGTCAGCCCCGTCATGTCGGTGGGCGCACCTCCGTGCCGCTGCCCGGGGAGAAGGGGCCCGGCTGCATCGCCTCGCACAGTGACACCGGATCGAGCCCCTTCAGGTCGGTCCTGTTCTTCAGCGCTGGACGGTGGTGAGGTGAGGCAGCGGCGGCAGAGAGTTTCGTCGCCGGTCGGCCGGAAGAGGGTCGCTTGTACGTGGTCGCCCTCGCATTCCCGGAGAGCGGCGAGGCGGTTGGACGGGCGGGCGGGGGCGGGGTGTTCGGCGGCCGGGGTGGCGTCAGGGACCGGCGCGGGCGGGATGTCCCGGAGCAGGTAGCGCAGGAGGCCGCCGGGGCGGTGGACGGGGGTGCCGTCGGAGGGGAGGCCGCGCAGGATGTGGGCGCGGATGGCGGTGGGGGCGTGACCGGCGGCGAGCCAGTGGGTGACGAGGCGGGCCAGCTCGTCGTGCATGCCGAGTGGGATGCGGCGGAGGTCCGGGGAGAGGCGGGGGAGGGCGGCGACGAGGGCGCGGGCGGTTTCGGGGATCTCGGCTGCCTCCGGGGCGGTGGCGTCCGGCTCGGCGGGAGGGTGGGAGGTGTTTCCTCCGGGGTTTTTCTTTGGATGACCGTCGGTGGGCGGAGGGGTCGGAGCACCGGCGGTCGGAACGCGGGCACTCGGTACGGGCTGGGGCGACGCGGAGGCGTCGGGCACGTGTACGGGCATCCGGGCGAGGATCTTGGCGGCCTCGGCGGCGCTCAACGGGACGTTGGAGACGAGCTGTTGGGTGACCCAGTGACCGCCGGGCCCCTGGAGCCGCCGCTCGTGGACGAACCCCTCCTCCTTGAGCTGCCGCTTGGCCCGCGTGAAGGCGCACGCGCCGATGCGGGCGCGCTCGGCGGTGCGCGACAGGGGCTCGCGCGCCCCGCCGGGGAGGGAGAGCTGCCAGGTCAGCAGCCGCACGGCGTCGGAGGACAGCCGGGGGTGCCGGATCAGGTCGTGGGAGAACTGGGAGAAGGCGCGCGGGGGCGCGGTATTGTGCCGGTAAATCACGGTGGAGCTGGTGCCTTCCACTGGTGGTCCAGGCCCTCGCGAACGGGTGCAACCGTCGCGGGGGCTGATTTGTCGTGACGGTACCGCACGGAACGTGTGTGCGCGTACACGTTGAGTGAAGAGGGCTCCCGCCGCACGACTGCTTTCTTACGTGCCGGCGGGCCAGAACCGGATGAGGTAACGCTCCACTCCGTGACCGGTGCCCTCGCCCTCCGACAGGGCTGCGGCCTCGGCCCGGCCCGCGCAACCGACCCGCACGCGCCACGCCCCGCCGGAGTCCCCCAGCACGATCACGTCGTCCGCCCGGCCCGCGTGCATGGACCACACGGCGACCTGCCCGCTCGTCGACTCGAAGCCGGCCTCGGCCTGTTCGTCCCAGTCCGCCGGGTCCTCCTGCGGCGGCCCGTCCCACACCTCGACGGTGACCGTGGCGGTGTGGGTGTGCCCGCCGCTGGTGATGTCCAGACGGCCGGGGTGCGTACTGAGGAAGGCACTGTGGTCGAAGTCGTCGGGGAACGGGACCGACAGGTCCGCGTCGTCCGACTCCTGCACACCGAATGCGTGGTACCCCACATACGCGTCCGCGCGCTGCTGCCGGACAAGTCGCGCCACGAGCAACCCCTTCGGGATTCCGATGCCGGTTCCTTGCCGGAATGGTAGGCGGCCGGTGCGGTGGGTCGGTTTCGGCGAGGGGTTCACCCGAAAGCCGGAACATGTCCAGTGCCGGGCAGGGTTGGTGCGTGTTTGTCCTACGGTGCGAGTACGGGTGATCGGTGGACGGATGTGCTGAGGGGGCTGGTGCGATGGAGTCGGGAGCGGACTCGGGTGCGGGCGTGGAGGACGCGGGCGCGGACTCGAACGGGGAGTTCCTGCGGTGCTTCGGGCGGCAGATGAAGCTGCTGCGGGAGGCGGCCGGGCTGACACAGGCGCAGTTGGGGGAGCGGGTCAGCTACGGCGAGGCCCTGATCGCAGCGGTGGAGCAGGGACGTCGCATCCCGAAACCGGAGTTGGTGGACGCGGTGGATCGGGAGGTGGGCGGGCGGGGGCTGCTGGTGGCGATGAAGGGGGAGGTGGCGAAGGCTCGGTATCCGGGGTTCTTCCGGCGGTACGCGGAACTGGAGTCCCAAGCGGTCGAGTTGCACGCCTACTCCGACCACGTGGTCAAGGGGATCTTGCAGACGGAGGAGTACGCACGCGCGGTCTTCCGCATGTGGCGTCCGTTGTTGGACGAGGAGACGATCGAGCAGGGCGTGACGGCGCGGTTGGAGCGGCGGAAGCTCTTCGCTCGTCGGCCTGCTCCGTTGCTGAGCTTCGTCATTGAAGAACATGTTCTGCAGCGACCTCTTGGAGGTCCGGAGGTGCTGCGGGGCCAATTGGAACAATTGCTGCTGTACGGGCATGAACGCAACGTCGAGTTGCAGGTCATGCCGACGCGGCGCGACGAGCATGCAGGACTGGCGGGCCCCTTCACATTGATCCATCTCGCCGATCAGCGCAGGATGGCTTACATGGAGGTACAGGACACAAGTGCCCTGTACTCGGACCCGAAGAAGGTCAGTCCGTTGGAGGCGACGTACAGAGTCCTCGCGGCGCAGGCGTTGACTCCCAGGGAGTCGCTGGCCTTCATCCAGAAGCTGTTGGGAGAGCTATGAAGACAGGCAGCCCCGAGCCTGCCGCTGGCGAACTGCGCTGGTTCAAGAGCAGCTACAGCGCGGGCAACGGTGGTGATTGCGTCGAGATCGCGGACGCCGGTACGGCCGTGCTGGTCCGCGACTCCAAGTGCCCGGACGTGGCGATCCTCAATGTGTCCTCTGCCCAGTGGACGGCATTTGTGCGGATGGCCGCACGCGTCTGAAACGAACGAGGGGCGGTAGGGAACCATTTGCGCTTCCCACCGCCCCTCACTCATGCCCGAAGGGCGATGCTTACTCGCTCTTCCTGCGCCGCCCACCTGCCTTCTTCTCAGGCCGCCAGTTGACGAGATCCGCCTCGACCAGCTCGCGCTCAGCACGCCCGGTGTCGAGGGCGGCCTGGAACTCCTCGGTCAAGAAAGGCTCGAAGATCCACTTGATCACCGAGCGGACCGGTTCACCGCTCTCGATCGGGATCTCCGGCGCGAACCCGCGCGACAGCCAGGCCCTCGAACCGCTCGTGCGCGGCTGCGGTGTTGAGCCTGACCGCCGTCGGCAAAGCCTTGTCCTCGGCCGGCGCGGGATCGACGCGCACGTGGTCCGTCAAGCTTCTTCCGCTGGTCGTGACGCCGGTCCGGTCAGCCCGTGCAACAGCAGATCCGTGAGGGTGTCGATGACGTACTGGTCGTCTTCGCCGCCAGGGGGCGTGAGCACAGCGTAGTTGAGGGTGACGAGCATCGCGCCCATCGCCGCCGCGATGAACTCGGGGTCGCCGGGCAGCTGGTGTCCGCGCTCGACCAGGTACTCCAGATGCTCCCGAATGGTTCCTGTCTGCTCGCACAGGTCGCGCCAGGCCCGGCCCGTGCCGGGGTCGTCGGCCACCATCGCCTGAAACAGTGCGAGCGTGACCGGGCGGTTCTGCCGCATCACCGTCCACGCGACACCGAGGTGGTCGCGCAGCTGGTCGCGGTCGGTCAGGTCGTGGTCGCGGGGGTGCTCCAGGCCGACCATGCGCTTGTCGATCGCACTCTCCATCTCGGCGAGGAGCGCCTGGAGCAGCTCGTCCTTGCCGGCGAAGTGTTCGTAGAACGAGCCGGTCGAGCGTCCGGCCGCGGCGGTGATGTCGGTGATCTTCGTATTGAGGTAGCCGCGATCGTTGAACAGCCCCCGCGCCGCGTCCAGCAGCGCGGCACGAGTCTGGGCCGCCCGGACTTTTCGACTGGCGGTACTCGCCTGCGGCATGTCGTCCTCCATCGGCTGTTGACAGACGCCAGCGTATCGGAACAGACTTACGCTGAATCAGCATTCAGTGAAACTCAATTCAGGGAGATGTCATGCGGACGATCGTGATCGGTGGCGGGATAGCCGGGCCTGCCATCGCCCTTGCACTGCAGCGGATCGGTCACGACGTGACCGTCTACGAGGCGTACGACGTTCCGCCCGAGGACGTCGGCGCCCACTTCAGCCTGGCGGTCAACGGCCTGCGCGCACTGGAGAAGCTGGACTGCCTACGCGACGTACAGGCGGCCGGACACCCCATCGAACGGATGCGGTTCTACTCGGCGGGCGGCCACCTCTTGGGCGACGTGCCACGCCTTCGGCGCGAAGCCGACTCGATGCGCAGCATCTCGCTCCGGCGCGGACGGCTCGTGGCGATCCTGCGGCGCGCGGCGCTCGACGCGGGCGCACAGATCGTCACCGGCGAGCGCCTGGTGGGCGCGACGGAGTCAGCGGACAGCGTGGTGGCCGAATTCGCCTCCGGCCGGCGCGACACCGCGGAGCTGCTCGTGGGCGCCGACGGCGTCTGGTCAACCGTGCGCGGGCTGATCGACTCGTCCGCGCCGCGCGCAGAGTACGCGGGGCTCTACGGGGTCGCCGGAATCGCCACCATGACGGGTCTCGAGCCCGGCGTCTGGAACCTCTCCTACGCGCGCAACGGTGCCTTCGTGTACACCAGCATCGACGAGAAGACCCAGTGGTGGACGGCTCAGATCGGGGATCCGGTCAAGCCCGACCTGCGAGGCATCGACGACGCGCAATGGCTCCGGCGCGTCACCGAGCTGTTTCCGGAGGCAATGCCGAGGGCCATGGTCGGAGCCGCGACATCGATCGTCGCGTCCGGCCACCTGAACGTCTGCGACCCGATCCGGACGTGGCACAGTGGGCGCATGGTCCTGGTCGGCGACGCCGCCCACCCTGTCGGCGTCGGACACGGCGCCTCGATGTGCATCGAGGACGCACTGGAGCTCGCGGCGGCGCTGAGCAGCGCCCCGACCGTCCCGGCGGCACTCAAGGCCTACGACGCGACACGCCGCCCGCGCATCGACAAACTGCTCAAGCACGGGCACAACGCCCGTGAGAGCAAGCGACCCGGCGCCGTGAAGCGACAGATCAACTCGGCGAAGATGCGCGTACTCCTCCCGTTCTTCGAACGGGCGCAGGGATATCTGTACGACTACGAGCCGCCTTCCCTGTCCGCCGTAGGCGGATCACGGTCCGCCACGCGCTAGACGGCCTGCGGGCCCGACGCCTCGCTCGTGAAGTCGGAGTTCACGCCGTTCGGTGGTGGTCTGCAACGTCCCTGACGGACACGGCCCAAGGCCGTACTGACCGACCCGGACGGAACACAACCCGGTGTGGCACCGCATCGAGGACGACGCGGCGCCACACCCATGGAGAAGGAGAAGCAGGTGCTGAAATCGCGGGTGAGGAAGAACCTGGCCGTTGGGCTGGTGATCACGACCGTCATCATGGCGGTGGCGGTGGTCGTCGCGGACGACGGCAGCAAGATGGAGGAGCTCACAAGGTCGCTGATCATCGGCTTATGTGTGACGGGGGCAGTGACAGGGGGGACCTGGTTGCTGGAGCGGAGGCGTTCTGCACCGTGACCGGCGTCCGAGTACCGGCCGGGGCAGGTCGGAGCCGTGGTTCTGGTGAGGGCCCCGCCGTCGGGGCCGAAGGCCAGGCCCTGGGCGCTGCGGTGGCCGTAGGTGTAGGGGTCGGCGAGGTGCTGCTCGACGAACGCGTTGATCCGGGACCGCAGGGCGGTCCGGCGGGCCTCTGGGCTCAAGAAGGGCTGCCCGCGCATCCCCCACCGCCCTCCGCCGGGAGCGGAGAGCGGATCACCATGATCGCCATTACGTACGCCCGCCCGGCGACGGGACCCGGCTCACCTACGACGAGAAGAGCGAGACGCTCCACCGCCGGGCGCAGGTGGTGACGTCCGGGGCGAGGTGACCGGCCCGCAAGGGGCGAGACGGTCGCCGCGATCCGGCTGCGGCTCGCGTCCCACGGGTACCGCACCGGCACGGACGCCGTCTTCGGCCCCGCGACCACCACACGGGTGACCTCCTGTCGCGCCACCGCTCCCTCGCCGGCGACGGCGTCGTGGGCTCCGGCCACCCGGTCGGCGCTCGTCGGTCTCGTACGAGCACCGGCGTACTCCGAATGGGCCGGTTCTCGTATGGCACCCGAGGTGAGCCGGCCCTAACCTGAATTCCAGGTAGCTCTTCGTGGTCGGCCGGGTACCGGTGGCGAAGGTGAAGCCAGGGATTTCGGTACTCGCCTGCGGCTGCGGCCGGTCGGCCACTACGCTTGACGGGCACCATTTCGGGCAGCTTGGGGGATCGGGGGGAGACCGCGGTGGTTCATGAGGGGCGACCCTTATGGCGTAGAAGCAGTGCCTGCGGCAACGAGTCGGAGTGTGTGGAGGTGGCCGTACTCGCCAGGCATGTCCTTGCGCGTGACTCGAAGCGACCTGCCGCGACCGTGCTGCGCTTCACCGCCCTCGCCTGGACGGGCTTCCTCAGTGCTGTCGCACGCGGAGAACCAAGGGACGCATGACATCCTTTCGGGCGGACGGCAGAAAGTGTGGGGCTGTTATGGACATCGAGAAGTCTGCAGCGCGGAGGCGCGGGGGCGAGGGCCGGTCCCGCTCCGTCGGCGTCGCGCCCCCCGCGCTCTTCCTGCTCGCCGTCGGAGCGGTCGCCACGAGTACCGCGGCCGCCGCGTCCCTTCTGGTGGAGAGCCTGCCGGTGAAGCGAGTGCTGTGGGTGGCCGTGCTGCTCGCCGTTTCGGTGAGTGCGGGCCTGTGGTGCGGACGTTACTCCGTCACGGCTTCCCCACCGAGTTCTGATCGTCTTCCGTACGTTCCGCGGGCGGGTTCGCCCCGGTAGGGCCCTTCCTCCGGCGTTGCCAGGCCTTCCCGACCCGCCAGGCGAGCGCGGCGGCGAGTATGGCGACCCCCAGGCTGACCACGATCCAGAAGACGGTCTTCCACGAGACGTCCCAAGAACCGTCGGCCAACGTGAGCGCGACGATCGCCGTGCTCAACATGAAGAGCACGGCGAGCACGGCGAAGCAGCCGACGATCCGCTCCACGGACCCCGACGGAACGGGAGCGGGGTGCGCGGGACCGGGTTCCCCCGTCCGGCCGGGCGTCCCTCCGGCCTCCTCCGCGGGCTCGTCGGCCGAGCCCGTACGGTCCTGCCCTCCTCCGGAAACGAGCAGCTCCCGCAGGCGCCGCCACGCTGCTCTCGTCACCTCGATCCTCCCCCTGCTCATGTCGGTTCCGCGGGGCCGGGCCCGGCTAGGCTCTGTCCAGGTCCTGCTTGACGCGGCCGATCAGACCGAGCGACTCCGACGCATCGAGAGCCAGGCGCGAGATCTGCTCCAGGCACTCCTGATAGCGCTCCAGCAACCGGGGGTCCTCGCCCCCGGTCATGCTGCCGGTGGCGTACTCCAGGTACAGCAGGTCCTTGTCGTCGGTGAAGCCGAGCAGGACGAAGCTGCCGAGGGTGCTGTAGTGGGCGCCCGCCTCGAAGGGCAGGACGCGCAGGGTGACGTCGGGCCGGTCCGCCAGGTCCAGCAGTTGCCGGAGCTGCTCGGCCATCACCGCGTCGCCGCCGACCCGGCGCCGGACGGCGGCCTCGTCGAGGAGGAACAGCGTCTCCCGGGGGCCGTCGCCCCCGAACATCCGCTCCCGGCGCTTCATCCGGAGGTCCACCAGGCGCGCGAGCCGCTCGGGGTCGAGGACGCGAGGACGCAGCAGCGCCTCCGCGTAACCGCGGGTCTGCAGATGGCCCGGCACCACGATCGGGTGGTACGTGGACAGGCTGACGGCTGCGGTCTCGTACCCCAGGTACTGGGCGAACTGCGGATTGACGACATCGTGGAAGCTGGACCACCAGCTGGGCCCCTTGCTTCCGCGGGCCGCGGTCTCCAGTTCCTCGACCACCGCGGGGTCGGTGATGCCGTAGACCTGGGCCAGGGCGCGCAGGTCGGTCACGGAGATGCTCACCGCGCCGTTCTCCACCCGGACCAATTTGGACAGGGACCACTCCACGCGCTCCGCGGCCTCGCGCTGAGTGAGGCCGGCGTCCTCCCGGGCCCTGCGCAGCGCGATACGCAGTTTTCGCCTGTTGAGGCTGGGATCAACTAGGGGTGTCATCGCCGCTCCTTCCGTCGTGCGCGTACCCGGTACCTTCTCTGCTATGCACGGAACGCTTACGCCTATCTGCTCCTGTCATTATGCCCATGTCGGTCAGCCAATAGCTGAATGACATGGGCATGTCGCTTTGGAGTCGTGCCGCTCCGGTCCGTGCCGCTTCGGGTTCGTGCCTCAACGCGAAGGGCCCCCACGACTGTGGGGGCCCGGTTGGCCGCTTTCCCCTCGCGCCGCCTTCCGATCTCAGTCGACCTGCCGCTCGGGGTCCGTCCATGCTTCCCAGCGCATCCTGCATGCTCCCGCGAAAGTGACCAGGTAGTAGAACGGAGGCAGGCGGCCACCTTGCTTCCGTAGCTCGTTGCGGTGATCCATCGTCTCCTCGAGCCGCCATTTCTCACTGGCGGGGAGGAAGGCGCCGATGAGGCGCAGCCTGACGCCCACCCGGGTGTCCCTGGGGACGGCCGCGGGCCGCCCCTCGTGCTGCCTTCCTTCGGGGCTCGTCCGCCACAGGGAGACGAGCCGCCTGCCCACCCGGCCCAGGAACGCGTCGAGCGGTTCGGGCAGCAGTTTGATCGCTTGTGCTGTCGACTTCCTGCCGCGCACCGCTATCAGCAGGGCGAGGGCCAGGAGCAGGGCCGCCGAGGCGAACAGGACGGCGGCGGCGAGGGCGGTGACCATCGATGTGCAGTCCGATCAGTCCGTGGCGGGAGTGGGGGCGGCCGTGCCGGACTTCACCGGCCTGCTTCTGCTGGTGCGGGCCAGGGCCAGGGCCAGAGCTACGCGGGCCTGCTCCGCGCCGTCCGTGGTGAAGCGGTAGTAGCGGCGTCGGGGCCGGGGTGGAGTGCTTGCGACGTGCTCATCGGGGTCCTCCCAGAAGCTCTCCAGTATCCCCGCTCGTCCGAGCCTGGCCAGGATGGGCTGGATGGTCCCGCTCTGCAGTTCCACCGCCTGACCGATTGCCAGCCCGTAATGGGCCCGCGTCGGGTTCCGGAGCAGCTCCCTGAGGACCAGCTCGGTCTGCTTGGTCATTCGGAATCCACTCATATCCCTAACTCTACCTACCTTGTCCATGACTTATGTTGCCTCCAGCGAAATGGTTGAGTGCTTCGTGTTCACCCACAACTCTACCTAGGTTGTGTATGACCTAGGTAGAGTTATAGGGTCCGGGTGGGACACGATGAGAGGACGGTGTGGGACATGGCCACGAAGAAGCGGGACGCAGACGGCACCGACAGGTGCGCGGCCTGCGAAAGCCCTGTGCAGGAGACGCCCGCCTGGGACTTCCGGCTCGACCGGTCGGGGCTGAACGTCAAGGCGGGCCGCTACCTGGACCTCCGGATCTCCCTGGTGCTGCTGCTGTGGCTGATCGCCGCCGTGAGCGGCTGGGGCTACGTCGAGTGGTGGCAGCCGCCGCTGTCCTAGCGCGACGGCATCACCGTCCTCCCACGCCGCATCACGAGGCCCTCACCACCGGTGGGGGCCTCCGGCACGGGGACGTCTCCCGACGGGGCGGTGTCCCGGCGGCGGTGGCGGAAGGCCGTGACCTGAAGGCGGACACCACACACCGAGCCCCTGGTGCGCGCGTGCCGTCGCCGCCCGGACCGGCCGACCGTCCGAGGTGACGCAGGCTCAGGGATCCGTCGGTTCCAGCGCCCCCAGCTGCGCCATCAGCCCCAGCCGGTCGTACTGCCACCAGCCCTCGACGATCTTTCCGTTGTCGCCGAAGCGGAAGATGGTCGTGCCCGTCATGACGGCCTTCCTCCCCGTTGCCGGGATGCCGAGGAAGTCGGCCTTGTGGGTGCCCTCCCAGCTCCACCGGGTGCACACCCGGTCCACCCGCGCGAGCTGGTCCTCGATCCGGAACGCGAAGTCGAAGCCGCCGCGCCACACGTCCATCTCGCGCCGGAAGTGGTCGAGGCCGATGACGTCCTGCTCGTTGGCCGGATCGTGGTCGTGGTAGTGCTCCTCGATCAGGCCCGTCATCGGGGAGAGGTCGTCCTCGGTGGCCAGGATCTCGAAGAAGCGCCGCGCGGAGTCCGTGTTCAGCTGCGCGTCGCGCACCACGTCCAGGTCCGTGAACGTCGGCACACCGTCACACAGGGCCACCATCTCCCGGAAGATCCGGTCGGTCTCCGGCAGCTTGGAGTTCCGCACCGCCTCCTCGTACGACGGGAACTCCACGATCTCGACGACGTGCGACGTGTCCGCGCGGTCCTTGCCGACCACCGCGTGCGTCGCCGTCCGCTTCCCCTTGGTCTGCTCGACCCACTGGTCCATGAGCCGGTCCATCTCCTCGAACCGGCTTGTCCTGCAGTCGATGAGCTGTACGAAGGTCATGACGCTCGCCTCCGGTCCCCCCTGGGTCCGGGTTCGTCTGTCAGCACCCATTTTCTCCCGGGGAGCCGGGTCCGTCCCGCCGTGACCGTGTGGCCACGTGCCGGCCGTGACCGTGTGGCCACGTGCCGGCCGCGGCCGCGTGTCTGCCGTGACGCTGTGGCCGCCGGGATCCGCGTACCCGCCGGGTGACCGCTACCGGGGTCCGTACTTCCGTCCCGTCCGCGACGAGATCCCGCCCAGCAACCCGCGCGGGACCAGCTTCGCCGCGCCCATCAGCGCCTTGTAACGCGGATCCGGGATCGACAGCGACTTGCCCCGGGCCAGGTCCGCGAGCGCCGCCGCGGCGACCTTGTCCGCGTCCAGCCACATCCAGTTCGGGATGTTGTCCGTGCCCATCCCGGCCCGCGCGTGGAACTCGGTGCGCACGAACCCGGGGCACAGCGCCATCAGCCGTACGCCGCGGCCCGCCAGATCCTGCGCCGCGCCCTGGGTGAACTGCACGACCCACGCCTTGGACGCCCCGTAGGTCCCGCGCGGCACGAACGCGGCGGTCGAGGCGACGTTCACGACACCTCCGCGCCCGCGCTCGCGCATCGCCTCCACCGCCGCCGACGTCAGCCGGAGCACCGCCTCGCAGTGCACCTTGAGCATCCTCAGCTCGTCGGCCATGGGGACCTCGAGGTAACGGCCCCGGTGGCCGAAGCCGGCGTTGTTGATCAGCAGGTCGACGGGGTTCCTGGGGTCGCCGAGGCGGTCGGCCACCGCCTCGATGCCCTTGTCCTGAGCCAGGTCGGCGGTCAGCACCTCCGCCTCGATGCCGTGGCGGTCGTGCAGCTCGGTCGCCTGTTCGCGCAGCCGGACGGTGTCGCGGGCGACCAGCACCAGATCATGCCCGTTGGCCGCCAGCCGCCGCGCGAACGCGGCACCGATCCCAGCCGTCGATCCCGTAATCAGAGCCGTTGTCATGGCGCAAGAGTAGTTACCCGGAGTGGAGTCGTCCGCTTCGTGTCATCCCATGGACACATGCCGTCAGGCCGTCGGCTCCGCCCCGTACTTCTCCACGTACGTCCGCGCCGTCGCCAGCACCTCCGGATGCAGTGCCCCGCCCGCCGCCAGCAGCCGGGGCAGCAGCGCCCGCTCGGTCGTCACCGCGCGGAACTGCAGCGCGACCGTCACCTCGTGCTCCGGCCGGTGCACGATCCGTACGGCGTCACCCGCGCGTATCCCACCGGGCCGGATCACCCGGAAGTACGCCCCCGGCGCGCCCCGCTGCGTGAACCGCTTCACCCAGCCCTTCTCACCCAGATGGCCCTGGAAGGTGCGGCAGGGGATGCGCCCGGAGGTGACCTCCAGCACCACTTCCGGCCCGACGGCCCAGCGCTCACCGATCAGGGCGCCGGACACGTCGATCCCCTCGGTGGTGAGGTTCTCGCCGAACGAGCCGTTCGTCAGTGTGCGCCCCAGCGTGCGCTCCCACTCGTCGAGGTCCTCGCGGGCCACGGCGTACACCGCCTGGTCGTCCCCGCCGTGATGCCGTGTCTCGCACACGGCGTCCCCGGCCAGACCGCTCGCGCCGATCCCCTTCGGGCCCGGCGCGGCCACCCGCACCGGCCCGTCCACGGGCTGCTTGTCGATACCGGTCACGCCCTCGCGGTGGTCCGTGTACGGCACGGCCTCGGGGCGCCCCAGGTTCACAGACAGAAGCTTCATGAGTCGCACGGTAGGTGATGGGCATCAAAGCGTCGACGCATTATCCGGCGCAGTGTCAAAGTTCGGCTTATCCTCGAAGGGTGATCGAAGCCCGTCATCTCCGCGTGCTGCGCGCCGTGGCCACCACCGGTTCCTTCTCCGCGGCGGCCCGTGAACTGGGCTGCACCCAGCCCGCCGTCAGTCAGCAGATGAAGGCCCTGGAGGCGTCCGTCGGCACGCCCCTGCTCATACGCAGCGGCCGCGAGATGCGCCTGACGCAGGCCGGAGAGGCGCTGGTGCGGCACGCGGCCGGGATCATCGCCGGACTGACCGCCGCCGAGGAGGAGGTCGCCGCCATCGCCGGGCTCCGCGCGGGCCGGGTCCGGCTCGTCTCCTTCCCCAGTGGCAGCTCCACACTCGTCCCCGCGGCCCTCGCCGCCCTGCGCGCCGCCCACCCCGGCACCCGGGTGTCCCTGGAGGAGGCCGAACCGCCCCGCTCCGTGGAGATGCTGCGCGAGGGCGACTGCGACGTGGCCCTCGCCTTCCGGTACGAGGGGGCGGCGGGTGCCGAGGAGTGGGACGACCTCGTCGTACGGCCGTTGCTGTCGGACCGGCTGGTGGGGCTCGTGCCCGAACGGCACCGGCTCGCCCGCGCGGAGTCCGTCGCCATCGGCGAGCTCGCCGACGAGCCCTGGATCGCCGGCTGTCCGCGCTGCCGGGGCCAGTTGGTCGAGGTGTGCGAGGCGGCCGGCTTCACCCCGCGCATCGACTTCGCGACCGACGACTATCCGGCCGTCGCCGGACTGGTCGGCGCCGGACTCGGGGTGGCGGTGCTGCCCCAGCTGGCCATCGAGTCGGTACGGCCCAGGGGTGTGCGCACCGTGGCGCTGGAGCCCGCCGTGCGCCGGGAGATCGTCGCGCTCACCCTCCCGGACCTCGCCCAGGTGCCGGCGGTCACCGCGACGCTGGAGAAGCTGGCCGGAGCGGCCGCCCGGTAAGGGGGTCTCGGGTATGTGGTCACCGCGCGTGAGGAGCGGTTGATCATCTCCAGTGACAAAGCAGGGGCACGCTGCGTGCCCCGTGTTCCCGACGTTCTGGAGAAACGTTCCTTCAATTGTTCGAAGCGGCGTGCCCGGCGGCGGCCGACGCCGACATCAGCCGGTTGCGCGCCCGCCCCATCAGCTCTTCGCGCTCGTCCTCGGTCAGTCCGCCCCACACGCCGTACGGCTCGCGCACCGCCAGCGCGTGTGCGGCGCACTCGGCGCGCACCGGGCACCTCATGCAGACCTCTTTGGCCGAGTTCTCGCGGGCGCTTCGAGCCGCACCACGCTCGCCCTCCGGGTGGAAGAAGAGTGAGCTGTCCACCCCGCGGCAGGCGGCCAGGAGCTGCCAGTCCCACAGGTCCGCGTTCGGTCCGGGAAGGCGGGAGAAATCTGCCATTACGTGACCCCTTGTAGCCGTTCTGGGCGGATCCGGTGTCCACGACCGTACAACTACGATCCAAGGAGATGAAAATATGACTCATTGCGAATCTAGCCCCGGACACCAACAAAGGGGAAGAAAAGGGTCTGAATGGGGCACGGGTTGTGATGAAAGTTCGGGGGTCCGCCGCGCATGTCTCCATCGTGTCCGTCTCCTCACGTAGAGTGCCGAAGATGGCAGACGGCCCCGTAACTCTTTCGAGTGACCGTCGTTGAGAGTGCGAGGCGGTTGAAGGAACAAGCGCTCGGACGGACGTCCGGGACGGTCGACCGCACAGGTGACGATTCCGTACCAGCCTGGAGGCTCAAGGTGACGCGCATCAGCTGCGGAGGGCGGCCATGACTTCCGTCCTCGTCTGCGACGACTCCCCGCTTGCCCGAGAGGCGCTCCGCCGCGCGGTCGCGACCGTGCCCGGCGTCGAGCGCGTAACGACGGCTGCCAACGGCGAGGAAGTCCTCCGCCGCTGGGGGGCCGACCGCTCGGACCTGATTCTGATGGACGTACGCATGCCCGGTCTGGGCGGCGTCGAGACGGTCCGGCGGCTGCTGTCCGCCGACCCCGGAGCGCGCATCATCATGCTCACGGTCGCCGAGGACCTCGACGGTGTGGCGCTCGCGGTGGCGGCCGGTGCGCGGGGCTATCTGCACAAGGACGCCTCCCGCGCGGAGTTGCGGGCGACGGTCACGCAGGCGCTCGCCGACCCGACCTGGCGGCTCGCCCCGCGCCGGCTGCGCTCCGCGGAGATGGGTGCGGCGCCCACGCTCACCGCGCGGGAGATCCAGGTCCTCGAAGGCATGAGCCACGGCCGCTCCAACGCCGAGATCGGCCGCGAGCTGTTCCTCTCCGAGGACACCGTCAAGACGCACGCGCGGCGGCTCTTCAAGAAGCTCGGCGCGTCGGACCGGGCCCACGCGGTGGCGCTCGGCTTCCGGTGGGGCCTGGTGCGCTAGGGCCTTGCGTGGGGATCACGCCGGGTAGCGAGCAGGGCCCCGTGCCCCGCGCCGCGGGACGGCGGCGGGAACCGGGGCACAGCGCCGGGTGCCTGCGCCTGCGCGGCCCGGCGTGGAATCGAGGGCCACGGGCCCGGCACGATCCGAACGAGAGACCCTGGGCCCGTTCGGCCTCGGACCGGCCCGCCCCGGCGCGCGGTATTACACGGCAGCCGGTGTGCGGGGGCCTGCGAACGCCCCCGCCCGGAACCCGACCACGACCGCCGACGCGGCACCCCCGCGCGACCGGTCGCCCACGCACCGGGTCCGGGCGAAGCCCATCGGCCGACGGTGCGTGGTTCGGCGGCCACGGGGTTCCGCGACCCGGTGGGGCGTGTTCTCGGCGGGCGTGGAGCCTGTGGCTCCGCGCGGTGTGTTCTCGGCGGGCCCGAGGTTCGTGGCCTCGCATGGTGTGCTGCCGCACCTGGGAAGCTCATGGCTCCGGTCGGCGTGCTGTCGGTGGGCGCGAAACCCGTGGCTCCGTGTGGCGTACCGCCGGCCCCACGGAGCCGAACCCAGCCGTACGGCAGGCCACGGAGCCGGCCGAGTGGGTCCCGGGGGAGGTCGAGCCGGCCCCGGAGCATGCCAAGCCGTCGCAGTCGGCCGGATCTGCCGGGTTCGGGGTGCGGGCGAGTCGGCCGGCCGCCGGAGCCGGGGTGCGGGCAAGCTCGTCGGTCGCCGCGCCCGGGGCGTCAAAGCCCCCGTCGGCCGCCGCGCCCGGGGTGCGAAAAACCCCGTCCACCAGCGCATCGACGGCAGCCGCAGAACACCCGCTGCTCGTTTCGCCGCGGATGCCGCATCCTTGAGGTGTGGAGTTCCTCGGGGACGAGTCGGTCGAGCGGAAGGGGAGGGCGCAGGGTATGAGTTCCGGCGCACCTGCTCATAACGCTTCGGTGCACAACCAGGGACACGGTGCCGCGGACCAGACGTCCGCAGGGCACCATGGACCGATGCGCGACGACGAGGCGGGCACTGTCCAAGGGGCGATCGGTGCGCTCGTCCATCGCGCGGTCGACGGAGACGAGCAGGCCACGCACGATCTGCTCGCCCACGTCCACCCCCTGGCGCTGCGCTACTGCCGCACCCGTCTGTCACGGCTGCCCGGCGACGCCCGGCACTTCGTCGAGGACCTCGCCCAGGAGGTCTGCGTCGCGGTGCTCCTCGCGCTGCCCCGCTACAAGGACACCGGCCGGCCCTTCGAGGCGTTCATCTTCGCCATCGCCTCCCACAAGGTCGCCGACCTGCAGCGTGCGGCGATGCGGCACCCCGGTTCGACGGCCGTGCCCTCCGACGAGATGCCCGAACGCCCCGACGACTCCCTGGGCCCGGAGGAACGCGCCCTGCTCAGCAGCGACGCCGAATGGGCCAAGAAACTGCTGGCCAACCTGCCGGAGAACCAGCGCGAGCTGCTTCTGCTGCGTATCGCCGTGGGCCTCACGGCGGAGGAGACTGGACAGATGTTGGGAATGTCACCCGGCGCCGTTCGGGTGGCCCAGCACCGCGCGCTGAGCCGGCTGCGTGCCCTGGCGGAGCAGTAACCTCCCGCCACCGCGCCGCCCCTTCGGCGTATGAACGGACGATCAGCCGTTCCCGTACGAACATACGAAGCCCGGAGCCGTGCGAAACCGTGGAATGAGACACCCACGCTTCCCGTTAGCATGGACATCCGCACCGATCAAGGCCATTTGGGGAAGGTGTCATGACTGCCAACGTCGACGGAGTGCCCGGAAAATTCGCGACACTCGGGCTGACCTACGACGACGTGCTGCTGCTGCCGGGCGCGTCGGACATGGCGCCCGACCAGATCGACACCGCCTCGTACGTCTCCAGGAACGTGCGGGTCAACATCCCGCTGCTGTCCGCCGCCATGGACAAGGTCACCGAGTCGCGCATGGCGATCGCGATGGCCCGCCAGGGCGGCGTCGGCGTACTGCACCGCAACCTGTCCATCGAGGGCCAGGCCAACCAGGTCGACCTGGTGAAGCGCTCCGAGTCCGGCATGGTGACCGACCCGATCACCATCCACCCGGACGCCACGCTCGCCGAGGCCGACGCCCTGTGCGCGAAGTTCCGCATCAGCGGCGTCCCGGTCACCGACGGCAACAAGAAGCTGCTCGGCATCGTCACCAACCGTGACATGGCCTTCGAGACCGACCGCTCCCGTCAGGTGCGCGAGGTCATGACGCCGATGCCGCTGGTCACCGGCAAGGTCGGCATCTCCGGCCCGGAGGCCATGGAGCTGCTGCGGCGCCACAAGATCGAGAAGCTTCCGCTGGTCGACGACGGCGGCGTCCTCAAGGGCCTGATCACGGTCAAGGACTTCGTGAAGGCCGAGAAGTACCCCAACGCCGCCAAGGACGCCGAGGGACGGCTGCTGGTCGGTGCCGCGGTCGGTGTCGCCGGTGACGCGTTCGAGCGTGCCCAGGCCCTGGTCGAGGCGGGTGCCGACTTCATCGTCGTCGACACCGCGCACGGCCACTCCCGTCTGGTCGGCGACATGGTCGCCAAGATCAAGTCGAACTCCTCCGGCGTCGACGTCATCGGCGGCAACATCGCCACGCGCGACGGTGCCAAGGCCCTCGTCGACGCGGGCTGCGACGGCATCAAGGTCGGTGTCGGCCCCGGCTCCATCTGCACCACGCGTGTCGTCGCCGGTGTCGGCGTCCCGCAGGTCACGGCGATCTACGAGGCCGCGCTGGCCGCCAAGGAGGCCGGCGTCCCGGTCATCGGCGACGGCGGTCTGCAGTACTCCGGCGACATCGCCAAGGCCCTTGTCGCGGGCGCCGACACGGTGATGCTGGGCTCGCTGCTCGCGGGCTGCGAGGAGTCCCCGGGCGAGCTGATGTTCATCAACGGCAAGCAGTTCAAGTCGTACCGCGGCATGGGTTCGCTCGGCGCCATGCAGACCCGCGGTGACCGCAAGTCGTTCTCCAAGGACCGCTACTTCCAGGAGGGCGTCGCCTCCGACGAGCAGCTGGTCCCCGAGGGCATCGAGGGCCAGGTGCCCTACCGCGGCCCGCTCTCCTCGGTCGTCCACCAGCTGGTCGGCGGCCTGCGCCAGTCGATGTTCTACGTCGGCGGCCGGACCGTGCCCGAGCTGCAGGACAACGGGCGGTTCGTGCGGATCACCTCCGCCGGTCTCAAGGAGAGCCACCCGCACGACATCCAGATGACGGTCGAGGCGCCGAACTACAGCCGCAAGTAGCCGGCGGGCTTCCCGAGGGCGGCTCCGGAACATCCGGAGCCGCCCTCGCCGTACGTCCGGGGCGGTGTCCGCCGCGGCCGTCGGGGATACTGGAAGGCGCTGCAACGCATCAGGGAAAGGCCACAGACGTGACTGAGATCGAGATCGGGCGCGGCAAGCGCGGCCGCCGGGCGTACGCCTTCGACGACATCGCCGTCGTCCCCAGCCGCCGTACGCGGGACCCGAAGGAGGTCTCGATCGCCTGGCAGATCGACGCCTACCGCTTCGAGCTGCCGTTCCTGGCCGCTCCCATGGACTCGGTCGTCTCCCCGGCCGCCGCGATCCGCATCGGCGAGCTCGGCGGCCTCGGCGTGCTGAACCTCGAGGGCCTGTGGACGCGCTACGAGGACCCGCAGCCGCTGCTGGACGAGATCGTCGGCATGCCCGCCGAGGCGGCCACCCGCAGGCTTCAGGAGATCTACGCCGCTCCCATCAAGGAGGAGCTGATCGGGCAGCGCATCAAGGAGGTGCGCGACTCGGGCGTGGTCACCGCCGCCGCGCTCTCCCCGCAGCGCACCGCCCAGTTCTCCAAGGCCGTCGTGGACGCGGGCGTGGACATCTTCGTCATCCGCGGTACGACGGTCTCGGCGGAGCACGTCTCCGGCGCGCACGAGCCGCTGAACCTGAAGCAGTTCATCTACGAGCTCGACGTCCCGGTGATCGTCGGCGGCTGCGCCACCTACACGGCCGCCCTGCACCTGATGCGCACCGGTGCGGCCGGCGTGCTGGTCGGCTTCGGCGGCGGCGCCGCACACACCACGCGCAACGTGCTGGGCATCCAGGTGCCCATGGCCACCGCGGTCGCCGACGTGGCCGCCGCCCGCCGCGACTACATGGACGAGTCCGGCGGCCGGTACGTGCACGTGATCGCGGACGGCGGTGTCGGCTGGTCGGGCGACATCCCCAAGGCGATCGCCTGCGGTGCGGACTCCGTGATGATGGGCTCCCCGCTGGCCCGTGCGACGGACGGTCCGGGCCGGGGCAACCACTGGGGCATGGAGGCCGTCAACGAGGAGCTGCCGCGCGGCCAGAAGGTCGACCTCGGCACGGTGGGCACGATAGAGGAGATCCTCACCGGCCCGTCCCACACCCCCGACGGCTCGATGAACCTCTTCGGCGCCCTGCGCCGCGCGATGGCCACGACCGGCTACAGCGAGCTGAAGGAGTTCCAGCGCGTCGAGGTGACGGTGGCGGACTCGCAGCACCGGCGGTAGGTCCCGGGCGGGCTTTCGTACGGCACCGAGGGGCCGGTCACCTGGTGGGTGACCGGCCCCTTTCGCATGTCCGAGCAGGGCGCGGGGGCGCCCGTAGTGCTCAGGGGGCGCACCTTGTGGATTCACGGATGGTGAGCAGCCGCTCCTGCGAGAGAGCAGGGGTGGACACCCGGTTCGCCCTTCAGGAGCCTGCCGCAGTGCCCTCCGCAGTGGGCTCCACCTGTTCTCTCCACCTGTTCTTCTGCCGTACCCGTGTGACACCCCGCCCACCACCGGCCCCGTGGCACGGCAGCCCTCCGCGCGCCCCCTCTCACAACCGGTGCGCCGCCCCCGTAGGGGTGGCCCCCCGCGTGTCCAGCATCAGCTGGGCCTTCACCGACAGGCCCTGGAGGTCGTACGTGCGGTGCTGTTGGAGGAGGATCGTCAGGTCGGCGTCGGCGGCGGCCTCGTAGAGGGAGTCCGCGCGGGGTACGGGCCGGTCGAGGACGTTCCAGGACGGTACGTGCGGGTCGTGGTAGCTGACGGAGGCGCCCAGCTCCATCAGCCGGACCGCGATCTCCTGGGCCGGGGAGCCCTGCTGGTCGGCGAGGTCGGGCTTGTAGGTGACGCCGAGGAGCAGTACCCGCGCGCCGCGCGCGGACTTGCCGTGCTCGTTGAGGAGGGCGGCGGCGCGCTGCACGACGTAGCGCGGCATGCGGCTGTTGACCTCCTGGGCCAGTTCCGCCATGCGCAGGGTGCGGCCCGCGTGGGCGGTCAGGTCCTGGGAGAGGGCATGACCGCCGACGCCGGGGCCGGGGCGGAAGGCGTGGAATCCGAAGGGTTTGGTCTCCGCGCATCTGAGGACGTCCCACAGGTCGATGCCCAGGTCGTGGCAGAGGGCGGCCATCTCGTTGACGAGGGCGATGTTGACGTGCCGGAAGTTGGTCTCCAGGAGCTGCACGGTCTCCGCCTCGCGCAGGCCGCGCGCGCGTACGACCTTGTCGGTGATGCGTCCGTAGAAGGCGGCGGCCGACTCTGTGCAGGCGGGGGTGAGGCCGCCGATGACCTTCGGGGTGTTGGCGGGGGTGTGGTCCCGGTTGCCGGGGTCGACCCGGCTGGGGGAGTGGGCGAGGTGGAAATCGTGTCCCGCGCGGAGACCCGACACCGATTCGAGCAGGCGCAGCAGGGGCCCTTCCGTCGTCCCCGGGGGCACGGGGGACTCGAGGATCACCGTGGTGTGCGGGCGCAGCCGCGCGGCGAGGGTGCGGGCGGCCGTCTCCACCTGGCCCAGATCCAGCCCGCCGTCCGCGCCGCGCGGCGTCGGCGCGCAGATGACCGCGGTGCGCACCCGGCCGAGCTCGGCGGCGTTGGCGGTCGTACGGAAGCCCTGGGCGAGCATGCGGCGCTGTTCGGCGGCGCTGAGGGAGCCCTCCTCGGGGCCGGTCCGGTACCCGATGGTGGAGATGCCGGCGGCGACGGCGGCCTGGGCCAGGGGCAGGCCGTACGGGCCGAGTCCGATGACGGCGAGATCTGCGGGCATGGCGTGGGCCGTCCTTCCCAATAACCGGAGTGCGACAGGTGCGCAAGCCCTGTGGACTGGACAGGCGAGCGCAATGTCAGACTAGGAGTAAATATGACCGATATGCGGGATTGATCGGCTGAGTTTCGGTGAGTCGTTCCGCGGGGTTGTCCACAGGCCGGGGGTCCGTGGTGGCTGAATTCGGGCAAGCCGGTCAGAATTTGGGCATGAGGGTGGGGACCGGGCTTCGCCCGACGGGTGCGGCCGATGCGACCGATGAGCGGGAGGCAGCGGTGAGGACAGCGACACTGGGACCGGCGCAGCGCGCCGAATCACTCGCGTCCATGGCCGAGCGCGAGCTGGACGTGCTGGTGGTGGGCGCCGGCGTGGTCGGTGCGGGTACGGCGCTCGACGCCGCGACGCGCGGCCTGTCCACGGGCCTGGTCGAGGCGCGTGACTGGGCGTCGGGCACGTCCAGCCGGTCCAGCAAGCTGATCCACGGTGGCCTGCGCTACCTGGAGATGCTCGACTTCGTGCTCGTACGGGAGGCGTTGAAGGAGCGCGGCCTGCTGCTGGAAAGGCTCGCTCCGCATCTGGTGCGCCCGGTGCCGTTCCTGTACCCGCTGCAGCACAAGGGCTGGGAGCGGTTGTACGCCGGAGCGGGCGTCGCGCTGTACGACACCATGGCGATGGCCCGGGGGCGGGGGCGAGGCCTGCCCGTGCACCGCCACCTGACCCGCCGTCACGCCCTGCGGGTGGCACCCTGTTTGAAGAAGGACGCGCTGGTCGGAGCCCTGCAGTACTACGACGCCCAGATGGACGACGCCCGGTTCGTGGCGACGCTGGTACGCACGGCGGCGGCGTACGGCGCGAAAGCCGCCAACCGTGCGCGGGTCACGGGGTTCCTGCGCGAGGGCGAACGCGTCGTGGGCGCCCGGGTGGAGGACGTCGAGGGCGGCGGCGAGTACGAGATCCGCGCCAAGCAGATCGTCAACGCCACCGGGGTGTGGACCGACGACACGCAGGCGATGGTCGGCGAGCGCGGCCAGTTCCACGTGCGGGCCTCGAAGGGCATCCACCTGGTCGTCCCCAAGGACCGCATCCACTCCACGTCCGGGCTCATCCTGCGCACCGAGAAGTCCGTGCTGTTCGTCATACCCTGGGGCCGGCACTGGATCGTGGGCACCACGGACACCGACTGGGACCTCGACAAGGCGCACCCGGCCGCGTCCAGCGCGGACATCGACTACCTGCTGGAACACGTGAACTCGGTGCTCGCGGTGCCGCTGACGCGGAACGACGTGGAGGGCGTGTACGCCGGACTGCGGCCGCTGCTCGCCGGTGAGTCGGACGCCACGAGCAAGCTGTCCCGCGAGCACACCGTGGCGCATCCCGTACCGGGGCTCGTCGTGGTGGCGGGCGGCAAGTACACGACGTACCGGGTCATGGCCAAGGACGCGGTCGACGCGGCGGTGCACGGACTCGACGTCCGCGTCGCCGACTGCGTCACCGAGGACACGCCGCTGGTCGGCGCCGAGGGCTACCACGCGCTGTGGAACGCGCGTGCGCGCACAGCCGCGCGCACCGGACTGCACACGGCACGGGTGGAGCACCTGCTGCACCGGTACGGCGCGATGGCGGAGGAGGTCCTGGACCTCATCGCCTCGGACCCCGCGCTGGGCGAGCCGCTCCGGGGGGCCGACGACTATCTGCGCGCCGAGATCACCTATGCCGCCTCGCACGAGGGCGCACGGCACCTGGACGACGTGCTGACCCGGCGCACCCGCATCTCGATCGAGACGTTCGACCGGGGGACACGCAGCGCCCGTGAGGCGGCCGAGCTGATGGCGCCGGTGCTGGGCTGGGACAAGGACCAGATCGAGCGCGAGGTGCGGCACTACGAGAAGCGGGTGGAGGCCGAACGGGAGTCGCAGCGGCAGCCCGACGACCTGACGGCGGACGCGGCACGGCTGGGAGCACCGGACATCGTGCCGTTGTAGTCGCGCCGCGGGCCACCGGCCCGAATCACTCGAACGGGTGGCGGGATCCGGGATCCCCGTTCGGGACCCGGCCGTTCCAGGAGGTGCGAGGGCAGAACTCGGCCGCGAGCACCGCGGGCTCGAGACCGGGATCCGCCATCGACTCCGTGTTCACGCGGAAGGTGAGGACACGCCGGCCGTCGACCGTGGCTGCGGTGCGCACGTAGCTGCCGGAGATGCGCCCGTTGTGCCCCCACACCGTGGTGCCGCACGGAAGCGTCACAGGAAACAGGCCCATGCCGTACGAGCCGTGTGCGGTGCGGGTGTCGAGCATCTCGCGCAGCCGGCGCGGGGGCAGCAGTTCACCGCCGAGCAGGGCCCCGTAGAAGCGGTCCAGGTCGGCGAGCGTGGTCACCAACTCGCCCGCGGCGCCGGCCACCCGCGGGTCGAGCCGGGTGACGTCGGTTCCGTCGGACGCGTAGGAGCGGCCGTGCGGCGAGGGCAGAGAGGTCCGGGAACCCGGGAAGGAGGTGCCCGTCAGGCGCAGCGGAGCGATGATGCGGCGCTCGGCCTCGGCGGCGTACGAGCGGCCGGTGACCTGTTCGACGACCAGGCCGAGCAGGACGTAGTTGGTGTTCGAGTAGGAGAAGCGGCCGGGGGCGGCCGGGGGGTGGGTGAGTGCGATGCGTACGGCCTGAAGAGGGGTGACCGGCACGGTGCCTCGCGTGTCCGCGGAGAAGTCGTGGAGGCCGCTGGTGTGGGTGAGCAGGGAACGCAGGGTCAGCGCGCGGCCGTCGTTGCCCGCTCCCCGCACCAGGCCGGGCAGATGCTCCTCCATGGTGTCGGACAGGGACAGGCGGCCTTCGTCGGCCAGTTGCAGGACGACCGTGGCGACGAACGTCTTGGTGATGCTGCCGGCGCGGAAGTGGTCGGCGCGCCCGATGCCCGGACCGGCGTCGGCGTAGCGGGCGCCGGTCTCCTCCAGGGCCAGCAGGGCCGCGGCCGGGGCGCCACCCCGCGTGACCAGGAGCGGAAGGAGCACATCCGTAGGCGGGACGGCCGGTGCCGAGGAAGCGCTCGGGGCCAGGGCGAGCAGGGCCAGGGACATAGGAACGGCCAGTAGTGTCCGAAGCGGCGGCATCCCGGTCCCTCCCATGTCGGGGGCCCATCATGCAGGGCGGGGGAGCGCGTCCGCCCCCCCGGGTGCCGTGTGCGCCGGGCCCGGTGTGCGGCCAGAGGCACCCTGGGCGTCGACCACTTGTCGGGTGAGGGACAATGAAGGCTCTGTCAGGGCGGGTTGCATGAGGGGACGCATGTCGGAGGCGGAGCGGGCGGGGACATCCCGTCAGGACAAGAGCGCACGTCTCCTCGCCGGGCGGTACCGGCTGGGAGATGTGCTCGGCCGCGGCGGCATGGGCACGGTGTGGCGGGCCCAGGACGAGACCCTGGGGCGGACCGTCGCCGTCAAGGAGCTCCGCTTCCCGTCGAACATCGACGAGGAGGAGAAGCGGCGGCTGATCACGCGGACGCTGCGCGAGGCCAAGGCGATCGCGCGGATCCGCAACAACAGCGCCGTGACCGTCTTCGACGTGGTCGAGGAGGACGACCGGCCCTGGATCGTGATGGAACTCGTCGAGGGCAAGTCGCTCGCCGAGGCCATCCGGGAGGACGGCCTGCTGGAGCCGCAGCGCGCGGCGGAGGTCGGCCTCGCCGTCCTGGACGTCCTGCGCTCCGCGCACCGCGAGGGCATCCTGCACCGTGACGTGAAGCCGTCGAACGTGCTGATCGCCGAGGACGGCCGGGTCGTGCTCACGGACTTCGGCATCGCCCAGGTCGAGGGCGACCCGTCCATCACCTCGACCGGCATGCTGGTCGGCGCACCCTCCTACATCTCCCCGGAGCGGGCCCGCGGGCACAAGCCGGGGCCGGCGGCCGACCTGTGGTCGCTCGGCGGGCTGCTGTACGCGGCGGTGGAGGGCACGCCGCCGTACGACAAGGGATCCGCGATCGCGACGCTCACGGCGGTGATGACCGAGCCGCTCGAGGAGCCGAAGAACGCGGGACCGCTCAGGGACGTCATCTACGGGCTGCTCACCAAGGATCCCGCCCAGCGGCTCGACGACAGCGGCGCCCGGGCCATGCTGAACGCGGTCGTCAACGCGCCCGCGTCCAAGGGGGCCGGGGAACCGGCGGACGCGACGAAGGTCGTGCCGCTGCCCGAGCAGCCGGACGCCGGGGGCAGGCGCGGCGAGGAGGCCGGGGAGAAGCTGCGGGGCGCGTTGCGTTCCGTGCGGAAGGCGGTGGCGGCCGGCTCGGCCGGTGCCGCCGCGGCGGCCCGCGCCAAGTCCGGCAGCGGCAGTGCCGCTTCGGCCGCCGGACCGGCCGCGGGAACCAGGAGCACGCCGGCGGGTGCCTCCGGGGCGCGGCCCGGCGCGGCATCGCCCTCCGGGGCGTCCGCGAAGCACGCCGCGAAGCCGGCCCAGGCGTCCGGCTCGGGCGCGCAGGGGACCGCGCGGCAGAAGCCGGCCGCCGGTGGCCGTAGTTCGGGCTGGCCGGTGATGACGCCGCCGGACCTGCCGGCGAGGGCCGTGCCGCGGGCGCCGCTCACCGATGTGGTGCCGCGGCGGACGCTGATCATCATCGCGGTGGTCGTGGTGCTCGCCGTGCTCGGCACCGTGCTGGCCCTCACGCTCGGCGGCGACGACGAGGGCGACAAGGGGACCAAGGGCAGTGGCGGCGCGACCGTCGCCAGTGGGGCCCCGAGCGCCGACACCAAGGGCGACGGAGGCGACGGCACCCGCACCGACGGCACGGCCACCGAATCGGCGGGCACGGGAGCGGGTTCGGCGACCGCCACCGCGGGTGCCGGCGGATCGGCCGAGGACGAGAAGGACAAGGGCAAGGACGGGACCGAGGAGGAGGACGGCGGCGGTACGTCGGCGGCGGAGACGTACAACGGGAACCAGGGGTACTCGATCGGGCTGCCCGAGGGATGGAAGTTCCAGTCGACGGGGGCCGCCGGGGACCGGTTCACCGGGCCGGACGGGCAGAAGCTGCTCATCGGCTGGACGACCACACCGAAGGACGACCCGGTCGCGGACTGGAAGAACCAGGAACGCGCCATGGTGCGCGCCCAGTACCGGCGCATCCGTATAGAGGCGGTGGAATACCGGGGCTGGAACACGGCCGACTGGGAGTTCACCTACGTGGAGAGCGGGACCAAGTACCGGTCCGTCGACCGGGGGACCGTCGTCGGTGACCGGCTCGGGTACGGGCTGATGTACACGGCCAAGGCCGCCGACTGGGGCAGCGACCAGCGCAAGGACACCTGGCAGACGCTGACGAAGACGTTCCGGCCGAAGTCCTGAGCATGACCGGTCCGCGGAATGGGGAGTCAGATGTGGCATCCCCTCTCTGCGGGTTGCCTCCGGCACGTATCGTGAATGCTTGCGGACCGTACGCAGCCGGAACGGCCCGCCGGGCGAACGGAACCGACCGACCGTAGTGCCGGGGGAGGCAACGTGGACGACTATGCGGGACGGGTTCTCGCCGACCGCTACCGCCTGCCACTGCCGCCCTCCGACGAGTACGAACTGACCGAGACCCGCGCCTTCGACACCTACAGCGGGCAGGAAGTCCTGGTCAGGCAGGTTCCGTTGCCGGAGGTCGTCGAGGCCGAGGTGCTGGACGCGGAGGGGCTGCCCGACGGTTTCACCGCCCGTGACGGGGGTGCGCGGCGTGGCGGATCCGGGCCCGTGTCCGCGCGCGGGGGCACGCGGCGGCCCGCCGACCCGGTCGTGCGGCGCGCGGTCGAGGCCGCGCAGGCGGCGGCCGCCATCCCCGACCACCCGCGTCTGGACCAGGTCTTCGACGTGTTCGCGGAGGGCGGTTCGCTGTGGATAGTCAGTGAACTCGTGTCCGCGCGTCCGCTCGCCGCCCTGCTCGCCGAGAAGCCGCTGTCCCCGTACCGGGCGGCGGAGGTCGCCTCCGACGTCCTGACCGCACTGCGGGTGCTGCACTCCCACGGCTGGGTGCACCGCAACATCACCGCGCGCACGGTGCTCGTCTGCGACGACGGCCGGGTGATGCTCACCGGCCTCGCGGTCGGTGCGGCCGAGGAGACACTGTGCGGGTACGACCCGGTGCCCCCTCCGGACGAGGAGCCGGGACAGGCGGCGGGGGCGCTCGAGGCCCTGGGGCCGGTGGCGCCCGCGGGCACGCCGGAGGCCGGGCGCGGCCCGTCCTGGCCGCCCGGGTTCACCGCCGACCCCGACCCCGATGCCGCGCGCCGGGCCGCCATCGAGGCACGGGCCGGCCGGATGTCCGGCGGTGGGGCGGACACGGCGGGCGGTCTCTCACCCGTGGCGGCCCCCAAGGCCCTCGACAGCGCGGGCGACGTGCGGGCGGCCCGCGCGGGGGCGATCGCCGCGTACCGGGCGGGCACCCGTGCCGCCGCCCGGGTGCAGGAGGCCCAGCAGAACGGCCGTGCCGCCCTGCCCGGCGCCCGGCCCGCCCCCGGGAACGGCGGTCCGGTCCCCGCCCCGCAGCACAGCAACGGCTCCGCGCAGCCGCCGTATGTCTCCCGGCCGGGGGACGAGGGCGCGGGCACGACGGCCCCCGCGATCCCGCCGGGACAGATAGCCGACCCCTACGGGGTGGGCGCCACCGGCCGGCACGGGGCCGCACCCCGTACGGGCAGTGGCAGCGGACGCACCGCCCCCGGCACACCCGCAGCCCCCGCGGCCCTCGAACCGGCGGCCGGCGCCGTCCCGCCCGCCCGCTGGGACGACCTGGTGGCGCATGCCCCCGCGCGCCGCGGCCCGACCACCGCGCTGGCCGCCGAGCGGGCGCGGCAGGCGCGCATGGCCGTCGTCGGGCCCGTGACCGAGCGGTGGGCGCCGGAGCAGGCCGGGCCCGTGCACGAGAACTGGCAGCTGGCCGCCCCGATCGGCCCCGCCACCGACCTCTGGGCGCTGGGCTCCCTGCTGTTCCGGGCCGTACAGGGACACGCGCCCTACCCGGAGGAGTCGACGGCCGAGCTGGTGCAGATGGTGTGCGCCGAGCCGCCCGCGTTCGCCGAGGAGTGCGGGCCGCTGCGGCCGGTCGTGGAGTCGCTGCTGCGCCAGGACCCCACCGAGCGCCTCGACTTCGAGGAACTGCGCGGCTGGCTGCGTTCGCTGGTGCGCTCCGCGCCCGAGCCCGAGGCGGGTGTGCACGTCATAGCGGCACCGCCCGCCGACGCGAGCAAGCTGCCGGTCATACGGCGCCGGGGCGAGCTGGTGCGCAGGCGCCGCGCCGGGCTTCCCGCGCACCACGGGCGGCACAAGCGGGCCAGACAGGACGCCGGTTCCCCGCGCCGGCTCGGCCGCACCCTGCTTCTGCTGGTGCTGCTCGCCATGGCGGCGTTGATCGCGTACGCGATGCTGTTCATGCCGAAGTCCGGTGAGAGTGAACCGGGTTCGGCCGACCGCACCGGAGCCGCCGGTGGGGTGAGCCCCGCACCGAGCCCGTCGGCCGCCGGCGGGGAACCGGGAGAGGGGAAGAACTCCCCGAAGCCGGAGGACACTTCCGAGGACGGCTCCAAGGAGTCGGCCGCCTCCGCCGAGACGCAGACCACCGGCCCCGAGGTCGCCGACGGCTTCACCCTGGCCAAGGACCCGGAGGGTTTCCGGGTCGCCGTCGCCGAGGGCTGGCAGCGCACCGCGAAGAACGGCAGCGGCCAGGTCGTCTACGCGAGCGGTGACTTCGAGCTCATCGTCGTACCGGGCCGGGACAGCGCGAAGGCGTACGGCAGCGACCCCATGGCCTATCAGCGGGACGACGAGCGCGAGCTGCAGCCCTACCGCGACTCCAGCTGGGCCACCTCCACCGGTCTGAGGACCATCGAGGTGGGCGGACGGACCATGGCCGAGGGCCAGTTCACCTGGACGGGCAACAGCGGCGAACTGTACGTCCGCAACCTCGCGGCGCTGATCGACGGCCGCTACCACGTGGTGCAGGTACGCGGACCGGACGCCGAACGGGACGAGGTGACACGGCTCTACGAGCAGGCCGTGGCGACCTACCGGTTCACCGGCTGAACGACCGACTCCACGCGGACGCAGGGGTTTTGGTTGCCTCCCAACCCATACAGCGACAACTGTCACAGTGCGGTCTCCATGGCACCCCCTCGGTTCCCAGGACGCGCCGGGGTACTTACGCTGGCCCTGTCAAGACCATTGCGGGGCAACGTGAATCAGATGCAGGGCTCGCTCGTCGCGGGCCGCTACCGGCTCGGCGAATCCATCGGGAGCGGTGGCATGGGCCGGGTGTGGCGCGCCCACGACGAGGTGCTGCACCGGGCCGTCGCCATCAAGGAACTGACAGCGGCGCTCTACGTCTCCGACAGCGAACAGGCCACGCTGCTGGCACGCACCCGCGCGGAGGCGCGGGCGGCCGCGCGGATCAACCACTCCGCCGTCGTCACGGTGCACGACGTGCTGGAGCACGACGGCCGGCCGTGGATCGTGATGGAGCTGGTCGAGGGCCATTCGCTGGCCGACGCGGTGAAGGAACAGGAACGCGTCGACCCCCGCGAGGCCGCGCGCATCGGCCTGTGGGTGCTGCGCGCCCTGCGCGCCGCGCACGCCGCCGGCGTACTGCACCGTGACGTCAAGCCCGGCAACGTTCTCCTCGGCCGGGACGGCCGGGTGCTGCTCACCGACTTCGGCATCGCGCAGATCGAGGGCGACACGGCCATCACCCGCACCGGCGAGGTCGTCGGCTCGGTCGACTACCTCGCGCCCGAGCGGGTCCGCGGCCACGATCCCGGCCCCTCCTCCGACCTGTGGGCGCTCGGCGCGACGCTGTACACGGCGGTGGAGGGCAGATCGCCGTTCCGCCGCACCTCACCGCTGACCACGATGCAGGCGGTCGTCGAGGAGGAGGCCGAGGAGTCACGGCACGCCGGCCCGCTCGCGCCCGTCATCAGCGCGCTTCTGCGCAAGGATCCGGCCACCCGCCCCGACGCGGACCGGGCCGAGCAGATGCTCGCCGAGGCGGCCGAGGGACGCCGGCCGCAGGCGGCACAGGAGTACGTGCCGACCCGGGCCGTCGACGCCCATGCGCCACTGCCGTACGAGACCGCGCCGGAGGCGGTCCCGCGCTCCCCGCAAGGCGGTCCCACGGCCGTTCAGCAGCCGTACCCGCCCGCCGCCGTCGCACCCCGTCGGCGGGTGCGCGGGCGGGTGATCGCCCTGGTCGTCGTCCTGGCGGCGATCATCGGCGGGGGAACCGCGGTGATGCTCCAGCAGGGGGACCGCGGCGGCACCACGGCCGGCCCCTCCCCGACCACCACGCCCAGCCCCACGAAGACGGGGGAGACCGAGTCGCGGGGAAGCCTCCCGGAGGGCTGGGTGCGCCGCAGCGACCCCTGGGGCTTCAGCATCGTCCTGCCCGGTGAGGACTGGGAGCGCGAGGTCTTCGACGAGGAGACCCGGCAGGTCGACTACACGCCCGACGGCGGCAAGCACTTCATCCGCGTCGCCATCGACGACTCGCCCGACTTCGACGACCCGTACGAGCACCTGAGCGATCTGGACCAGCAGATAGGGCAGCGCCTGGTCGGCTACCAGCGGATCGGTCTGGACCGCCGCGTCTACCGGGACCGCGAGAGCGCCCGGCTGGAGTACGGGTGGACCGCGCTGGCCAAGGACACCGAGTTCCCGGGGCCGCGCCGGGCGATCGACCAGATGTACCTCTCGCGGGACGGCATCGAGTACGCCCTCTACATGTCCGGGCCGGCCGAGGACTGGGCCACGACCGGCGGGCAGTTCGAGACGCTGCTGAAGGGGTGGCGCGAGCCCTGACGCCCGCGACGGGCGCGGATGCGCGCCGCTTGGCCGAATCGCCGTACCGGAGGGGACACATCCGGTGGGGCATGATGGGCCCATGGGGACCGACGGGGACGCCGAGAACGCGACCGCCAGGACCAACGGCCGCCTCATAGCGGGCCGTTACCGCGTGGAGGCGAGGCTCGGGCGCGGCGGAATGGGGGTGGTCTGGCGGGCCACCGACCAACTGCTCGGACGGGGTGTCGCCGTCAAGGAACTCCCCCTCGACGAGACGCTCTCCGCGGCGGACGCCCGGCGGCAGCGGGACCGCACCCTGCGCGAGGCGCGCGCCCTGGCCCAGTTGAGCCACCCGCACATCATCGTCGTCCACGATGTCGTCGAGGACGACGAACGCCCGTACATCGTCCTGGAGCTGATCGACGGGCCGTCCCTCGCCGACCGTGTCGCCGAGCAGGGCCCGGTCGACGCCGCGGAGGCCGCGCGGATCGGCATCGACCTGCTCGGGGCGCTGCGCGCCGCCCACGCGGCCGGTGTGCTGCACCGCGACCTCAAGCCCGCCAACGTCCTGCTGGAGAACGGCACCGGCCGGGTCGTCCTCACCGACTTCGGCATCGCCCGGGTGTCGGGTTCCACCACGCTCACCGAGACCGGCTCCTTCGTCGGCTCGCCCGAGTACACCGCCCCCGAGCGGATGTCCGGCGCCAGGACGGGACCGGAGTCCGACCTGTGGTCGCTGGGCGCGCTGCTGTGCGCGGCGCTCAGCGGCGAGTCGCCGTTCCGGCGGGACTCCCTCGGCGGCGTCCTGCACGCCGTCGTGGTCGACGAGATACGGCCGCCCGTCGAAGCAGGACCGATTCTTCCCGTGGTGCGCGGCCTGCTGGAGCGCGACCCCGACCGCCGGCTGGACGCGGACCGGGCCGAACGGATGCTGCGGGCGTTCCGGGAGACGGGCCGTACGCCGGAGTCGGCGCCCCCCGGACTGCTGCCGCCGGACCGGGACGCGCCCCGGGACCCGGCTCGCCGGCGGTCCCCGGTGCGGCGGGAGGAAGCGGGCGGGAGGCCCGAGACGCGTCCGGTCCGGCGGCAGCCCACGAGGGGTGCGCTCGTCGCCGCGCTGGCGGTCGCCGCGATGGCGGGAGCGGGGGTGTCCGCGGCGGCGCTGCTCCTGCAGGACCGGGGCGGCGACGGGGGCGGTACGCCGGCGAGTACGGCGCCGGGGACACCCGCGGGCGAATCGCCCTCCAGGTCCCCGAGTCCCTCGGCCAGCCCCGCACCGGCCGACTCCTCGGTCCGGTCGCATAGCCCCGTAAACGGGAGATAAGTCCCCGCGAGAGTCACGGGTCTGTGACCGGTCGGCATCCGCAGTGGATACGTGAGGGCTTGGCGCGATATGGATGAACCATGAGCAACAACGGGGGAGCCCGCCACGGGGCCGACGAGCCAACCAGTTTTGGTCTGCAACCGCCGGACCCGAACCCGCCCACGGCCGTGCCGCACCCCGGCAACCCGTACGCGGCGCCGACCAAGGTGGTTCCGCCACAGCCGCAGCCACAGCCGCCATCGCAGCCACAGCCGCAATCGCAGCCGCACACGCAGCCGCAGGCACAGGACGACCCGGGCGCCGGGCGGCTGATCGCCGGCCGTTACCGTCTGCTCGCCAAGCTGGGGCACGGCGGCATGGGCACGGTGTGGCGGGCCAAGGACGAGACCGTGGACCGCGAGGTCGCCGTCAAGGAGCCCCGCGTCCCGGATCACCTTCCCGAACGCGAACGCTCCAACGCCTTCGAACGGATGCGCCGCGAGGCCCGCGCCGCCGCCCGGCTCGACCATCCCGCGGTGGTCAACGTCCATGACGTCGCCGTGGTCGACGGCCGGCCGTGGATCGTGATGGAACTGGTCCAGGGCCGTTCACTGGGCGCCGTGCTGCAGGACGAGGGCACCCTCTCCGCGCGCGAGGCGGCCAGGGTCGGCCTGGAGGTGCTCGGCGCGCTGGAGGCCGCCCACGCGGCGGGCATCCTGCACCGGGACGTGAAGCCGGACAACGTGCTGCTCGGCCGGCACGACCGGGTCGTCCTCACCGACTTCGGCATCGCCCAGATCGAGGGCGAGACCAATCTGACCGACACCGGCGGCTTCGTCGGTTCGCCCGAGTACATCGCCCCGGAACGGGTGCTGGGCCAGCGCCCCGGCCCCGCCTCCGACCTGTGGTCGCTCGGTGTGGTGCTGTACGCGGCGACGGAGGGCGTCTCGCCGTTCCGCCGCAGCAACACCCCCGCCACCCTCCAGTCGGTCCTCAACGCCACGCCGGCGCCGCCCGCCTCCGCGCAGGGGCCGCTGGCCGAGGTCATCACCGGGCTGCTGCAGAAGGACCCGGCGCGCCGTCCGAACGCCGCCCAGGTCCGTGCCGCACTGGGAACGGCCGCGAACCCGCCCGCCCCGGAGCCCACACAGGTCGTCCGGTTCCCCGCCGGGGAACCCGGCGGCAAGGGCATCCGGGTCGGCCGCAAGACGCTGATGGGGCTGGGCGCGGCGGTCGTCGCGGGAGCGCTGGCCGCCTACCTGGTGATCGCCGACCCGTTCGCGGGGCCGCTGCCGGACGGCTGGAAGCAGCAGGATCTCGGGGACCGGGTGGGCGTCGCCGTCGCGGTGCCGGACGGCTTCGTGAAGGACGAGCAGGCCGAGGACTCGGACGGGACCATCGCCTCCTTCACCGATCCGAGCGGACTGGTGCGGGTCGAGGTCGACCGCGACATCAAGGCCGAGGACAAGCAGGGCGAGATCGAGGGTTCGGCCTCGGAGCGGGCGTTCGCGCACTGGGAGGAGCTGAGGGACGGCGAGTACACCTGGGGCATCGCCGACACGCCTGCTCCTCAGGGCAAGCCGCGCGAGAGCACGTACAAGGACCACGAGGCGGCCACGAACACCATCGTGTACACGACGACCACCGATCCGGCGACGGTGCGCGAGGCGCAGGTCATGTACTACCGGAACAAGGACGGCGACATGTACCGGCTCTGGATCGTGTACCCGGGCAGGGGCTACTTCGCCGAGGACGGCCGGGAGATCGCCCGTACGGTCATCGATTCGTGGGACATCCGCCGGCTCTGAACGGGCCGATGTCCGCCAACGCCCTGATCAGGGGCTTTGTTGCCAGCGTTCACTGGCGATGTGTAAGCAGTGGGTGAATCTGTTACCGACGGGTACACAAAGTGTTCCCCCGGGCATACCCTGCGGCTCATGACGGACGCGCAGACCCGGGAAACGACCGGCACCAACCCCCTCGCCCCCGCGCCGGAGGGTGCCCGCACCGCCGCCGACGTGGTCACGCCGGAGCTGGTCGCCCAGCTCACCAAGGGCGTGGCCGGCTCCGGCCGGACCGCCAACCACACGCCGTTCACCGGCGAGAAGCTGGCCGACCTGCCCGAGTCGACGCCCGAGGACGTCGAGAAGGCCTTCGAGGCGGCCCGCGCCGCGCAGGCCGTCTGGGCGCAGATTCCGGTACGGGAGCGCGCCGCCGTCCTGCTGCGCTTCCACGACCTGGTGCTGAGCCGCCAGGCCGAGGTGCTCGACCTGATCCAGCTGGAGACCGGCAAGGCCCGGCTGCACGCCCACGAGGAGGTGCAGGCCGTCGCCGTCGCCGCCCGCCACTACGGCCGCCGGGCCGCCGCCTACCTGCGGCCCAAGCGGCACGCGGGCGCCATGCCGACCCTGACGAAGGTCACCGAACTGCGCCACCCGCGCGGTGTCGTGGGCCAGATAGCTCCCTGGAACTACCCGCTCGAACTCTCCGTCGGTGACGCGCTCCCGGCGTTCGTCGCGGGCAACGCGGTCGTGATGAAGCCCGACACGGAGACCTGCCTCACCGCGCTGTGGGCCCGTGACCTGCTGATCGAGGCCGGCCTGCCCGCCGACGTCTTCCAGGTCGTCCTCGGCGAGGGCCCGGTCGTGGGCCCCGAGGTGGTCAGGCACGCCGACTACGTCTCCTTCACCGGCTCCACCCGCACCGGCCGCGAGGTCGCCCAGGGCGCCGCCGCCCGCCTGGTCGGCGTCTCCCTCGAACTCGGCGGCAAGAACGCCATGCTGGTGCTCCAGGACGCCGACCTCGACAAGGCCGCCGCCGGTGCCGTGCGCGCCTGCTTCTCCTCCGCCGGCCAGCTGTGCATCTCCATCGAGCGGCTCTACGTCCACGAGTCGGTCGCGGACGCCTTCCTGGAGCGCTTCGCCGCCCGCACCAGGGCGATCCGCCTCGGCACGTCCCTCGCCTACGGCGCCGACATGGGCTCCCTGGTCGGCGAACGCCAGCTGGACGCCGTCACCCGGCACGTCGACGACGCCGTCGCCAAGGGCGCCAAGGTGATCACGGGCGGCACGGCCCGCCCGGACATCGGCCCCTACTTCTACGAGCCGACCATCCTCGACGGCGTCGAGGCCCCGATGAGCGTCTGCTCCGAGGAGACCTTCGGCCCGGTCGTCTCCCTCTACCGCTTCTCCTCCGACGACGAGGCGGTCGAACGCGCCAACTCCACCCCGTACGGCCTGAACTCCTCCGTCTGGACGAAGGACGCCCGGCGCGGCCGCGAGATCGCCGCGCGGCTGCGCACCGGCACGGTCAACATCAACGAGGGCTACGCCCCCGCGTACGGCAGCGTCCAGTCGCCGATGGGCGGCATGAAGGACTCCGGCCTCGGCCGCCGGCACGGCTCCGAGGGCATCCTCAAGTACACCGAGGCCCAGACCGTCGCCCACCAGCGGCTGCTCCCGATGGCCCCCTCGCTCGGCATGGACGACGAGAAGTACGCGGCCTTCATGAGCCGCAGCCTGCGCCTGATGAAGGCATTCCGGTTCAGGTGACCACCCCCGGGGGCGCGGGGCCGCATCGATGTGCGGCTCCGCCGCGTGAGCGCGACCGACCACAGACAACCCGCACGTGAACTCAACGAGGAGACACCCGTGCCTCAAGACGCCCACGACTACGACGTCCTCGTCGTCGGCTCCGGCTTCGGCGGCTCCGTGACCGCCCTCCGGCTCACGGAAAAGGGATACACGGTCGGCGTCCTGGAAGCCGGCCGCCGCTTCACCCGCGAAACCCTGCCCAAGAACTCCTGGGACCTGAAGAACTACCTCTGGGCGCCGAGACTCGGCATGTACGGCATCCAGCGCATCCACCTGCTCGGCAACGTCATGGTGCTGGCCGGCGCGGGCGTCGGCGGCGGCTCGCTCAACTACGCCAACACCCTCTACGTACCGCCGAAGCCGTTCTTCGAGGACCCGCAGTGGGGGCACATCACCGACTGGCAGGAGGAGCTGGGCCCGTACTACGACCAGGCGAAGCGCATGCTCGGCGTACGGCTCAACCCGACGATGACCCCGTCGGACGTGCACCTGAAGGCGGCGGCCGAGCGGATGGGCGTGGGCGACAGCTTCCACATGGCTCCGGTCGGCGTCTTCTTCGGCGACGGCGAGGACGCCGACGGGAAGGCGAAGGCGAAGCCGGGACAGGAGGTGCCCGACCCGTACTTCGGCGGGGCGGGGCCGTCGCGCCGGGCCTGTGCCGAGTGCGGCGAGTGCATGACCGGCTGCCGGCACGGCGCGAAGAACACCCTCAACGAGAACTACCTCCACCTCGCCGAGAAGGCGGGCGCGGTCGTGCACCCCATGACGACGGTCGTGTCGGTCACGGAGGACTCGCGGGGCGGGTTCGCCGTCGCCACGCTCCCGACCGACGACCGCCGCAAGGGCGAGGGCCGCACCTTCCGCGCCCGCCGGGTCGTCCTGGCCGCCGGCACCTACGGCACCCAGACGCTGCTGCACCGGATGCGGGACGGCGGCCGGCTGCCGCACCTCTCGGACAGGCTGGGCGAGCTGACCCGCACCAATTCCGAGGCCCTCGTCGGAGCCCAGACCGACGACCGCCGTTACCGCAGGGCCACCGGCGCGCCGAAGGCCGACTTCACCCGCGGCGTGGCCATCACGTCGTCGATCCACCCCGACGAGAACACCCACATCGAGCCGGTCCGCTACGGCCGCGGCTCCAACTCGATGGGCGGGCTGTCCATCCTCCAGGTGCCGTACGCGGGCGGCGGTTCGGGCACGGCCCGGGTGCTGGGCTGGCTGGGCAACGCGGTGAAGCACCCTGTGCTGATGCTGCGTTCCCTGTCCAACCGGCGCTGGTCGGAGCGGACCATCATCGGCCTGGTGATGCAGTCGCTGGACAACTCCCTGACGACGTACCTCAAGCCGTCCGGGGCCGGCCGCGGGCTGCTCACCGCCCGGCAGGGGCACGGCGCTCCCAACCCCAAGCAGATCAAGGCGGCCACGGACGGCGCGTCGGCGCTGGCGGCCGAGATCAACGGCTTCGCCGGCTCCAACGTCGGCGAGCTGACGGGGATGCCGCTGACCGCCCACTTCCTGGGCGGCTGTCCGATCGGCGCGTCCCGCGAGACCGGTGTGATCGACCCGTACCACCGTCTCTACGGTCACCCCGGTATCTCGGTCGTGGACGGGGCGGCGGTCTCGGCGAACCTGGGCGTCAACCCCTCCCTGACCATCACGGCACAGGCCGAGCGGGCGATGTCGTACTGGCCCAACAAGGGCGAGGCCGATCCGCGCCCTGCGCAGGGGGAGGCCTACCGGCGCCTGGAGCCGGTCGAGCCGAAGTCCCCGGTGGTCCCGGCGGAGGCGTTCGGCGCGCTGAGGCTGCCGTTCCTGGGCATGCCGACGGTGCCGCCGAAGAAGTAACCGGCGGGAGGAAAGAGAACCGGCGGGAGGAAAGAGAAAAGGAAAAAGGACCTGTGCCCCCCTCCGAGCTCAGGTCCTTTTCCCTTGTCCTGGGTGATGCCGCGCGGACAGCGCGGCGAGGCGGTGTTACGCCTCCGCACCGGCCTTGCGCCGGCGCACCACGAACACCGCACCGGCACCGGCCACGACGGCGGCACCGCCGACCAGGCCGATCATCGGAAGAGCGGAGCTCGAACCGGTCTCGGCGAGGCTGCCGGTGACCTTGACGTCCTTCACCTCGTCGAGCTCGACCTTGCCGCCGGTCTGCGGCTTGGCGTCGTTCGGCTCACCGGGGTCGGAGCCGGCGGCCAGGATGTCGAAGAAGTAGATCCAGCCGTTGGAGTCGTCGGCGACCCAGCAGCCGTCGTCGTCCGCGTACTCGGCGAAACCACCGGTGATGCCGAGCGCGTCGGGCACCTCGCCGCTGACGCTCAGCCGCAGCTTGTACGAGACCGACTGGCCGGCACCGAGCGAGAACGCGGCGAACGTACCGCCCTCACCCGCGGCGTCCGCGAGCGTGTCCCACGTCCCGGTGGCCTTGTCGAAGACCTGGACCGTGATCCGGCCGGAGTAGTCCTTCTCGTCCCAGCCGAGGGCCGCGACGCCGATCAGCGGCTTGATGTCCGTGATCTCGTCGTCGCCGCGGTTGGAGACGTCGAACGAGAACGGCGTCCAGCCGCTGCCGGCGACGATCGTCTCGGGCAGCCCCGACAGACCGCTGCGCAGGTCGGCGCTGAGCTCGGCCGTGCTGTTGCCCTCTTCGTCGGTGCACAGCTCGACGTCGTCCTCGGCCGGAGCGCTCTCGCTCGCGCTCGGCGACGGAGAGGCGGCCGGGGAGCTCGTGTCCGTGGCCGGCGTGCTCGCACCGGTCGAGGGGGTGTCGTCCCCGGCCGGGGTGCTCGCCCCGTCGGTGGCGGGGCTGCTCGAATCCTGCTCGGCCGGGGTGCTCTGGGCGTCGGTCGGGGAGCCGGTGTCCGTCGCGTCGGTGCCCGGGGTCTCGGCCGGGGTGCTCTGTTCGGTCGCCGGGCCGGGCGGCGTCTCACCGGAGGCGAACGCCACCGGGGCCGAGAGCAGGGCCAGCGGCGCTATGACGGCCGTCGCGGCCGCCGCGGCCATGGCACGGCGAAGCTTCATGAAGACCTCGGTGAGTCCGGTGTACCGCTCGGGCGCGGCACGAGGTGGGAGGCGCCTCCGTGTGGGGCGCTACGGGTGTGATCCGTGAGGATTCAGTGAGTTCGATCAACCAGACCCGTGGATGGTTGTCCTGACCCTCACGGAATTCTTATGTGAGGTGGATCACAGGGGAAGGGTGATCATCGCTGGCGTACGCTCGTCCGCCTACGACCGCCACCGAGAGAAAGTCCGCGACCCCGTGGCCCAACAACCGTCCCAAGAGCCCGGACCGGAGTCCTCGTCCCTCCCTGACGACGTCTGGGAGAAGTTCGTCCGGGACAGTGAACGCGACATCCGTTCCTCCGCCCCCAAGGAGCCGTCGGCGCGGGCGCGCATGGTGACCGAGCGGTTGCGGGCCATGGACGAGGCGCAGGCCGGGGCGGCCGGTGGCGGGAAGCGCCGCTGGGGCGGGAAGCGGGCGCCCGTGCGGCCCGCCCAGCCCGAGGGATGGCGTACGGGTCCGGCCTGGCAGGAGATGGACGGCCGTGCCTCGCGACGGCGCCGGGTCTGGAGCGCGGTGGGGGTGGTGGTGGCCGCGGCGCTGGCCGTGGTCGCCGTCAATCCGTCCGCCGCGCTGTCCTGGCTGCCCGGCGACCTCGGCGAGGGGTCCGGCGCATCGGACGAGGCGCGGAAGGCCGACGCCGCGCCGCTGGCCCCCGAGACCGCCCGGCCCGGCACCGCGCCCTCCGCGGCCCCCGCCGGCATCCCCACGCGCGAGAAGCCGTTCGCCGGCTCCCCGGCCGCCCGCTGGGAGTCGGGGGCGGACGCCATCCGGCTGCCCGGGGCCAAGGCCGTCAACGGGGTCCCCGCCGCCCGGATCGAGGCCGCGCTGAAGGGTACGAAGGAGTTCCTGGTCGCCTCCAACCTCGATCCCGCGGTGCTGAAGGGCGACCGGCCGGAGAAGGCGCTGGACCTCGTGGATCCGGAGGAGAAGGAGTACCTCGCCGACCTGCGCGCCGCCCTGCGCGAGCCCACGGTGAAGAACGACCCGGTGTGGACGTTCACCCGGTTCGACCCCGAGGAGGTCGAACTCGTGGGCGACGTGCGGGTGCGTGGCCGTATGACGGTCGAGGCCGTGAGCGGAACGGCCGGGAGGGCCGTGGTCAAGGCCGACTACACCTTCGTGTACCCGATGGCCCGCGTCGGTGGCGGCGACGAGGTGAGCCGGTCCATCGTCCGCCGGTCGGTCGAGGTGGAGGCCGTGGATCCCGCCAGGTTCCGGTTCAGCGAGGGGCACATCTGGGTCGTCGGTCTCGACAGCGAGATATCCAACGACGACTGCCGGGAGGGCGACGGCCTCATCCGCCCGGAGTTCTTCGCCGACCGGCGGACCGACCCCGAGCCGTCCGGGAAGGCACGCGACCCGTACGACCGCAGCAAGGAACTGAAGCCGACGGAGGACGACGCGGGCTGCGGCGTCGTGTCCCGCACCTGAGGCGTACGGCGGGTTTCCGCCGGCCGGCCCCGGGCGTCCCCCGGGCCGGCCGTTCTCCGGAGTGACCGGGCCGCTGTCCCCTGCCGTCCGGTCACTTGTCCGGAGCGAGGTCCCACGACGCACGGCGGAGCCGCACGCCTCATCGCTCCGGCGAGCCACGCGTGGTTCTCCGGGTCCGTCCCTGGCAGACACGGACACCGGTACCAACGAAGCGGTTCCGCTACCGGTCACGCGCCGTACGGGTGAGGAGCATGCGTACGTCCGTACCGCGAACGCGGATTCAGATCTTGCCGCGGCACAGCTCCAGCAGGGTCATCGCGAGCGTGGTGCCCGGCTTGCCCAGCGCTTCCCTGTAGTGGGCGAGGATCTCCATCTCGCGGGACAGGTTCACCCGCCGGCCGCCGGAGGCGATGCGTTCCTTCTGGATGACGGCCGACACGGCCATCCGTTCCTGCACCAGACCGATGATCCGGTCGTCGAGCGCGTCGATCCGCTCGCGGGCGCCGGTGATCAGCTCGGCGGCCTCGGTGGTGCGGGCGCCGGTCTTCTCGGTCGACTCCGTCGTGGTGGCGGTCATGTCGGGGCTCCTCGTGGGTGGGTGCGGTGCCCCGGAGCGACAAGGTCCGGAGGAAAACGCCAGGCGCCCCGGACCTTGTCGGCCCGGGGCGCCTGGGAAGTCGCTTGTCAGTTGCTCAAGCAGCACGACCATGGCAGCCGGCGGGCCGGTTGCCATAGGTAAAGAGGAAGGTCGGGTGCGTGAGCATGGGGCAAGTATGCCCGGCCGGCCGCGGCTGTCCAACACGGATCGCATGGTGAGACGGCGTCCGATCCCGGCGGCGGGACACGCTCCGCCGCCACCTCGGTAGAATTGGGAGGCACAAGATCCCCGCCCCACCGCCGGAAGGCACCTCGTGTCATCAGCGTCTCCCGCTGCCAACGCGCCCGACACCGTCCTGGTCGTCGACTTCGGCGCGCAGTACGCCCAGCTCATCGCCCGTCGCGTCCGCGAGGCGCGGGTCTACAGCGAGATCGTGCCGAGCACCATGCCGGTCGAGGAGATCCTCGCCAGGAATCCGGCGGCGATCATCCTGTCCGGCGGCCCCTCGTCCGTGTACGAGGAGGGCGCCCCCCGCCTCGACCGCGAGATCTTCGAGGCCGGCGTCCCCGTCTTCGGCATGTGCTACGGCTTCCAGCTCATGGCCCAGAGCCTGGGCGGCCAGGTGGACAACACCGGGGCCCGTGAGTACGGCCGTACGGATCTGCGTGTCTCCCGGGCGTCCTCCACCCTCTTCGAGGGCACCCCCGACGAGCAGGCCGTCTGGATGTCGCACGGCGACGCCTGCTCCGCCGCCCCCGAGGGCTTCACCGTCACCGCCTCGACGGACATCGTCCCGGTCGCCGCGTTCGAGAACGACGACAAGAAGCTCTACGGCGTCCAGTACCACCCCGAGGTGATGCACTCCACGCACGGGCAGCAGGTGCTGGAGCACTTCCTGTACCGGGGCGCGGGCCTGACCCCGGACTGGACCACCGGCAACGTCATCGACGAGCAGGTCGACGCCATCCGCGAGCTGGTCGGCGACAAGCGCGCCATCTGCGGCCTGTCCGGCGGCGTGGACTCCGCCGTCGCCGCCGCGCTCGTCCAGAAGGCCATCGGCTCCCAGCTGACCTGCGTGTACGTCGACCACGGCCTGATGCGCAAGGGTGAGACCGAGCAGGTCGAGAAGGACTTCGTGGCCGCGACCGGCGTGCAGCTCAAGGTCGTGGACGCGCAGGAGCGGTTCCTCACCGCGCTCAAGGGCGTCTCCGACCCCGAGGAGAAGCGGAAGATCATCGGCCGGGAGTTCATCCGGGTCTTCGAACAGGCCCAGGCCGAGATCATCGCGGACGCGGGTCCGGCGGTGGAGTTCCTGGTCCAGGGCACGCTCTACCCGGACGTCGTGGAGTCCGGCGGAGGCACCGGCACCGCCAACATCAAGTCCCACCACAACGTGGGCGGCCTCCCCGAGGACCTCGAGTTCCAGCTGATCGAGCCGCTGCGCAAGCTGTTCAAGGACGAGGTCCGGATGGTCGGCCAGGAGCTCGGCCTGCCGGACGAGATCGTCCAGCGCCAGCCGTTCCCCGGCCCCGGGCTCGGCATCCGGATCGTCGGCGAGGTCACCAGGGAACGGCTCGACCTGCTCCGCGAGGCCGACGCCATCGCCCGCGAGGAGCTGACCGCGGCCGGTCTCGACCGGGACATCTGGCAGTGCCCGGTCGTTCTGCTCGCGGACGTGCGGTCCGTGGGTGTCCAGGGCGACGGCCGTACCTACGGCCACCCGATCGTGCTGCGCCCCGTCTCCAGCGAGGACGCCATGACCGCCGACTGGTCGCGGCTGCCGTACGACGTCCTCGCGAAGATCTCGACCCGGATCACCAACGAGGTGCGGGACGTCAACCGCGTCGTCCTCGACGTGACCTCCAAGCCGCCGGGCACCATCGAGTGGGAGTAGTCCCCACCCTCATGTCCGCTTGAGGGCGCGCACCGGCTCTCCGGGCTTCCAGACCTGGACGACCAGGTACTTCTCGTCCTCGACGCGGGTCCGTACGACCTCCGTCAGCTCGGTGCGGAAGAGGTGGAACGGCTCCGGCGGTTCCACCTCTTCGACGTACCTGCGCCGGGTCTCCGTGTCGTCGTCGGCGATCTCGACCGCCCGGCCGCCGATCCGGACGTCGCCGCCGCCCATGCCCGTGCCGTCGCCGGGGTTCGCCTGGAGCGCGAAGCGCGGGTCGCGGCGCAGATCGAGTGCCTTGAGCGAGTCCGGCATCATGCCGAGCCACAGCTCCCCGTTCAGGAAGCGGACCTCCAGGCCGGTGGTACGTGGTGAGCCGTCCTTGCGCAGGGTCGCGAGAACGTGGTGGGTGTACGCGGCGAAGCGCTCCTCCACGGTCTTCGCGAAATCCGGTTCGGCGGCGGTGAAGGCCGCCCAGTTCGTGTGCATGGGCCGAGTGTGACGGGGATACCGGACGTCCTGTGTCGGGTATCGACGGCGTCCTCCGGACGGAGCAGCGGGCCCCGTACCGCATCTTTACGGAAGAGAGCTGTCGTAGGGGGCGGCCCACCGGTAACTTCCGCCCCGTACGCACACCCCCCCCGGGAGGACTCATGCACGGGCCCACGCCGCCCCTGCCGCTGCCCACCGGCAAACTGCGCTTCGCCATGCCGCCCATGCACGAGTCGGTCGACGACGAGCGCCGGCACCGCAAGGAGCGGCTCGCGGGCGCGCTGCGGCTCTTCGGGCGGCTCGGCTACGAGGACGGTGTCTCGGGGCACATCACCGCACGCGACCCGGAGTTCAGCGACTGCTTCTGGGTCAACCCGTTCGGGATGCCCTTCCGGCAGGTCACCGTGAGCGACCTGGTGCTCGCCAACCGGGACGGCCAGGTCGTCGAGGGCGGCCACCACGTCAACCAGGCCGCGTTCACCGTGCACGCCCAGGTGCACGCGGCCCGGCCCGACGTCGTCGCCGTCGCCCACTGCCACTCGGTGCACGGCCGCGCCCTCGCCGCCCTCGGTGACCTGCTCGACCCGATCACCCAGGAGAGCTGTGCCTTCTACGAGGACCACGCCCTCTACGACGCCTACAGCGGCGTCACCGTCGACGCCGAGGAGGGACGGCGGATCGCGGATGTGCTCGGCTCCCACAAGGCACTGGTGCTGCGCAACCACGGGCTGCTCACCGTGGGCGACTCGGTGGACGCGGCGGCCTGGTGGTTCGTGACGATGGAGCGGTCCTGCCAGGTGCAGCTCACCGCGAAGGCGGCGGGCCGGCCCGTCCTCATCGACCACCGGCAGGCGGTGGCGACGCGGGAGCAGCTGGGCGGGGACCTGGTGGCGTGGATCAACTACCAGCCGATGTGGCAGGACATCAGCCGGAGCGAGCCGGATCTGCTGACGTAGACAGCGGGTCAACCTGGCGCCTCGAAGTTCACTCGTCCGGACCGGTCCTGCCGGACGGGGCGGGGGCGGGGTAGGGCACAATTCGCTTTCGTCGCGGGGGACTTGTGTCGTGTTTTTTGATGGCTTCGACGGTGGGGAAGGCGGGCTTCGGGCGTGGCGGTGCAGGAGGCGAGGCAGGGCGGCCCCGACATGGGTGCCCACGAGGGTGGCTGCACCTGCGGGGACTGTCCGCACGGCGTGCGTGAGGGGCATCGGCGCGCGGTCGCCGCGTTCCTGCTGAAGCGGGACGAGTTCGCGGCCGGACAGGGGGTGCCGGCCGCGGTGGCCCACTCCGCCTCCGCCTCCCGGCAGTGGGTGTCGGAGGAGCTGACGCAGGCCGCGGAGGTCGTCGCCGAACGGGGGCGGGCCGAGGGCACGGCGTGGCTGGTGCGGCTGTGGCGGCGGACCGCGGGTGTGGTGTGGGCGGGCTTCGTGCTGCTGCTCCTGGGGCAGGCGCTCACGGCGATCGGCGCGGGATGGACCGCCGCGCGCACCGCCGGATTGCTGGCCGCGCTGGTGGTGGCCGGGGCGCTGACCGCCGCGTCGTGGTTCCACCGGGCGCGCGGGGGTGCGCTGGCGCCGGTGATCGGGGAGGACAACCGGCTCTCCACGTCCCGCGCGGTGGCCGCGTGCTGGGTGCTGTTCCTCGCGTTCGCGGTGCTCGTTCTGGTGGGGCGGCTCGCGGCCGCCTCCGGTGACCGGGAGCGGGACGCCCTGATCGACGGGCTCGAACTCGCCCGCGGTGCCGGTGTGGTGACCGTACTGGCCGTGGTGTGCGGGATCGCCGTGCTGGTGCGGCGGGTGGTCGGGCTGCGGGTGCTGGGGCAGCGGCTGCAGAAGGTACGCGCGTACCGGCCCAGGGCGGCGGACCTGCTGACCGACGACTCGGGGCGGGGCAGCTTCGCCGACATCCAGTACGTCGTGATCAGCGGTGTCGCCCTGGCGTTCGCGGCGGTGCGGCTGGCCCGGCGGCCGGACCAGTTGCCGGATCTGCCGTGGGGGCTCGCGGTGGTGGTGCTGGTGTCGGCGGCGACGTATCTCGCGGGGAAGTACGCGGAGGGTGGGCGCCCGGTCATTCTGTCGGTGGTGCGGGCGCGGGAGGCCGGCGATCTGGACGCGCCGATCCGGACCGGCGACGACATCGAGATCCGGGGAGCCGGGTTCGTTCCTGTGGGCGCCCAGGGGGCGGACAGTCTGTCCCGGATGGTGGTCCGGGTCGGGCCGGTCAACGTGCACGTGCCGCTGGTCCCGGTGACGGGCGGCTTCGACAACCCGACGGACGCGCTGCTGACCGTGCCGGTGCCGGTGGAGGTGGAACCGGGGCGGGTGGAGGTACAGGTCGTCACGGCAGCGGGCGCGGAGACGAACCGCTACACGATCGACGTGACGGACTAGGCGGGCACCCACTCCCACGAACAGCTGCCGTATGCCTCCGCTCCCGCGGGCAGTCGTGCCGCAGGGCGGCACGGGCGGGCTGGAGGTACCCCCGCCGGAGGAGGCACCCCGCAAGCGCCGGGCTGCGCGAACACCCCCGGCCCACACCAACGCGGGGCACCCGCGCCCACGAGTACCGCACCCCGAAGAAAAACCCCGCCCTCAGGATTGAGCCGCCGTCATTCGTCGTACGTATGGTCTATCGAGGAGTGCCGGCACGGCGGTGAGAGGCGGCGGACAGCGATGACTCACGGTATGCGCACGGACACGCACTCCCCCCACTTCGACGGCGACAGGGACTGGCGGGACACCGCCACCCGCTACGCCCTCGTCCCCCTGCGCATCTTCCTCGGAATCACCTTCATCTACGCCGGCCTCGACAAACTCACGGACAGCGCGTTCATGAAGGACTCCGGCGCCGGATCGATCGGCGACATGATGCGCGGCGTCCGCGATTCCTCCGCCGTCCCCGCGCTGGTCGACATGGCGTTGGAGAGCCCTGTCGCCTTCGGTTACGCCATCGCCCTCGGAGAACTGGCCGTCGGCATCGGCACCCTGCTCGGCCTGCTCACCCGCCTGGCCGCCCTGGGCGGCGCGCTGATCTCCCTCAGCCTGTGGCTGACCGTGAGCTGGGCCGCCGACCCGTACTACTACGGCAATGACCTCCCGTACATGTTCTGCTGGGTGCCCCTCGTACTGGCCGGCGCGCCCCTCTGGTCACTGGATGCCCTGATCAGGAACCGACGTAGCCGAGGGCGCTCCTAGGGGGTGTCGTCTGGATCGGGCCGGTTTCAGGCGACGGCGCCTCACAGCCGAGCCGGGCGGGGTCCGGTGCGTGCGGCTGCGAGGCGGAGGAGGGAGTCGACGCGGGGCGTCGAGGACCGACGGCAACGCCGCAGAGGTGCGTGCCGGACCCCGCGACCCCGGCAAGATCCAAACGACATCTCCCAGGGTCGTGTCCTCCCGCACCTGACGGCCTTGACCTCACTGGTGCCGACGGGCGCTCCGTTACCGTCCGTGGACGCCGTTCTTCGTGCCCGGCGGCGGCAGCGGACGGGGGTACCGGTAGCGCCCGCTCAGGGTGCCGTCCCCGGGTCGGTCCCGCGGGAGACCGGTCTGCCTCGGCGGCGGCGTACGAGGCCGGTCAGGGAACCCACCGCGCCGGCCAGGCAGAGCCCGCCGGTGACCACGGGGATCACCACGAACCACGGGGTGTCCCAGGCGCCGCCCGCGTCGCCGGCGTAGATCACCGCGGCGAGGGTGAGGAAGGCGCCGGCCACCAGCCTGCCCGGCTGGAACTCATGACGCAGCACGGCTCACCTCCGCCTGTCCCGCGCCGACCTGGAGATCGAGGTCGAGCGTGCCCGCCTCCTCGACGCCGGCCGGCGGCTCCAGGGTCACCTCCTTGTGCTTGCCCGGTGCCACGTCCACGTCCTTCCGCCTGTCGCCCGGCAACTGGATGTCGCCCACTCCCACATCGACGCTCAGCCTCACGGTCACGTCCCTGGGCACGATCACGTGGATCCGGCCCAGGCCGACATCGGCCCGTGTCGAGACGGTTCCGTCCGCGGGGACGCGTATCGCCGACAGGTCCAGGACGCCTTCGCCGGCGCCCAGGTCGTAGGTCGGGCGTATCTGCGCGACCGAGGTGGGCTCCCAGGCCGTGTGCGTCCAGTCGGTGCCGATGTCCTTGGGCAGGGCGGCCGAGCCGGCGAGCAGGCCCGCCGTGATGACCGCCAGGATGATCGATCCCGCCCCGGTGCGGCCGAGGAACGCGCTGACGGCCACACCGACGCCGAAGACGGCGAGGGCGCAGGCGAGGCCGGTCTGCAGGCTGGTGCCGAGGGGGTGTTGCTCCCACGCCAGCCCGGTGCCGAGGCCGCAGGCGAGCAGGGCGAGCAGGAAGATCCAGCCGCCGGTCCCGCGGGGGCCGCGTGGCTTCGGCGGCCGGCGGTGCGGTGCGTACGCGGTGTCGCGGGTGCCGGTGCGGGGGCCGAGGCCGATGTCGACGGCGGCGGCGATGTCCATGTCGCGGGAGTCCCGGGGGCCCCACAGATAGCCCGTGCCTCCGACGTGTGTGCCGTCCTTGACGATGGGATCACGCCACCACGAGGGGAAGGCGGAGGGGGCCGGCGGTGCCTGGGGCTCCGGCGGGGCGTCGGCCACGGCCTGGGCGGCGATGTGGTCGGGGCTGGGCGCACCACGCCGCCGGGACCAGTACCCGGCGCCGGCGAGCAGCAGGGACAGTATGACGGCGAAGCTCAGCACTCCGTCGTTGCTCAGCATGGTGAGGAAGACGCCGCAGCCGACCAGCGCGAACAGCACGGCCGTCAGGGTGTGGCCGTCGACCCGGCCGGTCAGCAGCCGGCGGATCTCGTTCTCCTCCTCGTCCTCGTACGGGACGAAGAGCCAGGCGAAGCCGTAGAAGATGAGGCCGATGCCGCCGGTGGCGGACAGGACCGCGAGTGTGATCCGGAAGATCACCGGGTCCATGTCGCACTGCCGGCCGAGCCCCGCGCACACCCCGCCGAGCATCCGGTGCCGGCGGTCGCGCCGGAAGCGTCCGCTCTCGTCGGCCGGCTCCGGTGCCGGGGCGGTCGCTCCCTCCGGGGCGGAGACGGGTCCCGGACCCGTCGCGGCGTGCTGGTGATCGGTCATGGGTCCATGGTGACGGTCGAGCCGCCGTGGCGGCAGTCGGTACGACCCTGGCCGGACCCTGATATCGGCCCCCGAGTGGGGCCGGGGGAGCGTTCGACGGACCCGGCCCGTGGAGATCAGGGGAGTCTCCGGGACCGACCCTGATGCTCCGGTACCCCGGGCGTGTGACCATCGTTGGCATGTCGGAAGCCGCAGCAGCGCCACTCGCCGAGCCGCGGCCGCCGCGCAAGCTCTACCGCAGCAGTGACGGACGCTGGCTCGGTGGTGTGGCGCGGGGGCTCGCCGGACACCTCGGGCTGCCCGTAATCTGGGTGCGTCTCGTCTTCGTCGGTCTGTTCATGGCCGACGGTCTCGGCGCGCTGCTGTACGCCGCGTTCTGGTTCTTCGTACCGCTGGGCGTCGGCGGTGTGGACGCGCAGAAGCCGCCCTCACTGGTGACGACGGAGGCCTCGCCGGACGGCCGGCGCAGACTCGTCACCCGGAAACCGGACAAGGGGCAGATCGTCGCCCTGCTCCTCATGGTCGTCGTGGCCATGATCTTCGTGGGCAATGTGAACCTGACCAACGGGGCCAGGGCCTATCTCTGGCCGACCGTGCTGGTCGGTGCGGGCGTCGCCCTGGTCTGGCGGCAGGCGGACAACGCCCGCCGGGCCCGCTGGATGGAGGTCGGCCGCCGCCGGCGCACGGTCACGCTGCTGCGGGCCGTGGCCGGTGTGCTGTTGGTGACGGCGGGCGCCTCGGGCATCTTCGTCCTGCGGGGCTCCGGCAGCCACCTCGGCTCGGTGCTCCAGGCGGCCCTCGCGGTCCTCGTCGGCATAACCCTCCTCGCCGGCCCCTATCTGGTGCGCATGACGCAGGACCTCTCCGAGGAGCGTCTGATGCGCATCCGGGCGCAGGAACGCGCGGAGGTCGCCGCCCACGTCCACGACTCGGTGCTGCACACCCTCACCCTGATCCAGCGCAACGCGGACAACGCGGGCGAGGTGCGCCGCCTGGCCCGGGCCCAGGAGCGCGACCTGCGCGCCTGGCTCTACAAGCCGGAGGGCAACGGCAAGGACGAGGACGACGAACCCACCACGCTCGCCGAGGCGGTGAAGCGCAATGCCGCCGAGGTGGAGGACAAGCACGGGGTCCCCATCGAGGTCGTGGTCGTCGGCGACTGCCCGCTCGACGAGAGAATCGGCGCACAGATGCAGGCCGCGCGCGAAGCGATGGTCAATGCCGCCAAGTACGGTGGCGAGGGAGGCGCGGTGCAGGTCTACGCCGAAGTCGAGGGAAGGACGGTCTTCGTGTCCGTCCGGGACCGCGGCCCCGGCTTCGACCTGGACTCGATACCCGCCGACCGCATGGGCGTCAGAGAATCGATCATCGGCCGCATGGAGCGCAACGGCGGCACGGCGCGGCTGCGCGCGGTGCCGGACGGCGGCACGGAGGTCGAGCTGGAGATGGAGATGGAGAAGACGTCATGAGCGAGCCGACCGAGGCGAAGGGGGCCGAGTCCATGGAGCCGGCCGGCAGCACCGCCGGGCGTCATGTGCGTGTCGTCCTCGTCGACGATCACCGCATGTTCCGCACGGGGGTCCAGGCGGAGATAGGGCAGACCGAGCAGACCGGTGTCGAGGTGGTCGGCGAGGCCGCCGACGTCGATCAGGCGGTCACGGTCATCACCGCGACCCGGCCCGAGGTGGTCCTGCTCGATGTGCACCTGCCCGGTGGCGGCGGTGTCGAAGTGCTGCGCCGTTGCGCCCCGTTGATGGGTGACGCCGAGCAGCCGGTCCGTTTCCTCGCCCTGTCCGTGTCGGACGCGGCGGAGGACGTGATCGGGGTGATCCGGGGCGGTGCGCGCGGATACGTGACCAAGACGATCACCGGGACCGACCTGGTCGACTCGATCTTCCGGGTGCAGGAGGGGGACGCGGTCTTCTCGCCGCGTCTGGCCGGCTTCGTCCTGGACGCCTTCGCCTCGACCGACGCCCCGCCGGTCGACGAGGACATGGACCGCCTCACCCAGCGCGAGCGGGAGGTACTGCGGCTGATCGCCCGGGGCTACGCCTACAAGGAGATCGCCAAGCAGCTGTTCATCTCGGTGAAGACGGTCGAGTCCCACGTCTCGGCGGTCCTGCGCAAGCTCCAGCTGTCCAACCGCCACGAACTGACCCGCTGGGCGACGGCGCGGCGACTGGTCTGAACGGGCCGTTCAGACCACGCGCGTGGCGCCCGCGAAGGGCATCTCGTCGATGGGGGCCACGCGGACCGGGGCCGAGGGGTTCGGGGCGTGGATCATGCGGCCGTCGCCGACGTAGATGCCGACGTGACTGATGCCGGAGTAGAAGAAGACCAGGTCCCCGGGGCGGAGTTCGGAGCGGGGGATGCGGCGGCCCGCGTCGATCTGGGCGTAGGTCGTGCGGGGCAGGGAGACGCCGGCGGAGCGGTACGCGGCCTGCATGAGACCCGAGCAGTCGAAGGCGTTCGGGCCGGTCGCGCCCCAGACGTAAGGGCTGCCGAGCTTGGCGTAGGCGTAGGAGACGGCCTCCGCCGCACGGGGGCCGGGGGCCGCGAGGGCGTCCCGGGTGTCCGCCGAGGCGCGTGGGGCGCGGCCGGTGCCGTCGGTGAGCGCCGCGCGTTGCCCGGGGGTCAGCCGGGACAGCAGCCGGCGGGCGGCGGTCAGCTTGGTGTCGACCGTCTTCTTGTGCCGCTCGAGCTCGGCGCGGCGGGCCGTCAGCGATTTCACCTCGACGCGTGCGGCGCCGCGCAACTGCTCGATCTCCCGGAGCTGTGTGCGTACGCGCCCCACCGCCGCCTGCCGGCGGCTGCCCGCCCGTTCGGCGAGCGCGGCGCCGTCCAGGTAGCCGTCCGGGTCCTCGGAGAGGAAGAGCTGCAGGGCGGGGTCCAGGCCGCCGCCGCGGTACTGCGCCGCCGCGACCGAGCCCAGGGCGTCCCGCGCGGAGTTGAGCCGGTCCTTCCTGCGGGCCGCCTCGTCCTGCAGATCGCGCAGCCGACGCCGGGCCGACTCGGCTTTCTCCTTGGCGCCGTTGTACTTCTCGGTGGCGGCCTCCGCCTCCCGGTAGAGCTTGTGCACATCGGCCTTGATCCGGTCCGGTGTCAGCTGCGGTTCGGCGTGTCCCGTCCCGTCGAAGCCGGTCGCGGTGGCCGCGCCGGCGAGGGCGAGGGCGGCGGCCACGCGGGTCGTGGTGCCGCCCGCCGTGCGCTGTCGGGTCCTGCGGTGCGCTGCCACCTGGACTCCCGTCCTTTCCGACGACCGCGCGGAGCGGACTGCCGTCCGGCGGTCCGGCGGCGGGGGTGCACAGGGGGAGCCGTCCGCCGCCGGACCTTCTCGGCGGTGGTGTCCGGTTGCCGCCCCTGGACCGGGCGGCGGTGGAGAGCCGGTCACCTGGGGGAGGACGCTAGGCCCGGCCGCGTGGTCCCGGTAACGGGTTGTGCGGAAGTGGCGTGAGCGGACCGTCGAGTGACCTCAAGTGACCAGGATCCCGTTCCGGCTTCGTCACCTTCACTCAGGGTGATGACCGATATGCCGGAGGAGCGGTGGATGAGGGCGCCGGAGTGCTACGAGGTGGCTGTGGCTAGGCTCCGGCCTCATGGACGTACTCATCCACCTCTTCGTCGGTCTGCACATCATCGGCATCGCGTCGCTCCTCGGTGGTTTCCTCACCCAGATGAAGGCGATGGGCCGGGGCACCGCCCGGTTCGTCCCCGCGATGCTGCACGGTGCGCTGACGATGCTGGTCACCGGTGTGGTCCTGGTCGGCCTCAACCAGGCCCAGGACTACTCCGTCGACAACATCAAGATCGGCGTGAAGCTGGCCCTGCTGATCGTGATCCTCGGCCTGGTCTATGTGAAGCGGGACGAGGAGAAGGTGGACAAGGGCCTGTTCGGCCTGGTCGGTCTGCTGACCACGGCGAACGTCTTCATCGCGGTGCTGTGGACCTGATGCCCTTCGCCCGGCGCCGCGTGTCGTAGCGCCGGGCGGCGTGTCCCCGGGCAGGTCAGGCGGGGCGCACCACGCTGTGGATCGAGGACTCGCCGTCGTAGTAGATCGACTCCTCGCGGACGTACGTGCCGGGCTTCGGCGCGTGGATCATCATCCCGTTGCCGATGTAGATGCCCACGTGGGTGACGTCGTCGTAGAAGAAGACCAGGTCACCGGGCTGGGCCTGGGAGACGGGGACCGTCGTGCCCGCGTCGACCTGGTCGTAGGTGGTGCGCGGGAGGGTGACGCCGGCGGCCTTCCAGGCGGCCTGGGTGAGGCCGGAGCAGTCATAGGAGCCGGGGCCTGTGGCGCCCCAGACGTACGGCTTGCCGATCTGCGCGCGGGCGAAGGCGAGGGCCTTCTCGGCCTTGGTGGCGTACGAGGAGCCGGTGGACGGCGCGGTGGTCGAGCCGGCGGATCCGGAGGTGCTGCCCGACGTGCCGCTGTCCTGCCGGGCGGCGGCCTTCTCCTGGGTCTTCTGCTGCTCCGCCTGCTGCTCGGCGAGCTCGGCGGCCTTGCGGGCGGCCTCCTGCTGCTTCTTCTCCTCGATCGCCGCGAGCCGCGCCTTCTCCTCGGCGGTCAGCTTCGACATCAGCTTGCGCGCGTCGGTGAGCTTCTTCTGGACGGTGGCCTTGGCCGTCTTCAGGTCGCCCTGGGACTCGGTGAGCGTCTCGAGGCTCTCGGTGGCCTCCTGGCGCTTCCTCATCGTCTCGGACTGCTGGGTGACGTAGTCGTCGACCGCTTCCTTCTGGCGGCCGGTCATCCGGTCCATCAGCTGGGACCGGTCGAAGAAGTCCTGCGGAGTGTCCGCGAGCAGGAAGGTCGCGGTGTCGGGGACACCGACGCCGGTCCGGTACTGGGCGGCGGCGAAGGAGCCCAGTTCCTCCCGCGCGTCGTTGAGCTTCTGGGTGCGCTTGGCCACGTCGTCGAGGAGGGTGCCGACCTGCTTGCGCTGCTTCGCGGTCTTCTCCTTGGCCGCGTTGTACTTGTCGGTCGCCGACTCCGCCTGGCGGTAGAGCTCGTCGACCTTCTTCTCGACCTCCTCCAGGCTGGGCTTGCCGTCGTCGGAGGGGGCGGCGCCCGCCGTCTGGGACAGCAGGGCCACGGAGGTCAGGGCGGCCGTGGCGAGGGCCGGGGTCCGTATGCCTGCCACGCGCGCGCCGGGGGTGCGCGACTTGCGGTGCGACGCCAAGGGAGGCGACTCCTTCCGATGCTCCGCCTACCGGGTTAGCTGTCGGGTTCGGGCGGGTGATTCGGAAGGGTTGCCCTACGGCCGCTCCGCGAGGGAGTGGGCCGATTCACCCCATGGTCTCGGTGGGTCCCCGGCTCCGGCTGCCGCGATCGGCAGGGACGGACTCGGCGGAGGCCGTGCGGCCCGGCGGGGTTCGCCGGTGGGGGTCGTACGGCCCGCCCGCACCGTAGCCAACTGGTGTGGCCCTTGTGAAGGTTGACGGGTGATATGCCCGATACATTTTCGTGACCTCACGTGTGGGGTCACTCAGGGTGAGGCAGTGGTTCTGGAGGGTGCACACCCTGCCCCGGCTGCCGGAAAGCGGGGATGTTCCCGGGGTGGCCCCGGGTTGTCGGTGGAGCGCCCTAGACTCGGAGAGCGATGAGCAGCCTCTTTGACGACAGCTTCCTGGCGGACCTCCAGGCCCGGCGGGGCCCCGCGGACGAGCCCCCGCCACCGCCCGAGGACGAGCACGTACCGGAGCAGATTCCGGACGACCTGTTCGGCGGGAGATTCGACGTGCCGCCGGACAGGGACGCCTACTACCGCGACGGCGCCCCGCGCCCGGTGATCGACGCCGCCGCGTTGCTGGAGGGGCTGAACGAAAACCAGCGTGCCGCCGTCGCGCACTCCGGCTCCCCGCTGCTCATCGTGGCCGGTGCCGGCTCCGGCAAGACCCGCGTGCTCACCCACCGCATCGCCCATCTGCTGGCCGAGCGGAACGTCCATCCGGGCCAGATCCTCGCGATCACCTTCACCAACAAGGCCGCGGGCGAGATGAAGGAGCGTGTCGAGCAGCTCGTCGGCCCGCGCGCGGGCGCCATGTGGGTCATGACGTTCCACAGCGCGTGCGTGCGCATCCTGCGCCGTGAGAGCAGGAAGCTCGGCTTCACGTCGTCGTTCTCGATCTACGACGCCGCCGACTCCAAGCGTCTGATGGCCCTGGTCTGCCGCGACCTGGACCTCGACCCCAAGCGCTTCCCGCCGAAGTCCTTCAGCGCCAAGATCAGCAACCTGAAGAACGAGCTGATCGACGAGGAGGACTTCGCCGCCCGGGCGGCCGACGGCTTCGAGAAGACCCTCGCCCAGGCCTACGCGCTCTACCAGTCGCGGCTGCGCGAGGCGAACGCGCTGGACTTCGACGACCTGATCATGACGACGGTCAATCTGCTCCGCGCCTTCCCGGACGTCGCCGAGCACTACCGTCGCCGCTTCCGGCACGTCATGGTGGACGAGTACCAGGACACCAACCACGCCCAGTACGCCCTGGTGCGTGAGCTCGTCGGCACCGCCGGGCACCCCGCCGGCGCACCGTCCGAGACCGAGGTCCCGCCCGCCGAGCTGTGCGTGGTCGGTGACGCCGACCAGTCGATCTACGCCTTCCGCGGCGCGACGATCCGCAACATCCTCCAGTTCGAGGAGGACTACCCGGACGCGACCACGATCCTGCTGGAGCAGAACTACCGTTCCACGCAGACCATCCTGAGCGCGGCCAACGCCGTCATCGAGCGCAACGAGTCGCGCCGCCCCAAGAACCTGTGGACCAACGCCGGCGCGGGCGCGCGGATCACCGGGTACGTCGCGGACACCGAGCACGACGAGGCCCAGTTCGTCGCCGACGAGATAGACCGCCTCACCGACGCGGGCGAGGCGAAGGCGGGTGACGTCGCCGTCTTCTACCGCACCAACGCCCAGTCCCGTGTCTTCGAGGAGATCTTCATCCGCGTCGGCTTGCCCTACAAGGTCGTCGGCGGCGTCCGCTTCTACGAGCGCAAGGAGGTCCGGGACGTCCTGGCCTATCTGCGGGTGCTCGCCAACCCCGAGGACTCGGTGCCGCTGCGCCGCATCCTCAACGTCCCCAAGCGGGGCATCGGCGACCGTGCGGAGGCCATGATCGACGCCCTCGCGCAGCGCGAGAAGATCAGCTTCCCGCAGGCGCTGAGGCGCGTCGACGAGGCGTACGGCATGGCCGCGCGGTCGTCGAACGCGGTCAAGCGGTTCAACACGCTGATGGAGGACCTGCGTACGGTCGTCGAGTCCGGGGCGGGCCCGGCGACGGTCCTGGAGGCGATCCTGGAACGCACCGGTTACCTCGCCGAGCTGCAGGCCTCCACCGACCCGCAGGACGAGACCCGGATCGAGAACCTCCAGGAACTCGCGGCTGTCGCCCTGGAGTTCGAGCAGGAGCGCGGCGAGGGCGAGTCCGTGGTGCTGTCCGACTTCCTGGAGCGGGTCGCCCTGGTCGCCGACTCCGACCAGATCCCCGACGAGGACGAGGACGGCTCCGGCGTCATCACCCTGATGACCCTGCACACCGCCAAGGGCCTGGAGTTCCCGGTGGTCTTCCTCACCGGCATGGAGGACGGCGTCTTCCCGCACATGCGCGCCCTCGGCCAGACCAAGGAGCTGGAGGAGGAGCGGCGCCTGGCGTACGTCGGCATCACGCGCGCGCGTGAGCGGCTGTACCTGACCCGGTCGACGCTGCGCAGCGCGTGGGGTCAGCCGTCCTACAACCCGCCCTCGCGGTTCCTGGAGGAGATCCCGGCCACCCATCTGGAGTGGAAGCGGACGGGAGCGAGCGCGTCCGTGTCCTCCGGTCCGGTGTCGGGAGTGGCGGCTTCGCTGTCGTCGTCCCGTTCCCGCTCGTCGGCGTCGGGCGCCTCAGGTTTCGCCACCCGGCGGACCGCGGAGAAGCCCGTGGTGTCGGTGGCGGTCGGGGACCGGGTCACCCACGACCAGTTCGGCCTCGGCACCGTGGTCGCGGTGAAGGGCACGGGTGGGAACGCGGAGGCGACGATCGACTTCGGGGACACCAAGCCCAAGCGGCTGCTGCTGCGGTACGCGCCGGTGGAGAAGCTGTAGCCGCGGGCCTCGACCCGTCGGGGGTTGGTCCTACGACGGGTCGAGGCCGTGGCTGCGGAACCAGGCGAGCGGATCGATCGCCGAGCCGCCGCCGGGGCGGACCTCGAAGTGCAGGTGCGGACCGGTCGAATTGCCGGAGTCCCCGGAGAAGGCGATCGGGTCGCCGGCCTTCACGGTCGTACCGGAGGCGACCTGGTAGCTGGAGAGGTGGCAGTACCACGTCTCCGTGCCGTCCTTCGCCGTCACGATCATCATGTTGCCGTAGGCGGAGTTGAGCTGCGTGCGCACCGTGCCGTCGGTGGCGGCCATCACCGTCGCGCCGTACAGGACGGGGAAGTCGATGCCGGTGTGGACGGACATCCAGTTGATGCCGGACTGGCCGTAGTAGGCGCTGAGGCCGTGCTGCGCGACCGGGAGCGCGAACTTCGGCCGCAGCCGCTCCTTGCGGGCCGCCTCCTGCGCGGCCGCCTTGCGGTCGGCCTCCTGCTGCGCCTTGAGGTCGATGCGCTCCTGGGTGCGGCTGGCCCGGTCGGCGAAGTCGTCGGCGCCGGCGGCGAGGCTCTCCAGCTGGGTGTCCAGCTTGATGTTGGCGGTGGACGGTTTCACCGGCTGGACGTCCGCCGCGGTCGTCGCCGTCTCCTGGCCGCCGTCGTCGGTCAGGTCGCCGACCGAGGCCGCGGCGATACCGGCGACACCCATCACGCACGCCGAGGGCACGGCCACCGTCAGCAGCGCGGAGCGCTTGGCGGGCGTACGGCGGCGGGAACGGGACCCGGCGCGTGAGGCCGCGCGCGGCGCCGGGGCGGGAACGGTCTCCTCCTGCTCTTCGAGCAGGTGCACCGCGGGCAGCTCACCGGTGTCGGCCGGCCCGTCGGCGGCGGGAGCCTCGTAGGGCTCCTGGTCGAACGGCTCGGCCCGGTGCTCGTAGGACTCGGCCTGCGGCTCATAGGGGCCGGACGCGGGCGCCGGGGCGGCGGTGTCGCCGCCGTCGGAGTTCCACTGCGTGGCGTCGTAGACACCGCTGTCGAAGGTCTGCGTGCCCCAGTCCCACTGCTGGGTCCGGTCGGCGGGGTTCCCGGCCTGATCGGCCTGGAGCCACTCACCGGAATCCCACTGGCCGCTGGTCTCCGGGGAGGTGGCCTGCGGCGGGATCACCGGCATCGGGTGATGGCCGGTGGTCCAGGCGGTCGCGTCGTAGCCGCCGGTGTCGTACGCGGACGGGCACGGGGTGGCGTACGTGTCGTACTGCCCGGTGTCGTGACCATGCGCGGGCCAGTGCCCGGTCTCGTACGCGCCCGTGTCGTGGCCGCCGCCGGGGAGGTCGCCGAAGAGGGGGTCGGTGGCGAAGCTTCCGGTGGGGTGGCCGCCGGTCCCGAAATGAGTGGCGTCGTAACCGCCGTACGTGGTGAAGTCGCCGTACTGGGCTTCCTGGGTGCCGTACGACGCATGGGGCGCCGGATCGGCGTCGGAAGCCGGAGCCGGGTCCATGGTCCCCGACGGGTGACGGTCGTTCACCAACTTCTCTTTCGCCTCGACAACAGGGGCTGCCAGAGCAGTGCGGCGACTGTACCCGGCGGTATGCGGGCACGACAATCTTCCGCAGGTTTCACGCGCGCAGGAAACGGGCAATCGGTCGTCTTTTGGCGGACGACGGGCGCGGTCTTGGCTTTTTGTTCGAGGTTTGTTCGAGATGGTGGACGGGTCGACGGCGGTAAGTGGGCCTTCTTGGACCGTTGTTGTTCGGATTGCTGTCGAGGGGGCGCGTGGTTCCGGTTGTCCCGTGGCGCCGGTGCCGGGCGTGTCGCGCTCAGGCCACCGTCAGGCCTTCCGGGCGGCCGGTGGCCGGCTCTTCGGGATGCGCCGTGTCCAGGGCCTGCCGTATACGGGTCGCCACGGCCGGGTGCACGGGCAGGGCGAGGTGGCCCACGCCGCTCACCCGTACGTTCACCGTCGTCAGGTCGGGGTGCTCGACGCACGCCGACTCCAGCGGGTCCATGATGTGGTCGAGGTCGCTCCAGAAGGCGACGAAGCGCGTACGGCAGCCCGGCGCGGGCCGGGCGAGCTCCTCGAGCACCGGTGAGCCGGGGCGCATCTGGCGCACGATGGGGTGCGCGTTGGCCAGTGGGGCGACGCGTGTGCCGGAGTGCGGGGTGCCGAGCGTGACGAGCGTCCGCACACGGGTGTCACCGCCCAGCCGCTGTACGTAGTACCGCGCGATGAGCCCGCCGAGGCTGTGCCCGACCACATCGACCCGGCGGCTGCCCGTGCGTTCGCACACCTGCTCTATGTGGTGGCCGAGCAGTTCGGCCGCGATGCGGATGTCGCAGGTCAGCGGGGAGTAGTTGAGCGACTCGATCTGCTGCCTGCCGTGCTGGGCGAGGCTGCGGCGCAGCAGGACGAAGACCGACCGGTTGTCGATGAAGCCGTGCAGCAGCACCACCGGGGGCTTGGCCTCCGCCGGCAGCTGTGCGGTGCCGTCCGGGGCGGGCAGCGCGGGGCGCGCGTCCCGGCGCTCCTGGACGATGCCGGCGGGGTAGAGCAGGAGGTGGCCCGCCAGGATCGCCAGCTCCAGGGCGGTCGCCTTCAGCAGGGTCAGGGAGAGATCCGCCAGCCGGGTCGGCAGGAGGCGCCGGCAGAGCGGCAGGAAGGGAAGAGCTGTCTCGGTGACCTTCATGGCCGACCTCCTGTCGGCACGCGGGAGGACAGCCCTGTCCCCCGTGTGCCCTCATGGGAAATCGCTACGAGAGCGGTCGACGGTGCGCGTGTGCGATGCGTGGAGGGGGCGCGGTGGTACGGCGACCTCGGTGCGAATCCCTTGTGCGCATGTTCCCACCGTTGCCCGAGTGGTGCACGGGCATGCGGTGCGCGGGGCTCCGAGCCCGGGAACGCTGCGCGGTGAACGTGTCCCTCCGTGTGATTTGCCCCTCGCTGCGCACCGTGAAACTGCCGGTTGCGGGATGCTGGAGATAACGTTCGTTCACTTCCCCGGCCGGTTCGGGCCGGGGCACCCGAGCGATGTGTACGGCATGACGGATGTGTGCGGTACTTGTCGGTACGGATGGATGTAGTCGCTTCATGGAGGCAGTGATGGGTGTGGCAGCCGGTCCGATCCGCGTGGTGGTGGCCAAGCCGGGGCTCGACGGCCACGATCGCGGGGCCAAGGTGATCGCGCGGGCGCTGCGCGACGCCGGTATGGAGGTGATCTACACCGGGCTTCACCAGACCCCCGAGCAGATCGTCGACACCGCGATCCAGGAGGACGCCGACGCGATCGGTCTGTCCATCCTCTCCGGGGCGCACAACACGCTCTTCGCGGCCGTCATCGAGCTGCTCGAGCAGCGGGACGCGGCGGACATCCTGGTCTTCGGCGGCGGGATCATTCCCGAGGCGGACATCGCTCCGCTGAAGGAGAAGGGTGTCGCGGAGATCTTCACCCCGGGTGCGACCACGGCGTCCATCGTGGACTGGGTGCGGGCGAACGTGCACCAGCCGGCGGAGGCGTAGCCCGCCCTTGTGGCGCCGCGCGCGTGGTGGCCGGGGCTCGGCCGGTCGCCGGACCGGACCCGGCGCCTCGGCTCTGTCGCCCCGGGGCCGGCGTGGGACGGGGGTGGGTCGCGCGGCCCGGCGTTTGCGGGGTGCCTCCCCCGGCGGGGGAACCCCCATCGCCCCTGGGGGCACCTCCCAGGCCTTCGGGGCACTGGGGGAGGCACGACCGCCCGCGGTCGGCACGGTGCGGCTGCTCGCGATGAGTCGGCTGGGGGCGGTCTCCTCGTTCCGGGACGTCAGGAGGCGGCCGGGGTCAGTTCTGTCAGCATGGCCGCGCGCAGGCGCAGTGTGGTGACCAGGCGTTGGAAGGCCTCCGACCAGTAGCCGCCGGCTCCGGGCGACGCGTTCTCCGGCTCGTCCGGTATCGCCAGGAGCGCGTCGAGGCGGCCGGCCTCGGACGGGTCGAGGCAACGTTCGGCCAGGCCCATGACTCCGCTGAAACTCCATGGATAACTCCCTGCGTCACGCGCGATGTTGAGCGCGTCGACCACCGCTCGTCCGACCGGCGCCGCCCAGGGCACGGCACACACCCCGAGCAGCTGGAACGCCTCGGACAGGCCGTGCGTCTCGATGAACCCGGCCACCCACTCGGCCCGTTCGGCGGCGTCCAGCGTGCCGAGCAGCTTGGCGCGTTCGGCCAGGGACACCGCCCCCGGTCCGCCCGCCTCCGGCGCGGAGGGCTCTCCGAGCAGCGCCCGGGACCACGCCGCGTCGCGCTGCCGTACCGCCGCCCGGCACCAGGCCGCGTGCAGTTCGCCCTGCCAGTCGTCCGCCACCGGCAGCGCCACGATCTCCCGGGGCGTACGCCCGCCGAGCCGCCGCGACCAGCTGCCCAGGGGTGCCGCCTCCACCAACTGGCCGAGCCACCAGGACCGTTCGCCCCGGCCCGCGGGAGCCCTGGACACCACGCCGTCGCGTTCCATGCCCGCGTCGCATTCGTGCGGCGCCTCGACGGCGATCGTCGGCGTGTTCCGCGTATGGTCGACGGCCACACAGGCCACGGCCCGGACCGCCATGCGTTCCGCCAGCGCGGAGCCGGGCAGCGCCGTCAGCAGCTCCGCCGCCGTCGCCCGTACGTTGCGGCTGCGGTCGGCCAGGGCCTGCTCGAGGAAGGGCTCGTCGTCCGGGCCGAGTCCGGTGCGCAGCGAGTCCAGGAACATCAGGCGGTCCTCCGCCCGTTCCGTCGCCCAGCTCGCCGCGAGGAGTTCGCGCGCGGTGGCCGGCTTGCGGGAGCGGAGGGCGGTGAGGAGGGCGACCCGTTCGGCGAAGAGACCCTCCTGCCAGAGCCGCCGTACGCCTTCCGTGTCGTGGAGACGGGGCGCGGACGTGTCCCCGCCCGGCGCGGAACGCAGGGCGAACCGCCAGTCCGGGTTGAACCGGGCCAGCCACAGGGCGCGCGGCCCCGCGAAGCGCAGCGCCGCCGGACGCAGGTCGGTCCGTCCCCGCGCGGCGTCGAGCAGGGCGGGCAGCGCGGCCGGGGGTGCCGCGAAACCGCGGGCGTTCGCCGTCGCCAGCCACTGGGGCAGCAGCTCCATGAGGTCCGGAGCCGTGCCCCGGCGCCCGCCGCCCGAGGTGCCGGGTCGGTCGGTGAGCAGCGTCGTGAGCCGGTGCGCGGCGGCGGACGGCAGCGGAGGGCGCGGATCCTCGGGCGCCGGCCGCGGACGCTCCGCGGCCCGCGCCGGCCGCAGCCCGGCGCGTCGCCGCACGGTCGCCACGGCCACCGCGTCCAGCAGGGCCGACGGCGCGTCCGGCCCGGGCACGGAGCCCGCCGGTGTACGCCGGTCCGTGCCCAGCAGGGCCGCGGTCACCAGTTCCTCCCAGGAATCCGGGAGGGGCGCGTCCACGGCGGTGGTCGTCCTGCTCATGAGCTTCCTTTCCGACGGGCGTCCCGGCACGGTCGAAGACTCACACGCGCCGAGTGTCCAGTGATGCCCGAAAAATTCCTGGGGCGGACGGGAACGGGGACGAGCGCACCGCTCAGCACAGTGACACCGCCTCACCGGGTCCCTCCGGCCATGCCGCCAATGGAGTGAATCCCTGGTGGCCGCACTCGCCGAAGACCCTGACCGGGGCGCCACCCGACAGGGCGACCAGACGCCACAGACCGGGGCGGGACCGCGCGGCCGGCGTGAGCGGCAGGGCCGCGTCCTCGTCGGCGTCGGCCAGCTGCCAGCCGTCACCGTCCGGAGCCGGTATCACCCGGTCCAGCGTCACCGGGACCGAGTCCAGCCAGGGGTCGTCGCGCAGCGCCTCGCCGTAGCGGGCGGCCGCCCGGGCCGTCGTCGTCCCCGGCGGCCGTACGTCCGTCGGCGCGGGCGGCGCGAACCGCTCGCCCAGGGCCATCCGCGGCTGCCCCGCGCCCGGGTACGCGGACAGCTCGGCGTCGAGGGCCGGCCCGACCGGCAGCGCGAGCTCCGGGGCGCGGCCCGCCGCACCGTAGGAGAGGAGCAGCGCCGTGCGCCCCGAATCCGTGCCGTACAGCCAGATGCGGCGGGTCGTCAGACGGCTGTCCGCCGTGTCGTACTGGGCGAGGACCAGCCAGCGGTCCCGTATCGCCGGGCCGTCCGCCGACACGGGCAGGCCGATACGGGACCGGACCGTCGCGGCCAGCCCCTCCGGCAGCCGCTCCCGGCGCAGCCAGCCCCGGCCGAGGAGGTGGAGCAGCGCGCACTCCTCCAGCAGCCGCACCGGCCCGCCCGGCCCGGCGCCCGCCAGCGCCCCCAGCTCACGCACCCGGGCGGCCAGCCCCGGCGCCTGGGCGTCGACCATGCGGGCCGCGGTCTCCTCCCACAGCCCGTACCCCGACTGCTCGGCCGAGGCCAGGCCGCCGCGGAGCAGATCCGTCAGGCGCTGCTCCAGCTCCACCGCACCCGCCGTCACCCGCTCGGCCCGGCGCTCCGCCCTGCGCCGCGCCGCCTCCGGAGCGGCGGGGCCCGAGGCCTCCGAGGCACCCGCGGTCCGCTTCTGTTCCGCGCGCGTGCGCCGGCCCGCGATCCACTGCTCGGCCCACTCCGGCGCCTCCTCCCGTGGCACCGCCCCGTCCCCGCCCGACCAGAGCAGCAGCAGACCGAGCGCGTGCTTGCACGGGAACTTACGGCTCGGACAACTGCATTGGTACGCGGGCCCGGAGGCGTCCGCGACGTCGACGACCGTCCGGTACGGAGTGCTCCCACCGCCCTCGCACAGACCCCACACCGTCCCCTCGCCCGAACTGCCGGTCCCGGACCACGGACCGGCCGCGCCGAGTTCGCTCCCCGCCGTGCGTGACGCGGGGTCAGGCGCCAGTGCCAGCACCTGGTCCGCGGTCCAGCGCACCCCCTGCTGAGTCATGCCACCGAAACTAGATCCTCGCACTGACAATCGCCCCGGTGAGCGCATTCGCGCAGGCCAGAGCGATTGTCAGTGGCGTGGTGCACGGTTGGTGCCAGATCCGAACCGGCCGAGCTGGAGAGGGAATCAACCATGCCTGTCTCTGTGGAACCGACGTCCGTCGACCCGAGCCGGGACGGCTCCGCGCCCGCGAACGCGACGCCCGCGCAGACGCTGCGGCCGCACGCCGAGGACGCCTTCGGCGCCGAACTCGCCGCGCTGGCGGCGCAGGACGACCGTCCCCGCCCCGCCCGCTGGCGGCTGTCGCCGTGGGCCGTCGCCACCTACCTGCTCGGCGGCACACTGCCGGACGGCACGGTGATCACGCCGAAGTACATCGGTCCGCGCCGCATCGTCGAGGTCGCGGTGACCACCCTCGCCACCGACCGCGCCCTGCTCCTGCTCGGCGTGCCCGGCACCGCGAAGACCTGGGTCTCCGAGCACCTGGCCGCCGCGGTCAGCGGCGACTCCACCCTGCTCGTGCAGGGCACGGCCGGCACCCCGGAGGAGGCCATCCGCTACGGCTGGAACTACGCCCGGCTGCTCGCCCACGGCCCCAGCCGCGACGCCCTCGTGCCCAGCCCGGTGATGCGGGCCATGGCGGAGGGCATGACGGCCCGCGTCGAGGAACTGACCCGCATCCCGGCCGACGTCCAGGACACGCTGATCACCATCCTGTCGGAGAAGACGCTGCCGATACCGGAGCTGGGCCAGGAAGTGCAGGCGGTCCGCGGCTTCAACCTGATCGCCACGGCCAACGACCGCGACCGCGGGATCAACGAGCTGTCCAGCGCCCTGCGCCGCCGCTTCAACACCGTGGTGCTGCCGCTGCCGGAGACCCCGGAGGCGGAGCTCGACATCGTCTCGCGCCGGGTCGACCAGATCGGCCGCTCCCTCGACCTGCCGGCCGTGCCCGACGGCATCGACGAGATCCGCCGGGTCGTCACCGTCTTCCGCGAGCTGCGCGACGGGGTCACCACCGACGGCAGGACGAAGCTCAAGTCGCCCAGCGGCACGCTGTCGACCGCCGAGGCGATCTCCGTCGTCACGGGCGGGCTGGCGCTGGCCGCCCACTTCGGTGACGGCGTGCTGCGGGCCGGGGACGTCGCCGCGGGCATCCTCGGCGCGGTCGTCCGCGACCCGGCGGCGGACCGCGTCGTCTGGCGGGAGTACCTGGAGACCGTGATCCGCGAGCGCGACGGCTGGAAGGACTTCTACCGGGCCTGCCGGGAGGTCAGTGGATGAACGGCGGGAAGGCGGGCACCGCGGGGCCGCTGCTGCTCGGCGTGCGGCATCACGGGCCGGGGTCCGCGCGGGCGGTGCGGGCGGTGCTGGAGGAGGCCCGGCCGGATGCCGTGCTGATCGAGGGCCCGCCGGAGGCGGACGTGCTGGTCCCGCTCGCCGCCGAGGAGGACATGCGGCCACCGGTCGCGCTGCTCGCCCACGCGGTGGACGAACCCGGGCGTTCGGCCTTCTGGCCGCTGGCCGAGTTCTCCCCGGAGTGGGTCGCGCTCCGCTGGGCGCTGGAGCACAAGGTCCAGGCCCGTTTCATCGACCTGCCGGCCACGCACACACTGGCCTGGGAGGACGACGAGGGCCCCGGGCCCGGCGCGGGCGACGGCCTACGGATCGATCCCCTGGGGGTGCTCGCCGAAGCCGCCGGGTACGACGACGCCGAGCGGTGGTGGGAGGACGTCGTCGAACACCGGGGCGTGGGTGAGGGGGACGCGGTCGCACCGTTCACCGCGCTCGAGGAGGCCATGACCGCGCTGCGGGAGGAGTACGGAAGCGGGGGACACCGGCGGGACCTCGTGCGCGAGGCGCACATGCGGCTGCGGATCCGGGCGGCACAGCGGGAGTCCGAGGACGGCGTGGCCGTGGTCTGCGGGGCCTGGCACGTGCCGGCGCTGCGGCGGAGGGCCACCGTCGCCGCCGACCGTGCCCTGCTGAAGGGGCTGCCCAAGGTGAAGACGGACATGACCTGGGTGCCCTGGACCAACCGCAGACTCTCCCGGACGAGCGGCTACGGCGCGGGCATCGACTCCCCGGGCTGGTACGGGCATCTGTTCGGCGCCCCGGACCGGCCGGTCGAGCGGTGGCTGACCAAGGTGGCCGGGCTGTTGCGGGCCGAGGACCGGATCGTCTCCTCCGCGCACGTCATCGAGGCCGTACGGCTGGCGGAGACCCTCGCCGCGCTGCGCGGACGTCCGCTGCCCGGCCTGGGCGAGACGACCGACGCCGTACGGGCGGTGATGTGCGAGGGCTCCGACGTGCCGCTGGCACTGGTGCGCGACCGGCTGATCGTCGGCGACGTGCTCGGGGAGGTGCCGGCGACGGCGCCCGCCGTGCCGTTGCAGCGGGACCTCGAGCGGACCCAGCGCCGGCTGCGGCTGAAACCCGAGGCCGGGGCGCGGGAGCTGGAACTCGACCTGCGCAAGGAGACCGACGCGGAGCGCGGCAGACTGCTGCACCGGCTGCGGCTGCTCGGCATCGGCTGGGGAGAGCCGGCCGCCGCACGCGGCGGCACGGGGACCTTCCGGGAGACATGGCGGCTGCGCTGGGAGCCCGAGCTGTCCGTGCGGGTCGCCGAGGCCGGGGTCTGGGGGACGACCGTACTCGCCGCCGCGACCGCCAAGGCGGAGGCGGACGCCGGCGGCGCGCGGGGCCTCGCCGAGGTCACCGGACTCGCCGAGCGCTGTCTGCTGGCCGCACTGCCCGAGGCGCTGCCCACGGTGATGCGGATCCTCACCGACCGCGCGGCCCTCGACACGGACGTCGGCCACCTCGCCCAGGCGCTGCCCGCCCTAGTCCGCTCGCTGCGCTACGGCGACGTGCGCGGCACCGACACGGCGGCGCTGGCCGAGGTCGCCGCCGGACTCGCCGAGCGGGTCTTCGTCGGACTGCCCCCGGCCTGCGCGGCACTGGACGCCGACGCCGCCGAGGAGATGCGGCGCCATGTCGACGCGGTGCACGGCGCGGTGGGCCTCCTCGGCGACGCCCCCGCACCGGGCCACGGGAAGCTGCGCGCCCGCTGGCAGTCGGTGCTGCGGACCCTGTCCGCACGGGACACCGTGCCCGGCGTCATACGGGGGCGGTCCGTGCGGCTGCTGCTGGACGACGGGGAGCTGGCGCAGGACGAGGCGGCGCGGCTCATGGGGCTCGTGCTGTCGCCGGGCACGCCACCGGCGGACGCGGCCGCGTGGATCGAGGGCTTTGTCGGCGGCGGCTCCGGCGGCGGACTGCTCCTGGTCCACGACGAGCGGCTGCTCGGGCTGGTCGACACATGGCTGACGGGCGTACCGGCGGAGGCGTTCACGGACGTGCTGCCGCTGCTGCGGCGGACGTTCTCGGCGTACGAGCCGGGGGTGCGGCGCACCCTCGGTGAACTGGTCCGGCGTGGACCGGGGACACGCGGCGGCACGGCGGCCGCGGTTTCCGGCACCCCCGGCTTCGCCCCCGACCCCGACACCGCCCGCGCGGACGCCGTGCTGCCGGTCCTGCGGCTGCTGCTCGGGCCGGACGGGGAGGACGAGAGGGTACGCGACGGACTGGCGGGGGTGGCGGGATGACGGACACGCAGGGCGAGGCGGCAGGGACGACGGACCCGGCGCAGGAGCGGCTGCGGCGCTGGCGGCTCGTGCTCGGCGGAGACACGGCCGACGGGACCGGATGCGCGCTGTCCGGACAGGACGCCGCGATGGACGGGGCGCTCGCCGCGCTCTACGGCAAGGGGGACAAGCCGCAGGCGGGCCGGGACCGTTCGGCGGGGCTCGGCGCGTCGGCACCGTCGGTGGCCCGCTGGCTCGGGGACATCCGGACCTACTTCCCCTCCTCCGTCGTCCAGGTCATGCAGCGCGACGCCATCGACCGGCTCGGCCTCGCCACGCTCCTGCTGGAACCGGAGATGCTGGAGGCCGTCGAGGCCGACGTCCACCTCGTCGGCACGCTGCTGTCGCTCGACAAGGCCATGCCGGAGACGACGAAGGAGACGGCACGGGCGGTCGTGCGCAAGGTCGTCGAGGACCTGGAGAAGCGGCTCGCCACCCGCACCCGGGCCACCCTCACCGGCGCCCTCGACCGCAGCGCCCGTGTCAGCCGGCCACGCCATCACGACATCGACTGGAACCGCACGATCGCGGCCAACCTCAAGCACTACCTCCCGGAGCACCGGACGGTCGTGCCCGAGCGGCTCATCGGCTACGGGCGTGCCGCGCGGTCGGTGCGGAAGGAGGTGATCCTCTGCGTCGACCAGTCCGGGTCGATGGCGGCGTCCGTGGTGTACGCGTCGGTGTTCGGGGCGGTGCTCGCCTCCGTGCGGTCGATCGACACACGGCTCGTCGTCTTCGACACGACGGTTGCCGACCTCACCGACCGGCTCGACGACCCCGTCGACGTGCTCTTCGGCACCCGGCTCGGCGGTGGTACGGACATCAACCGGGCGCTGGCGTACTGCCAGTCGCGGATCACCCGGCCGGCGGAGACGGTGCTCGTGCTGATCAGTGACCTCTACGAAGGGGGGATACGCGACGAGATGCTCAAACGGGTGGCGGCGATGAAGGCGTCGGGCGTGCGGTTCGTGACGCTGCTCGCGCTGTCCGACGAGGGGGCGCCCGCATACGACGGGGAGCACGCGGCGGCGCTCGCCGCGCTGGGCGCACCGGCGTTCGCCTGCACACCCGATCTGTTCCCGGAGGTGATGGCGGCGGCGATCGAGAAGCGGCCGTTGCCGATACCGGACGCGGTGTGAGGGGCGGACTCGGGCCGGTGAAAACGGACATGAGTACCCATCGGTAACGGAGGGCTTGCGCAACCTCGGGAGTCGCGTGCGAGTATCGACGCCGTTCGATTCGGGACCCGCGAAGTGTCTCCAGCCGTCCCGCCGTCCGGGAGGACCCGCCCCTCTTGATCCGGTCAGCAGCCGTGCCCGGTGCCGCTCTGCGCGCGATGCGCACGGTGGCGGGGCGGCGTGCGGTCCAGTTGGCCCTGCTGGTGGGCGCGGTGTTCGTGCTCGGCGTGCTGTGCGGGGAGGGGGCGCGGGCGGCGGACGGCGGGCCGGCGGAGAAGGCCTCCTCCACCATCGGGGCCTTGGCATCGGCCGATCCGGGCACCCCGCCCGACTCGAACGGTCCCGCGCCGGTCATCGACGTCCTCACCGCGCCGCGCCCGGACGCGGCCGCCCCGGCCCGCCCGCTGACCGAGACCGTGGCCCGGCCCGTGGACGAGCGGGTCGTACGGCCGGTCGGGGACCTGGCCGACGCGGTGACCGACCGGCTGGACGAGTCGACGCCGGGGCAGCTCCCGGCTCTGCCCGAACTCCCCGCGCTGCCCGCGCTCCCTGGCCTGGAGCAGCCCGCGCTCCCTACTCTGCCCGTGCTCCCCGCCCTGCCAGCCCTGCCCAGCCTCCCAGCCCTGCCCGCCCTGCCCGCGCTCCCCGGCCTGGAGCAGCCCGCGCCGCTGCCGGAGCTCCCGCACCTGCCCGACGCGCCGGAGCAGACGCTCCCCGGGCCGAGCACGCCCGCCCCGCAGCCGGGCACCTCGACGCCGCCGTCCGACGCGCCCGGGCAGGACGCCCCGGACGAGTTGAAGGGGCCGGACGGACCGTCCGGGACCCCGGAGCCGGTCGCGGGCCCCGGAGCCCACGGTCCGGAGTCCACCCGTGCCGGCGGCGCGACCCAGGCAGAGCACGGACACCGGCCCGCGCGGGACGCCGTACGGGCCGGGGAAGCCGGGGACGCCGGCCCGGCCCCCGCACCGCACACTCCCGGCACTCCCGCCGGTCAGCCGGACGGCACGACGGGCAGCCGCTCGGCCGTGGACCACGGCACACCGCGACACGGTGACGCGTACGCCGTCACCGCGCATCACCGGCCGCCGCTCCGGCTCGTACCCGGCCCCACCGTGCGCGTCGAGGCGGCCGGCACGCGGGCCCCGTACCGGGACGTCCCGGTCTCACCCGCTTAGGGACGGAGCCCTCCCCTCGCTGCGGACACGTGCGCGCGAGGGCGGCGCGGCAGCCTGCCCGACCGGGCGGCCCTCCGGGCCCCGGCGGAAGCCGCCGCGGCCCCTCCCGTGCCGGTCCGACCGCACGTACCCGTGTCCCCACCCGTACCTGACTCGCGGGTAACAAAGGACTTCGCGGGGCATCAGGACCCGGACAGCCGAAAGCCGTCGGTCTGTCCGGTCGGAACCTCGTGGAGGGGTGGCCGGCCCCCATTGGGGTGGGGGCCGGCCACCCCGCATCCCGGAGAACGGGGCGTTCACCGCCCCTCCGGGCTGTTCGAAAGGGCCTCACCGGGCCAACCCCAGCCCGGTGAGGCCCCTCACGCCCGGCACGCCGTGCCAGGGACGGCGGCATCATGTGACAGGTATCACCGCTCACGTGTGACCCGCGATTTAGAGAGGTCACCCAAGCGGCGATAACCTGCGAGACGGACATGCCGCGCGCTCGGACACCGTGTGCGCCTCCCTTGTGACACGGCGGACGTCACGTTGCCCTTCGCGGCACGCCCACGCACCCAACGACCGCGAGATCACTGATAGGGACGGAAGCGCGTGGACCTGTTCGAGTATCAGGCGAGGGACCTCTTCGCCAAGCACGATGTACCGGTGCTGGCCGGTGAAGTCATCGACACGCCTGAGGCGGCCCACGCAGCCACCGAGCGTCTCGGTGGCAAGTCCGTCGTCAAGGCCCAGGTGAAGGTCGGCGGCCGTGGCAAGGCCGGCGGCGTCAAGCTCGCCGCGACCCCGGACGAGGCCGTCGCCCGCGCGACGGACATCCTCGGCATGGACATCAAGGGCCACACGGTCCACAAGGTGATGATCGCCGAGACGGCCCCGGAGATCCTGGAGGAGTACTACGTCTCCTTCCTCCTCGACCGCGCCAACCGCACCTTCCTCTCCATCGCCTCCGTCGAGGGCGGCATGGACATCGAGGAGGTGGCGGCCAACCGTCCGGAGGCCGTCGCCAAGACCCCGATCGACGCCAACGAGGGTGTGACCCCCGCCAAGGCCCGCGAGATCGTCGAGGCCGCGAACTTCCCGGCCGAGGTCGCCGACAAGGTCGCCGACGTCCTGGTCACCCTGTGGAAGACCTTCGTCGCCGAGGACGCGCTCCTCGTCGAGGTCAACCCGCTGGCCAAGGTCGCCTCCGGTGACGTCATCGCCCTGGACGGCAAGGTCTCCCTGGACGAGAACGCCGAGTTCCGCCAGCCGGAGCACGAGGCCCTGCAGGACAAGGCCGCGGCCAACCCGCTCGAGGCGGCCGCCAAGGAGAAGAACCTCAACTACGTCAAGCTCGACGGTGAGGTCGGCATCATCGGCAACGGCGCGGGCCTCGTCATGAGCACCCTGGACGTCGTCGCCTACGCCGGTGAGGCGCACGGCGGCGTCAAGCCCGCCAACTTCCTCGACATCGGTGGTGGTGCCTCCGCCGCCGTCATGGCGAACGGCCTGGAGATCATCCTCGGCGACCCGGACGTCAAGTCCGTCTTCGTCAACGTCTTCGGCGGCATCACCGCCTGCGACGAGGTCGCCAACGGCATCGTGCAGGCGCTCCAGCTGCTCGCGGACAAGGGCGAGGAAGTCACCAAGCCCCTCGTCGTCCGCCTCGACGGCAACAACGCCGAGCTGGGTCGCAAGATCCTCTCCGACGCCAACCACCCGCTGGTGCAGCGCGTGGACACCATGGACGGCGCGGCCGACAAGGCCGCCGAGCTCGCGGCCGCGAAGTAAGGGACGAGGGACAGAACAGCCATGGCTATCTTCCTCAACAAGGACTCCAAGGTCATCGTCCAGGGCATGACCGGTGCCACGGGCATGAAGCACACCAAGCTCATGCTGGCCGACGGCACGAACATCGTCGGTGGCGTGAACCCGCGCAAGGCCGGCACGTCGGTCGACATCGACGGCAACGACATCCCGGTCTTCGGCACGGTCGCCGAGGCGATGGAGAAGACGGGCGCGAACGTGTCCGTCCTCTTCGTCCCGCCGGCCTTCGCCAAGTCCGCGGTCGTCGAGGCCATCGACGCCGAGATCCCGCTCGCGGTCGTCATCACCGAGGGCATCGCGGTGCACGACTCCGCCGCCTTCTACGCGTACGCCGTGGAGAAGGGCAACAAGACCCGGATCATCGGCCCGAACTGCCCGGGTCTGATCACCCCCGGCCAGTCGAACGCCGGCATCATCCCGGGCGACATCACCAAGCCGGGCCGTATCGGCCTGGTCTCGAAGTCCGGCACGCTGACGTACCAGATGATGTACGAGCTGCGTGACATCGGCTTCTCCTCGGCCGTGGGCATCGGCGGCGACCCGGTCATCGGCACCACGCACATCGACGCGCTCGCCGCGTTCGAGGCCGACCCCGACACCGACCTGATCGTGATGATCGGTGAGATCGGCGGCGACGCCGAGGAGCGGGCCGCGGCCTACATCGCGGAGAACGTGAAGAAGCCGGTCGTCGGCTACGTCGCGGGCTTCACCGCACCCGAGGGCAAGACCATGGGCCACGCCGGCGCCATCGTCTCCGGCTCCTCCGGCACGGCCGCCGCGAAGAAGGAGGCCCTCGAGGCCGCCGGCGTCAAGGTCGGCAAGACGCCGACCGAGACGGCGAAGCTGGCGCGCGCGATCCTCGCCGGCTGAGCGGACGGCACCGAGCGACACCGTACGGGTGGGCCCGTTCCCCGCAGGGGGACGGGCCCACCGTCGTCTCCGGCCACGGCTATCGCGCCTGCGGTGCCAGCCGTTCCGGTCCCCGCGGCAGCTCCTCCCGCAGCCGGGCGCGCAACTCGCGCTGGTCCTCCGACAGGGGCCCGGGTGCCACCCGCGGCGGAACGCCCCGCACCGTCCCGCCCGGTGGCACGGGCGGCTCGTAGCGGGTCGGGGCCGTACGCAGGGTGAGTGCCGTGGTGCCGATCAGCACGACCGTGAACGCGACGGCGGCCCGGGTCCAGATCCTCGCCCGGCGCTCGCTGGCGTCGCGCACCACCGGCGGTTCGGCCGCCCGCAGCCGCCCGGTGGAAGCCAGCTCGGCCAGCCGCCGGTGCAGCTCCCGCGGGTCCGACAGGTCCGGGAGCCGGGCGGCGACGGCCTCGCGCGCGTGCGTCAGCCGGCCGGCCGCCGCCCGGGTGCTGGCCTCCGTCTCCGCCGCCGTCTCGGGCAGGCCGAGGCCGAGGCCGTCGTACAGCAGGAGCGTGCGGCGGTACGGCGGCGGCAGGTGCAGCAGGACCTCCAGGAGTGCCCGGTCGTCCTCGTCGGGGGGCGGCGGTTCGGACTGCCGGTGGCGGCGGCGGTACCGGTGCCACGGGGAGAGCGCCCACTCGTACGCCGCCGCGCGCACCCAGCCGGCCGGGTCCGGGTCGCGGGCCACCTCGGGCCAGCGGTCCCAGGCCAACTGGAAGGCGCGCTCCACGGACTCGCGGGCGAGTGTGCGGCGGCCGGTGAGCAGATAGGTCTGCCGGACGAGGGCGGGGGCGCAGAAGGAGTACAGGGCGTCGAAGGCCTGAGCGGGTGTCAGCCCCGGGGAGGTCTCGGGGGTCTCGGAGGAGACGGAGGACGGCGGGGGCGCCTGCGCGAACTCTCCGGAACGGCCGTCGCCGGCCGGCTTGTCCACGCGCACCGTCACCACCTCTGTGGCCTCCTTCTCCCGACGGACGGACGGGGACTCCCGCGTCCCCGCACCGGCGGCCCCTTCCGCCAGGCCGGCCAGCAGCTTCGCGTACGCCTCCCGGTTCCGGCCGCGGGGTGCGCTGCGGCCGGACTCCCACGCACGCACCGTCTCGGGCCGGACGCCCACGCGTTCCGCGAGCTGAGGCCGTGTCAGTGAGGCCGTCTCACGCAGGCGTCGGCGTTCGTCGGGTGGGGGAAGCGGGGTGGCGGGGCTCCATGTCACCGGGTGCCCCTCCGTCCGGAAAAGTACATAAACGTATATTGAGCGACACAACCGTGCTTCGCCCGTTACGCCGGGAAAGCGCGTGTCGTTGGGAGCATGGCGGACGTGACCCAGATGACCGCTCGCCGTACGACGCCGGCCGCCCTGCTCACCCGCATGCGTGACCGCTCGCCAGGGCTTGCCGCCGGCCTCCTCGGCGGCGCCCTCGCGGCCGGACTGGGGCTCGCGGCGCTCACCGTGCTCGTGATCCTGCTGTGGATCAGCTCGCCCTACCCCGACAGCGGACCGGGCGGCGCCCTGCACATCGCGGCGGCGCTGTGGCTGCTGGCGCACGGCGCCGAACTGGTCCGCACCGACACGCTCTCCGGCGTCCCCGCACCCGTGGGCGTCCCGCCGCTGCTGCTGCTCGCGCTGCCGGTGTGGCTGCTGCACCGGGCGGCCCGCGACGCGGCGGAGGGCGGCGCGGGCGGTGCGGGCCGGGAGGCCCCGCTCGTCCCCGGCCGTACGGCGTGGGCGGGCGTCCTCCTCGGCTACCTCGCCGTCGGCACTCCCGCCGCGCTCTACTGCGCGGGCGGTGGGCTGCGGCCGGCGTGGGAGTGGACCGCGGTGTGCGTGCCGCTGGTCGCCGGACTGGCCGCGGGGACGGGGGTGTGGACGGCGTACGGCCGTCCGAGCGGACCGCTGGAGCGGGTGCTGGGCGCGGTGCTGCCCAGGGGCGTACGCCATCTGGTCCGCGGACCGGACGGCCGTCCCGGAGTCGTGGCACGGGCGGCGGCGGCCGGGGCGACGGTGCTGGCCGGCGGCGGGGCGCTGCTGCTCGCGGTGTCGCTGGGGTGGCACGGCGGGGAGACCCGCCAGGCGTTCCTGCGGCTGACGGAGGGCTGGTCGGGATGGCTGGCGGTGCTGCTGCTCTGCGTCACGCTGGCGCCGAACGCCGCGGTGTGGGCGGCGGCGTACGCCCTCGGCCCCGGTTTCCTCCTCGGGACCGGCACCCGGGTGACCCCGCTGTTCTCCCCGCCCGCCCCGCCACTGCCGCCGTTCCCGCTGCTCGCGGCGGTGCCGGACGCGGGAGCGGGGACCCCGTCGAACTGGGTGGCGGCGGCGCTGCCGGTGGCGGCCGGACTGGTGGCGGGGTGGTTCGTGGGACGGGGTGCCGCGAGGAGCGGACCGGCGCCCGCCCCGGCCTGGACCCGTGGCCGGACCGCCGGGGCGGCGGGACTGGCGGCCGTGCTGTGCGCGGCCCTGCTGTCCGCGCTCGCCGCGCTCGCGGGCGGGCCGCTGGGGGTGGCCGCGCTCTCCCGGTTCGGCCCGGTGTGGTGGCAGGTGGGAGCCGCGGCACTGGCGTGGCTCACGCTGGTGGCGGTCCCCACGTCACTGGCGGTACGGGCCTGGCGCCGCCGCCCGCCCGGAGGCGAGCCGGGGGACCGGCTCCCGGGGCCCGCATCACCACGAAACCACCGGGGGCCGGGCCACCGGCTCCTGGAACCCGGCACGCCACGGGACCGCCGTGTCCCGGCGGAGGCGAAGCCCGCCCCGCCACTCCCGCGCGACGCCCCCGACAAGCCGTACCTGCCCCGCCGCACCCGGGATTCCGCCCGCGCGGCCCAGGGCCCCGCGGCCCAGGACCCCGCGTCCGACCTGTGGGACTGGGACATGCCGTTCGGCGTGCGGGACGCCGGCACCGCCTCCGGGGAGGAGGACCCCACGCCCGGCGCCCAGGAGTGAGAGCGGGTGTCAGTCGCCCTCCCCCAGGAGGCCGCGCAGCTGCTCCGGGAGGAGATCGTCGCAGGACTGGCGGGCCTCCTGGGTGAGGGCGTCCTGCGTGCAGGTGTAGTAGTCGCTGTAGACCAGCTGGGCCGTGAAGGACGCCACGACCAGGGCGAGCGCCAGCGACCCCGTGACCAGTCCGCTCACCGCGGCCGTGGTCTGCGGGCGGCCCTTCGGCTCGGGCGCCGGGACGTCCGGGTCCTGGGCGCGGGGCTTGGCGCGCAGGGCGCTGATGCCCCAGTACAGGGCGAGCGCTCCCAGCAGCAGCGCGACGTAGGGCCAGCTGAAGAGGCCGAAGAAGAAGGCCCACATGCCGGACAGCAGCGCGTACCGCGCGCGGCGCTGGGCCGGGTCCGTGGGGTCCCAGCGGGTGCCGGGCCCCTGAGGGCCGCCGCCCTGCCCCTCGGGGCCGCGCGGGCGCTCGCCGAAACCGTCGGGGGAGCGGCCGGGCTGCCGGTCGCTCCAGTTCCGGCCCCAGGAAGAGCGGCCGCCGCCCTCCCCGCCGGACGGGTGCCTCGGCTGCCAGGGCCGGTCGGGAGTCCCCTCCGGCGGCGGCGCGAACGGGTTGTCGTCCTGGGAGCCCTGCGCGCCCTCGGAGCCCTGGGCCCCACGGCGTCCGTCGTCGCCGCTGCCCCCGCCCTGGGGCGCGTCGGGCGGCGAGGCGGGGCGCTCCCGCAGCAGCACGGTGCCCCGCTCCCCTCCCCGGGCGGACTGCTGGGGGAACGTGAGAAGTCGCGGGCTGCGGTCCGGCATCAAGTGAGCGTCTTCCCCTTAATGAAGCACGGCGTGGTCCGGCGTGACCGCCTCGCACGACGTATCGACTACGACTGGGCTGGTGAGCCGGCGCGTTCCCGTCGGCTCTTCGCGGCCCGGGTCCGTCATCCTGTGAACGCCCGGTGCACGGTTCGCGTTCCCACGCGCCCCGACGTCCCAGGGCCGGCTCTTCCCAGACGCTACCTTCCGGCCACGCCCCCGTCCCGTGAGGGCCGCCCGGTGTGCCGGTATCGTTGCTGACGGTCGGCCGCTTCGTAGGCTTCCCCGTATCCGGGAGCGCGAAGCATTCGTGTGAATGTACAAAGCGCTGTGCCGCCGGCCGTGCAGACGCTCCCCGAGAAAGGGCCCCACCGTGGCCGCCAAGCCCGTGGCCGAGCGCGCCAGGCGTCTCGTCGTGCTGGTCTCCGGATCCGGCACCAACCTCCAGGCGCTCCTCGACGAGATCGCCGCCACCGGCGTCGAGACGTACGGGGCCGAGATCGTGGCCGTCGGCGCCGACCGCGAGGGCATCGAGGGGCTGGCCCGCGCCGAGCGCGCCGGGCTGCCGACCTTCGTGTGCAAGGTCAAGGACCACCCGACCCGCGAGGAGTGGGACGCGGCGCTCGCCGAGGCCGTCGCCGCCCACGAACCCGACCTCGTGGTGTCCGCCGGGTTCATGAAGATCGTGGGCAAGGAGTTCCTCGCGCGCTTCGGCGGGCGGTTCGTCAACACCCACCCCGCCCTGCTGCCCAGTTTCCCCGGAGCCCACGGCGTACGGGACGCGCTCGCGTACGGCGCCAGGGTCACCGGCTGCACCGTCCACTTCGTCGACGACGGCGTCGACACCGGGCCGATCATCGCGCAGGGCGTGGTGGAGGTCCGGGACGAGGACGACGAGAGCGCTCTGCACGAGCGCATCAAGGAAGTCGAGCGAAGGCTGCTCGTCGAGGTCGTGGGGCGGCTCGCCCGCAACGGCTATCGCATTGAGGGACGAAAGGTAGTTATCCAGTGACCGCCGAGAGCAACAAGCGGGCCATCCGACGGGCGCTCGTCAGCGTCTACGACAAGACCGGCCTCGAGGACCTCGCGCGCGGCCTGCACGAGGCCGGCGTGGAGCTCGTCTCCACCGGGTCCACCGCCGCGAAGATCGCCGCCGCGGGCGTCCCCGTCACCAAGGTCGAGGAGCTCACCGGGTTTCCCGAGTGCCTGGACGGCCGCGTCAAGACCCTGCACCCGAAGGTCCACGCCGGCATCCTCGCCGACCTGCGCCTGGAGGACCACCGGAGGCAGCTCGCCGAGCTGGGCGTGGAGCCGTTCGACCTCGTCGTCGTCAACCTCTACCCGTTCCGCGAGACCGTCGCCTCGGGCGCGACGCCCGACGAGTGCGTGGAGCAGATCGACATCGGCGGCCCGTCCATGGTGCGCGCCGCCGCCAAGAACCACCCGTCGGTCGCCGTCGTCACCAGCCCCGCCCGCTACGGCGACGTCCTCGCCGCGGTCCGGGGCGGCGGCTTCGACCTCACCACCCGCAAGCGGCTGGCCGCGGAGGCCTTCCAGCACACTGCCGCGTACGACGTCGCCGTCGCCTCCTGGTTCGCCTCCGAGTACGCCCCCGTGGACGACTCCCGGTTCCCCGACTTCCTCGGCGCCACCTGGGAGCGCAAGAACACCCTCCGCTACGGCGAGAACCCGCACCAGCCGGCGGCCCTGTACGTATCGGGGACGGGCGGCCTCGCCGAGGCCGAGCAGCTGCACGGCAAGGAGATGTCGTACAACAACTACACGGACACGGACGCCGCCCTCCGTGCCGCGTACGACCACGACGGCCCGGCCGTCGCGATCATCAAGCACGCCAACCCGTGCGGCATCGCGACCGGCGCGGACGTCGCCGAGGCGCACCGCAAGGCGCACGCCTGCGACCCGCTGTCGGCGTTCGGCGGTGTGATCGCCGTGAACCGTCCGGTCAGCAAGGAGATGGCCGAGCAGGTCGCGGAGATCTTCACCGAGGTCATCGTCGCGCCGGACTACGAGGAGGGTGCCCTGGACGCCCTCACCAGGAAGAAGAACATCCGGGTGCTGCGCGCCCCCGGAGCCCCGGCCGCCCCGGTCGAGGTCAAGCCGATCGACGGCGGTGCCCTGCTCCAGGTCACCGACCGCCTCCAGGCCGAGGGCGACGACCCGGCCACCTGGACGCTGGCCACCGGCGAGGCCCTGACCGAGGCGGAGCTGGCCGGTCTCGCCTTCGCCTGGAAGGCGTGCCGCGCGGTGAAGTCCAACGCGATCCTGCTCGCCAAGGACGGTGCCTCCGTCGGCGTCGGCATGGGCCAGGTCAACCGCGTCGACTCCGCGAAGCTGGCGGTTGAGCGGGCGGGCGCCGAGCGCGCGGCCGGTTCCTACGCCGCCTCGGACGCGTTCTTCCCGTTCCCCGACGGCCTGGAGATCCTCACCGAGGCCGGGGTGAAGGCCGTGGTCCAGCCCGGCGGCTCGGTCCGCGACGAGCTGGTCGTCGAGGCCGCGAAGAAGGCGGGCGTGACGATGTACTTCACGGGCACGCGCCACTTCTTCCACTGACGGTTCCCTCCGCCCGGCCGCCGACACGGGCGGCCGGGCGGACGCGACCCCCTACTCGTCCACCTCGTACCGGCCGGTCTCCAGGAAGTACCGCAGTTCCTCGGGCGTACCGTCGATGACCTCCTCGGCCGCCGCGCGGAGCGCGTCGCTGATGTCGGGGTCGGCCAGCATGCGCGCGACGGCGACGCGGTCGTCCTCCGCCTGGGCGAGGCGGTAGCCGGTCTCCAGGAAGGCGCGTGCCTTTTCCGGGGTGGGCGCGTCGAGGAGTTCGTTGATCTCGCGGGTGACGCGCTTGCCGGCGTAGGGCTTGCCGAGGATCGTGAAGATGGCGACGAGGTCGTCCTCGTACTGCGCGAGGCGGTAACCGGTCTCGAGGAAAGCACGTGCGGCCTCCGGGGTGCCCGCCTCAAGGGCTTCGACGGCTGCGCGCTTGACGCCCTTGCCGGAGTCGGGGTCTCCCAGGATGCGGAAGATGGCGACCTGGTCGTCCTCGAACTGCGCGAGGCGGTAGCCGGTCTTCAGGAAGTCGCGCATGTCCTCCACGGTGCCGCCGAGGGCTTCAGTGGCTTCGCGCTTGACGCCCTTGCCGGAGTCCGGGTCGGCCAGGATGCGGGCGATGGCGGAGCGGAGTTCCTCCTCCGACATCTCGTCCACCGGCGTGCCGGGCTCGTCCGCCGCCGCCGCCGCCGCCGCCGCCGTGACGGCGACGGACGAGGGCGCCGCGTCGGCGGCGAAGGCCGGACCGGTGAGAAGGAGGGCCGGCGCGAGCGCCGTGGTGGCCACCAGCAGAACACCTCGGGTCAGTCTCATACGTGAACCTGCCTACCGGGTAAGGGTTTTCATGGAGGACGGCGGTTGCCGACCCGCACATCCTTTCACCGCTCCGTGCCGAGGATCACTGCCGGAAGCAGGCAGTCCCTGACGCTCCGTCATTGCCCGTCCACGCCCGCACCGCGCACCGTTCCGGGTGTATCGAGGGTCACCAGGAGCCCGTCATGTCGAGAGGGCCCGGGCAGAGTCCGGGCGCCCCGTCGGCCGCGGCACCCTCACCCGGCCCGAACCCGGGCACGGAACGCCCTCTCGGACCTGCCCGCCACCGATCCCGAGCCGACGTGATCACCGGCGCGAGCCAGTGGCTCGAAGCCCTCCCGGATCCCGGCTGACAGCAGCGGTACCCACCCTTACCGGCCCGGTCGCCCGTGGGGCCGTGGAACCCGGCGCTCACCCGGCGCAACAGCCGCCCCCGCACCGGCGCCGGCCGCTTTCCGGCACGACCGGCCCGAGAGTCAGGCAACGACGGTGTACCAACCGGTTATCGGATCGGTCAGCTCCTTGTCGTCGTAGATGCGGAGCTGGACCTCGGTGCCCTCGTCGATGTCGTCGTCAGGGGCGAGCTGGACCGAGTTGGAGTCGATCACCGTCGAGGCGCCCGGTGCCCAGTACTTCGCGTCGACGGCGTCCGTGAACGGGCCTTCGTCCCACTTCAGGCGGACGTAGATCGTGTCGCCGTCGTTGGCGCCGTCGTAGACCCACAGCACTTCGTCGTACGGGTGGAACTCGACTTGGGCGACGGTCGTGCCGCCCTTGTAGATGTGCATTTTGAGGGCCTTGCCGCCGACGTCACGCTTGAAGAAGGTGCCGTCGAGGTCGTTCGCCCAGTCCTCGAGGGCACAGGTGTTCAAGCACTGGCCGGTGTCCCGGGTCCACACCTGCTTCGAGAGGTCACTGTTGGTGTAGGCGGTGGCCGGGGAAGCGGCGAGCCCGGTACACACGGCGGCGATGCCGAGTGAGAGAACCGCAGACTTGATGCGCATGAACATCGTCCTTTTCCGATCCGTTGTCGCGTTTCTGGCTGCCTGTGGGAATCGCCCCTCTCTCCGGGCGATACCGCCGACGCGTATGGCTGCGCGGGGGAGGAGCCCGCGAAAGAACATGCTCAGTCCAGCCACCGCAACTCCGTGGAATGCACGGTGCAGTCGGCGCAGCCCTTGTGCTGCGCTCTGGTGATATGGCCGCCCGAGCTCGAAATCTCCGCCTCGGTCGAGCTGTGCACCCATGACGTCCACCCGCTGGAGGTGTGAGCGCGGACCCAGGCGTCGCCCTTGCACGTCCCGGAGTCGTTCTTTCTGGTAAGCGCGTACGTCGTGCCGACCGCTCCGAAATACACGGTGTCGCAGCTTCTCCTCCACTTGATGTTGTCTTCTCCCGCGGAGATGATGCTGTCGGCGGCGGCGGTGGTCGTGGTGAGCAGGAAAGCCGCGGCCGCTGTACCGAGAACTGTTGCGGTACGCCTGAACATAATGGTCGATCCTCCTGAGCGGGTGCAGGTTCCGGGGCTTTCGGGAATTGTTCGCCGAATGCGTTGCCGGACATCCTCGCAGGGCAGGAGTCGGCGCGGACAGGCGCTTTCCGCACAGCTCAAAAGCCCAGGTCGTGGGCATTCAGTGACGGTGGGATGTGACGCCCCTGACAGCTGGGACCGCTGAACGCCCACCGGTGAGGAAACCGGTGCCCGTCGTCCTCCCGTCGTCCTCCCGCGCACAGAAGATGAACTGGGCTTTTGCGGTGGGACTCACGTGTGTTGCCGGGCTGATGGCGGGCTGCGAGTCTGCCGTTGTCACAGGAGCCCGCAATCCCGGGAGAATTCATGAAGAAGAAGAGCACGCCTCGCAGCAGTGCCGTCCTGACCGTCGCCGCCGTCGTGCTGTCGGCACTCGGCTCCGGCCTGGCCGGCGCGTCCGCCGCCACCGCCGCCACCGCCGCCTCCTCGGCCGGATGGTGCAACGGCAAGACCTACGACACGTTCCCCAGCGGCGCCAAGGGCTATGTCCCCACCTACAACGGCAAGTGGAACTGCACCATGTCCAGGGGCGCCAGCGGGGAGCATGTCGAGGTGCTCCAGCGGACTCTCAAGGACTGCTACAACCAGCGGATAACCGTCGACGGTCAGTTCGGTCCCGCCACCGAGACGGCCCTCAGGTACGCCCAGAACATGACCGACCCCATGTACCCGGCGAACATCGAAGGGGACGGCGTCTACGGGCCGATCACCGCGGAGTACCTTTCGCACTACGCCACGAAGTCCGGCAGTACGCGCTGCAGCTCGCTGCACGGATAGACGCAGAACGGAATTCTGCCGCGCACCGGAAAGCGAATCAGTGGTTCATCGATCACCACGGGGCCACCCGGACCGTCCTCGGGGCCTTGGAGACCCCGGAAGGGAATGTTCATCCACTGCGCGGGCAGCTTCTTTTCGTTCTCTCCGGACAGCGGAGAGGACCGCCGGACGGGGATCGCCGAAATCCGGGAGGGCCACGCCCTTTGCCAGGACGTGGGCGATGTCGAGTACGACTTCGGCGGCCTGTCCGGGGAACGATCTGCGCTCCTGGGCGCAGGCCGGTGTGCCCGGGCCGACCCGGTCCGTCGCCTCTCGGCGGGAGGCGGTCAACGGTCCGGGGTACGCACCGGCGTCGGTGGTGGACGGCGACGTCGGAACGGCCGCGGTGAAGGCCGTGCGGCAACACCTGAACGCGCGGACACCACCGAGGGTCCACAGAACGCTTCCCGCCGGGGGAGGTTCCGATGCGTGAGGAGTCGGCGAACGCCGCGCACCGCGGAACCGCAGGCCCGTAGCGCCGGACGGTCCTCGTCGACGGCGCGCCGGGCAGCCGCGGGGCTGCCCGGCGCGGACGGGTCCGCCTCGGCGCCGCCTGCCACCGGCACGGGGCCCGGCGGGCCCTCACTCGGGGACTTTCGCCCCGGTGCCGGCCGGTGAGGCGGACACCGTCACCGTGCCCGGCGCCCGGGCCGTCCACCGGGCGGCCGGGAACAACGCCCTGCCCGCCGTCGGCACCGGCACCGTGCGCCGCATCCTCACCGCGCCACGCGGGGCCGAGGCCACCGGGGTCACGGCGACACCGGACGGGCAGACGCTGTTCGTCAACATCCGGCATCCCGGCGAGCGCACCACGCGCCGGGGCACACCGGTCGGCAACCGGCCCGACCGGGAGCCGCCCGGACGTCCTCGCTCCGCCGCCATGGCCGTCCACCGGTCGCGCTGACGCCCCGGCAGTCCTGGCCACCTGCCCGTTGAACCCCCGTTTATCGGATCCTGATCCCGGCTTCCTACGATCGTCCGGCCGACCCGCGCCGGGTGACCGCTGGTGCGCCGCAGAGCAGGATCCGAACGCAACGGGGGAAACGACATGCTCCGCATTCACTTCACCGACGTGGATCTGGCCAGGACCCGGCTCGCCCCCGCTCCCGATCCGCTCTTCGAGATCACCGCGAGCCTGCACCGGCTCCAGTCCCGGAGGGGGCGGTGGGCCTACGCCGGGTGGTATCGCACCGCACGGGAACAGATGCGGGAGAAGGGGCTGGAGCGGGTCCTGCGGAGTGTCCTGCTGCCGCTGTACCCGAGGGCCGCGTACTTCCCGGATTTCCTCACCCCGGTCGACGCCGTGGACGGTCTGGACGCGGGACTGGAGTCGATTCTGGCCACGCCCCCGGAACGGGTCATGGAGGAGATCGACATCCTCGACCGGACCGTCGGAGCACCCGCCTGGAGCAGGCAACTGGCCGAGCACACGGCGCGCGAGCGGTTGGTGAGGGTGCTGCGCGCCTACCACGGGACCGTCATCGGCCCCCATGGAGAGCATGTGCAGGCGCGTATCGAGGCGGAGCGCGCGGCACGCTGCCGCGGGCTGCTCGACGGTGGGGTGGAGGGCATGCTCGCCGGGCTCGGGCCGATGCTGCGCTGGCGTCCTCCCGTCCTGGAGGTCACCTACCCCCGGCAGACAGAGGACCGGGACCTGCATCTGAACGGCCGTGGGCTCACGCTGGTCCCCTCGTACTTCAACTGGGGCGAACCGGTCGCCTACGCCGACCCGGGACTTCCGCCCGTGCTCTGGTACTCGTTGCTCCACGAGCCCGAGGCCCGCCGCCCGAGCGCCGACGATCCCGAGCGGTCCCTGACGAACCTGCTCGGGCGCGCCCGAGCGGTCGCCCTGCGCGTCGCGTCCGGCGGCGCCACGACCGGTGAGATCGCCCGCGCCGCCGGAGTCTCGGCTTCTGCCGCCAGCCGGCACGCCACCGCGCTGCGCGACGCGGGACTCGTCACCACGGTCCGCAACGGCCCGGCCGTGCTGCACACCCTCACCCCCACGGGCGCCTCCGTGCTGCGTGCCGCCCTGCGGAAGGCGGACGAGGACGCCGCGGACACGCCGGCCTGAGGCGGGTCCCCCATCTCCGCCGTCCCGGTCGGACCAGGGCCACGCGCGAGGGCCGTGTCTCCCCCGGTCGGATGAGACACGGCCCTGTGGCGGTGAACGGCGTGAACCCGCCCGCCGGTTCAGTAGCGCGGTCGCCTGAACCATTCCGCGCTGGGGCGCTTCGCGGCGAAGACGATCAGCAGGATCGCGACCACCATGATGAGCAGACCGAGGCCGTACGCGGCGATCATGAAGATGCCGCTGATGATCGCGAACGAGCCGTAGACGATCGAGCAGACGCGGACGCCGTTGCCGCCCTTGGCGTACTGCAGCAGCAGCACCAGGCCGAGGACCGCGAAGACGGCGGCCAGGCCCAGGAAGAAGACGACGACGCCCTTGCCCAGGTCGGCGAACCGCTCGGCTTCGGCGTCACCCGTGATGCCGGCTTCGGCCATCGTCTCGTCCCACTCGGACAGCGCGTATCCGTACATCGCCGTGATGATCAAGTGGGCCAGGACGACAACGCCGAGCATGATCTGCGCGGCGCGCGTGATGCCGGGCATCCGGGTGGGGATGTGACCGCCGCCGTACGGCTGGGACACCGGTGGAGCGGCGGGGTAGCCGTAGCCCTGTTGCGGGACACCGGGCTGCTGCGGGTAGCCATAACCCGGGTTGCCGGCCGGCGGCTGCTGGGGTGGCTGCCCGTAGGGGTTGTTCGGGTCGCCGAAACTCATGGCGGTTCTTCCTCCGTTGCGCTCCAGGTGCGGGGACGACGCAGGGCTCGGCGCGGAGGAAGTTCTACAGATGCGGTCCGTCCCCCCGGTTCTGCCCGCGGCACTGTGTCCTCATCGTTCTTGACCGTTCCTTTCCTTGTCCAGGCGTACGTCGTATGTGTTGTGCAAGTGCAACATCGCGATCTTGGCCGGAAACTGGCGATACGTGATCGGGAGGTGCCGCGGTCGCCCGGAATGCGGGCGGATTGGAACAGGGGGCCGGTCATCCGCGAGGATGGGGTCATGACCGCCCAGATTCTCGATGGCAAGGCCACCGCAGCCGAGATCAAGTCCGATCTGACCGCCCGCGTGGCGGCACTGAAGGAGAAGGGCGTCACGCCCGGCCTCGGCACGATCCTCGTCGGGGAGGACCCCGGCAGCCAGAAGTACGTCGCCGGAAAGCACCGCGACTGTGCCCAGGTGGGCATCGCCTCCATCCAGCGCGAACTGCCGGGTACGGCCACGCAGGAGGAGATCGAGGCGGTCGTCCGCGAACTGAACGAGGACCCCGCCTGCACCGGTTACATCGTCCAGCTGCCGCTGCCCAAGGGCATCGACGAGAACCGCATCCTCGAACTGATGGACCCGGAGAAGGACGCCGACGGCCTCCACCCGATGAACCTCGGCCGTCTCGTCCTCAACGAGCCGGCCCCCCTGCCCTGCACCCCCAACGGCATCATCACCCTGCTGCGCCGCCACGGCGTGGAGATCAAGGGCGCCGAGGTCGTGGTCGTCGGCCGCGGTGTGACCATCGGCCGCCCGATGCCCCTGCTGCTGACCCGGCGCAGCGAGAACGCCACGGTGACCCAGTGCCACACCGGCACCCGCGACCTGTCGGCCCACCTCCGGCGTGCGGACATCATCGTGGCCGCCGCGGGCAGCGCCCACCTGATCCGCCCCGAGGACGTCAAGCCGGGTGCGGCCGTCCTCGACGTCGGTGTCTCCCGCAGCGCCGAGGGCAAGATCATGGGCGACGTCCACCCGGGCGTGGCCGAGGTGGCCGGCTGGGTCGCCCCGAACCCCGGCGGCGTCGGCCCGATGACCCGGGCCCAGCTGCTGGTCAACGTGGTCGAGGCGGCGGAGCGCAGTGTCGGCTGAGCGGAACGCCCCGGACGCCCCGGGCACCACCGAGGAGCGGGAGCGGGCCGAGGACATCACGGTCCGCGACCCCGTCAGCGCGCCCGACGCCGAGGGCAGGCCGCGCCGCGCCACCCGGCGGTTCCCCCTGTTCACCAGGGACACCGCGCGTCCCGAGGGCGGGGGCAGGGCGGCCCCCCGTGACGCCCCCGCGCCCGCCCGTCAGTGGCCGATCCTCTCCGTGCTGCTCACGGTCGGACTGGGGCTGCTGCTGACCGCGCTGGACCAGTTCCGGCTGGGCACGCTGCTGGTCGGCGTGGCCCTGCTGGCCGGGTCCGTGCTGCGCTGGCTGGTACCGGACGTCGGCATGCTCGCGGTGCGCTCCCGCTTCACGGACATCGTCACGTACGGCGGGCTGGGCCTGGTGATCGCGCTGCTGGCGCTGATGGTGCAGCCGCATCCGCTGCTGGAGATCCCGTTCCTGAAGGACACGCTGCACTTCACGGTCGACAGCTAGGGGGTGTCGTTCGGGTCAGGCCGGCTTCAGGCGACGGCGCCTCACAGCCGTGCCGGACCCCGCGACCCCGGCAAGATCCAAACGGCATCTCCCAGGTCCCGTCGAACGGCGGCCCGTCCACACCCCCGTGAGGGGACGGGCCGCCGCCGGTCACCACACTCCTGCACCGTGAAGGACCTGTTCAACGGCTGTCCGGCCGCTGTGGCACGGAAGTGACCGTTCCGCTACGTCCCCCGGAATCCCCGTACATCCTTGCGATGAGTCCGTATGTGACCGGCCTGTGTCGATGTGTTGACAAACCCGCCGTGGCGCGACGAAGTGGTGGGACAGTGGACCGGCGTGAACAAACGGGACGGTCCGGACGTCCCGTGCGCAGGTGCCTGGCTCCGTTCGGCCGAGGGGGCGACCGATGGGACACTGGACCGCGAGTGAGTAGGCGTGCGACGGTGACTGCCCGCGGCCCTGATGCTCCCGTGCGCCCCCACCCTGGGAAACTGAGACCCTGCCTGGCGGCATCCTCGTGGGTAGCCACAACGGGGACTCGGCAAGGGGCACCATGCGCGAGGGAACAACCAGCACCAACCGGGGGGAAGAGGGGGGAAGCAATGCCTCGTTGGAAGGCCTTGCCGGATGAACTGGATCCGCAGATCAGGGAGTTCACGAGCCAGCTCAGGCGGCTCGTGGACCGCAGTGGCCTGAGCGTCGCGTCGGTCTCCGACCGCACGGGCTACAGCAAGACGTCCTGGGAGCGTTATCTGAACGGCCGGCTGCTCGCGCCCAAGGGCGCGATCGTGGCCCTGGCCGAGGTCACCGGGACCAACCCGATGCACCTGACCACCATGTGGGAGCTCGCCGAGCGCGCCTGGAGCCGCTCGGAGATGCGTCACGACATGACGATGGAGGCGATCCGGATCTCGCAGGCGCGCGCCGCGCTCAGCGAGCTCGCCGGCCCGTCCTCCGGCTCGGGCGGCAGATCCGCCGGCAAGGGGGGAGCCGCGGTCCGCCCGGGCGTCGCGGGGCCGGCCGGGGTCGCGCCGAGCGTGCCGCCGCAGCCGACCGCCTCGGACGTGCGCGACGCCACGGGTGGCGTACGGGAGGACGGCACGCGGGACGGTTCGTCCGGGACGAACTCCTGGGGGGTCGCCGCGCCGGCGGACTCGCCGCCGGCCGGCCGCCGCGGCTCCGGGGCCGCGGCGGCCGGGCGCACGCCGGGGCCCTCCGGAACGTACGGCGCACCGCCCCCGGGCACGTCCGGCCACGGCCGCCAGGGCGGCTCCGGCCGTTCCGGCGGCAAGCGGCGGACGTCGACGTTCATCGCCGGAGCGGTGGGAGCGCTGGTGGTGGTCGCCGCCGCGTTCTACGTCGTCGGCACCGAGGACGACAAGAAGAAGGACGAGGCCCAGAAGTCCCCCTCGCCCACCGCCACCGTCAGTGTCGACCTGCCCCCCGGCGTGAAGTGCAGCGGCGACGCCTGCGCGGGCAAGGACGCCGAGGCCATGGGGTGCAGCGGCGACCTGGTGACCACGACCCGGACCGCGACCGTCGGCGCCACCACGGTGGAGGTCCGCTACAGCGAGACCTGCGCCGCGGCCTGGGGACGCATCACGCAGGGCGCGCAGGGGGACGAGGTCGAGATCAGCGCGGGTACGGCGAAGAAGCAGAGCGACAGCATCACCGCCGCCGGCGACACGGTCACGTACACCCCGATGGTGCCGGTGAAGAGCGCGACGGACGCGAAGGCCTGTGCGGTGCTGGCCGCCACCGGTGAGAGGGGCTGCACCGAGTAGCGTCCCCGCACCCGGCTCGGCGCGCCACATGTATGAGTCCATACGGGCTCATATGTGTGGGGGAAGCGTGGGGGCGCGCATGGGGCGGCGAAAGGTGGGCACGCGGAAAATACCCCCACGGGAATCCGGCACGGTCGGCCCCCGGCGGCGGCCGCCCCGTCCCCACCTCTCCCGGACGGAGCGGCCGCCCTTCACGCACCCGCTCGGCTACCCGTGTACCCGGACCGTCACTCTGTGGGGCGGGCCACAGGGAGCCCGGCCGTCCGTGCCCGCGGATGCGCGATAGCCTGACCGCTGGATCTCTCTTGACGCCAAGAGATCGATCATCCGAACCGATGATCGATCACCGTGGTGGACACCGGTCACGAGCCGGAGCGGGATCCCGCACCCCGGGGCAGGGACCGCCCCACCGCCAGCTGTCATACGGAGAACGCCATGACCCGCACTCCCGTGAACGTCACCGTCACCGGCGCGGCCGGCCAGATCGGTTACGCCCTGCTCTTCCGCATCGCCTCCGGCCAGCTGCTCGGCGCGGACGTGCCGGTCAAGCTGCGCCTGCTGGAGATCACCCCGGCGCTCAAGGCCGCCGAGGGCACCGCGATGGAGCTGGACGACTGCGCGTTCCCGCTCCTGCAGGGCATCGACATCACGGACGACCCGAACGTGGCCTTCGACGGCGCCAACGTCGGCCTCCTCGTGGGCGCCCGCCCGCGCACCAAGGGCATGGAGCGCGGTGACCTCCTCGAGGCCAACGGCGGCATCTTCAAGCCGCAGGGCCAGGCCATCAACGCCCACGCCGCGGACGACATCAAGGTCCTGGTCGTCGGCAACCCGGCCAACACCAACGCCCTGATCGCCCAGGCCGCCGCGCCGGACGTGCCCGCCGAGCGGTTCACCGCCATGACGCGCCTGGACCACAACCGCGCGCTGACCCAGCTGTCGAAGAAGACCGGCGTCCCGGTCTCCGAGATCAAGAAGCTGACGATCTGGGGCAACCACTCCGCCACCCAGTACCCCGACATCTTCCACGCCACGGTCGCCGGCAAGAACGCCGCCGAGGTCGTGAACGACGAGAAGTGGCTGGCCGAGGACTTCATTCCGACCGTCGCCAAGCGCGGTGCCGCGATCATCGAGGCCCGTGGTGCCTCGTCGGCCGCCTCCGCCGCCAACGCCGCCATCGACCACGTGTACACCTGGGTCAACGGCACCGCCGACGGCGACTGGGCCTCCATGGGCATCCCGTCGGACGGCTCCTACGGTGTCCCGGAGGGCCTGATCTCCTCCTTCCCGGTCACCGTGAAGGACGGAAAGTACGAGATCGTCCAGGGCCTGGAGGTCAACGAGTTCTCCCGCGCCCGCATCGACGCCTCCGTCAAGGAGCTCGCGGAGGAGCGCGAGGCGGTCCGCGGTCTCGGCCTCCTCTGACCCGACCCGCTCCAGGGCCCAGGCCTTGCAGGGCCCCGTACCGGTTCCGCCGGTGCGGGGCCCGTTGCGTGCGCCCACCGGGCCAGCCTATGGCCAAAGATTGACGCATATCACATGATCGCGATATTGACATTTCGGTTTCCCTCCCTGTAGTGCTCCCCCTATGCTGATGCCCCTTCAGCTCAGCGGTCACCACAGACCCTTACGCACTCGGGGGATCGGCATGAGTACCGCCTACGTGCCGCCACAGCCGCACCGCACCGACGCCCCGGCGCCTCCGCATCCGGAGCCGCCGCCCTTCCCGCCGCACGCCAGCGAGGCGACCCGGCTGCTGTGCGCGGGGACCTACCAGGACACGGAGTACCGGGACCGCGTCATCGAGGAGCTGTACCTCAACGAACAGCGGATCGTCGCCCCGTCGCTCGGCTTCGACGCGGCCCGCGTCCTCATGCACGCGCTGCGGGCCCGGCGGCAGGAACTGCTGTGGTCCGCCGCCGTCATCGGGCTCTGGGTGGTGGGCGCGCCGCTGAGCGGCTGGCTGCTCGGCGGTCTGATGGCCGCCAGTCTGCTGCTCGCGATCGCCCCCTGGCTCCGGGGCGGCGCCGAACAGCCACCGGTGTACCGGCTGTTCGCCGCGTTCGTGGCGCGCTGGTACGGACGCCTCTCCTTCGCCGCCGTCCTGCTCCTCATGGTCGGGGCCGCGTTCGGTGCCGGCTCCGAGGACGGGTCCGGCTCCGGTTCGTCGTACGACCCGTACGACCCCTACGGTTCCGGCAGTTCATCGGGTCCGGCGTCTTCGGTGAGCTCCGACGCCCTCGGCGTGCTGTTCCCGGGCTTCGGTGACGGCAGCGCGTCGATCGAGGTCTGGCAGGCCTGGCTCGGGATCGGCGTGCTCGTCCTCATCGCCCTGTGTGCCGCCGCCCGGCGCGACCGATTCGCCCGGGCGTTCGCCGCCGAACTCTCCCCGCAGCGCTTCCCGGACGTCACGGCCGACCCCGCCGAGCGGGTCGAGGGAGAGCGCCTCGCCCGCCTGACGCACCGCATCCGGCGCGAACAGCACGCCCCGCTGATCATGTACGACGAGGCCCGCCCGTTCTGCGGTGCCGGCACCCCGTACGACACCTGGGTGCTCGCCGTGGAACTCCGGCCGGACGAGGACGCCGGGCAGCAGCCGCTCGACAACCGGACGATCCTCGAAAGCGTCCGGCCCCTGCTCGAACAGCTCCGGATGCCCGCCCCGCACGCGGAGGCCGCCGTACGCGACCGGCTGCGCCGTCTGGAGATCGACGAGTGCGTGTTCCTGCCCGTCGAGGGGCTGGCCGACCGCGACCAGGCCCCCTATTCGCCGCAGGTGTTCGACGAGCACCGCCGGCGGGCCGTCGAGGAGGGCGGCGAGAAGCGGCGGCACTTCCTGCGCATCCGGGTCGGCGGCTGGGAGGAGGAACTGGTCGTCACGGTCTTCGTGCGCGTCCACACCCAGGGCCGCATGCTCATGCTGGAGGTCGCCCCGCACGTTCTGAACCCGGTGCGCGCCGAGTTCAAGGAGGCCGACCGCACCTCCCACCGGCTGCTCCACGACAACGTCCTCGGCAAGGCCGCCGGGGCCCTCGCCCTGGTGCCCGGCTCGGCGGGCCGTTCCCTGGTCGCCCTGGGCCGGGGCGCGCTCCACGGATGGCGGCTGCTGGCCGGCGGTCACTCGGGGGCGCTGCCCGACGGACCCGCCCTCTCGGTGCGGGAACTGGCCGCGGCGGACAGCGCGTCCACGTTCCAGGACATGGACGTGGCCCGTTATCTGCGGAGCATCCAGGACCGGATCGGGCGTGGGGTCCGGCAGGCGCTGGCCGACGCCGGTTACGAGACCGGCGAGTTCGTACAGAAGATCGTGAACATCAGCAACGGCGCCGTGCACATCGACCGGGTCGAGGGCTCGACCTTCGCCATCGGCGAGAACGCGAGCGCCGCCGGTGGCACGGCACCGCGGAAGGGGAGCTTCGACGATGACAGGTGAAGAGCCGAACGTCCGGATCGGGGACGTCTCGCAGAGCACCTTCGCGATCGGCACCGGCGCGCGCGCGGTGGGCGGCCACTACGGCGTACCGGCGCAGCGGGACGAGGCGGCCGAGGAACTGCTGGAGGCGGTACGCGCGTTGCGTGCCGATCTGTCCCGGGTACGGCAGGGCGAGGAGACGGCCCGGCTGGACGAGGCCCTGGCGGACACCGAGGACGAGATCAACCGGACCGGAGCGGCGGGCGAGGGCCGGCTCGGGCGACTGCGGGACCTGCTCGCGGACGCCCAGGCCCTCACGGCGGTCCTCGCCTCGGCCGGCGCCGTGGCGGGCCTGCTCGGCATCTGACGCCGACGACAACGGAACCAGGGGGATGCGATGACCGGGGGACCGCGGTACTGGAACGAGGATTCCCAGCGCTGGGAGGAGACGGTGGCGGGCCCGCCCGGTGCCGTCCCGGCGCCGCCCGGCACGGACCCGGCCGGGACCGCCCCGGCGGGCCCGCCCGCTCCGGACATCACTCCCCCCGCCCGGTCGGCCGGCGCGGCGCCCGCGGCCGGAGCCGGTCCGGGCGTCCGTCCGCCGGCCGACGGAGTCGCAGGGGCCGGTGCGGCGACTGCTGCCGGAACCGCTCCCGGTGCCCCTGCGGGAACCGGTGGCGCGGGCGCACCCGTCGGCGTTCCGCGTCCCGGCGCGTCGCCCTCCGCGCCGACCCTCACCGGTGTCCAGTGGGCCGGCGCCCAGCCGCCCCCGCCCTGGCCCGCCCCGGAGCCCTACGGGCCCGCCCGTCCGCCGGGCGCTCCGGTGGCCGTGCCGGACGGTCCGCGCGGGGGCGGTCGTCGGCGGGTCTGGGCCGTGGTGGGCGGGGCCGCCGTGGTCGGGGTGGTGGCGGGGCTCGTGTTCACGCCGGTGCTGCGGGACGGCGGGAAGGGCACGGACGACAAGGCCGCCACCCCGGCGAGCGCGTCGCGGGCACCCGAACCCTCGACCTCCACCGGGCCGGAGGAGACGCCCTCCACCGAGGAGACGGCCTCGCCGTCCGGCCTGCCCGCCCCCTACCAGCCGTACGCCGACCCGCAGGGCTTCACCCTCGACCTCCCCGCGGGATGGTCCCGCACCACCGTGTCCTCCCGGCACGGCATCGACGTGGTGAACTACCGTGCCCCGGACGGCGGGCGCCGGCTGCAGATCTTCGAGGTGTCCGAGCCGTCCCCCGGCGAGTCGCACGCGCTGTTCCTCTCCGACGACGTGGCGAAGGCCCCGGGGTTCACCGAGCTCTCCCTGGAGAACCTGGACGACGGCGACTTCACCGGGTCCCGGCTGGAGTACCTCGTCGACTCCCTCGAAGGGGAGCCCGACGTCGGGACCTGGCACGTCGTGGACGAGCGCTTCGTCGCCGCCGACGGCCGGATCTACGCGATCGCCGCGTACGGAGCCGACGCGGACGGCCGTGACGACGAGCGCGAACTGCTGCGGACGGCCCTCGGCCGCTTCTGCCCGCCGGACACGGTCTGCGGCACCGACACGCCGTAACCGTCCGCCTACGGAGTGGGCGATTTCTTCCGTTCCGTCCTTGCTTTCGGTGACGCGGCGCACTTCCGGCCATGGGTTCCGCATGCATACGGGGCCCATGGGCAGGAGCACCCGGTCCCGTGGATGACATCCGTGTGACCCACGGGTGTCGAACAGGAACGGAAGGCAGCAGACCGATCATGGCGGACAGTACAGAACTTCGGGCGCGTGACACCATCCACGCGGGGGGCAAGTGGCGGGCGGCCGTCTCGGGGGCCACGCGCGAGATCCTCGACCCCGCGGACGCCCTGCCGTTCGCCGTGGTCGCGGAGGGCGACGAGCAGGACACCGACCTCGCGGTGGCCGCCGCCCGCCGCGCCTTCGACGAGGGACCGTGGCCGCACACCTCCGTCGCCGAACGGGCCGCGCTGCTGCGCCGCGTCGCCGGACTGCTTCTGCGGGACCGGGAGGAGCTCGGTCTGCTGGAGAGCCGGGACGCGGGCAAGACCGTCGAGGAAGGGCGCGTCGACATCGACTGCGTCGCCGACGCCTTCCGCTACTTCGCCGACCTGGTCGCCGGAGAGGCACCCGGACGCGTCGTCGACGCGGGCTCGCCCGACATCCACAGCGTCGTCGTGCACGAGCCGGTCGGCGTCTGCGCGCTGATCACGCCCTGGAACTACCCGCTGCTCCAGGCCAGTTGGAAGATCGCCCCCGCGCTCGCGGCCGGCAACACCTTCGTGGTCAAGCCCAGCGAGATCACCCCGCTCACCACGGTCGCCCTCATCGACCTGCTGACCGAGGCCGGACTGCCCGCCGGGGCCGCCAACATCGTCACCGGCCCCGGTCACACCGTCGGCGCCCGGCTCGCCGAGCACCCCGACGTCGACCTGGTCTCCTTCACCGGCGGCCTGGCCAGCGGCACGAAGGTCGCCCAAGCCGCCGCCCCGGGCGTGAAGAAGGTGGCCCTCGAACTCGGCGGCAAGAACCCCAACGTCGTCTTCGCCGACGCCTGCGCCACCGACGAGGGCTTCGACACCGCCGTCGACCAGGCCCTCAACGCAGCCTTCATCCACAGCGGCCAGGTCTGCTCGGCGGGCGCGCGGCTCATCGTCGAGGAGCCGGTCCGGGACCGCTTCGTCGCCGAACTCGCCCGCCGCGCCGAGAGGATCAGGCTCGGCCGGGGCACCGAGGACGGCGTCGAGTGCGGGCCGCTGGTCTCCGAGCAGCAGCGTGCGAAGGTCGAGGCGTACGTCGAGTCCGCGCTCGAGGAGGGCGCGGTGCTGCGCTCCGGCGGCAAGCGCCCCGAACCGTCCGCCGAACGTCCCGGGAACGGCTACTTCTACGAGCCGACCGTCCTCGACCGCTGCCACCGAGGGATGAGGGTCGTACGCGAGGAGGTCTTCGGGCCGGTCCTCACCGTCGAGACCTTCCGCACCGAGGACGAGGCCGTCGCCCTCGCCAACGACACCGAGTACGGGCTGGCCGGCGCCGTGTGGACCGCCGACGCGGGCCGTGCCCGCCGGGTGGCCGGACGGCTGCGTCACGGCACCGTGTGGATCAACGACTTCCACCCCTACCTCCCGCAGGCCGAGTGGGGCGGCTTCGGCAGGAGCGGAGTGGGCCGCGAACTCGGCCCGGCCGGTCTCGCCGAGTACCGCGAGACCAAGCACGTCTACCAGAACCTGGCGCCGAAGCCGGTGCGCTGGTTCGCGGGCTGAACCACGGACCGCCGGGTGGCGCCCCTGCGCCGCCCCTGTCCGAAGTCGTCATCCGCCCACCTGTCCCGAGTCCCCGGAGGAGTACCACCCAGATGCCCGCTCACACTCAGGAACACGACCGCGAACACGCATACGACTACGTCGTCATAGGCGGCGGCACCGCAGGCTCCGTCATCGCCTCCCGGCTGACCGAGAACCCGGACGTCACCGTCGCCGTCATCGAGGGCGGTCCCAGCGACGTCGGCCGCGACGACGTGCTGACCCTGCGCCGCTGGATGGGCCTGCTCGGCGGCGAGCTGGACTACGACTACCCCACCACCGAACAGCCGCGCGGCAACTCGCACATCCGGCACAGCCGCGCCCGCGTCCTGGGCGGCTGTTCCTCGCACAACACGCTCATCGCGTTCAAGCCGCTGCCGTCCGACTGGGACGAGTGGGAGCGGGCGGGCGCCAAGGGCTGGGGCGCGGTTCCGATGGAGGCGTACTTCGCCCGGCTCAAGAACAACATCGTCCCGGTCGACGAGAAGGACCGGAACGCCATCGCCCGCGACTTCGTCGACGCGGCGCAGGCCACGCTGGGCGTGCCGCGCGTGGAGGGCTTCAACAGGAAGCCGTTCGACGAGGGCGTCGGCTTCTTCGACCTCGCCTACCACCCGGAGGACAACAAGCGTTCGTCGGCGTCGGTGGCGTACCTCCACCCGGTGATGGACGAACGCCCGGGCCTCACGCTCCTGCTGGAGACCTGGGCGTACCGGCTGGAGCTGGACGGCACCCGCGCGGAGGGCGTCCACGTGCGCACCAAGGACGGCGAGGAGATCCTCGTCAGGGCACGGAAGGAGGTCGTGCTGTGCGCCGGCGCCGTCGACTCGCCGCGCCTGCTGCTGCACTCCGGCATCGGTCCGCGCGAGGACCTCGAGGCACTCGGCATACCCGTGGCGCACGACCTGCCCGGCGTCGGCGAGAACCTGCTCGACCACCCCGAGTCGGTGATCGTCTGGGAGACGGAGGGACCCATCCCGGAGAACTCCGCGATGGACTCCGACGCCGGCCTGTTCGTGCGCCGCGACCCCGAACACGCGGGCCCCGACCTGATGTTCCACTTCTACCAGATCCCGTTCACCGACAACCCGGAGCGACTGGGGTACGAGCGTCCGCCGTACGGCGTGTCGATGACCCCCAACATCCCCAAGCCGAAGAGCCGTGGCCGGCTGTACCTCACCAGCGCCGACCCGTCCGTGAAACCGGCCCTGGACTTCCGGTACTTCACCGACGAGGACGACTACGACGGCCGCACCCTCGTCGACGGCATCCGCATCGCCCGCGAGATCGCGAGGACCGAGCCGCTCGCCCACTGGCTCAAGCGCGAGGTGGCCCCGGGACCGGACGTCACCGGCGACGAGGAGCTCGGCGAGTACGCCCGTAAGGTCGCGCACACCGTCTACCATCCGGCGGGCACCTGCCGCATGGGCGCCGTGAACGACGAACAGGCCGTCGTCGACCCCGAGTTGAAGGTCCGGGGTCTGGAGGGGATCCGGATCGCGGATGCTTCCGTCTTCCCGACCATGACCGCCGTGAACCCGATGATCGGGGTCCTGATGGTCGGCGAGCGCGCCGTCGACCTGATCGGCGGTGGTGCGTGATGAGTACCGCTCCCGTCTTCTCCGTCGACGGACTGTGGAAGGTCTTCGGCCCGAAGGCCGACCGCGTCCCCGCCGACCCGGACCTCGCCGCCCTCGACCCGGCCGAGCTGCGCTCCCGCACCGGCTGCACGGCCGCCGTGCGCGATGTGGGCTTCGACGTCCGCAAGGGCGAGGTCTTCGTCGTCATGGGCCTGTCCGGCTCGGGCAAGTCCACGCTGGTGCGCTGTCTGACCCGGCTGATCGAGCCGACCGCCGGCACCATCGTCATCGACGGCGAGGACGTCCGCGCCATGGACCGGGCCCGGTTGCGCGCACTGCGCCGGCACCGCGCCGCCATGGTCTTCCAGCACTTCGGCCTGCTGCCGCACCGCACCGTCCTCGACAACGTGGCCTACGGCCTGGAGATCCAGGGCATGGGGAAGGCGGAGCGCCGGGAGCGGGCCGCCGAGGTGGTCGCCAAGGTCGGCCTGGAGGGCATGGAGCAGCGCAGACCCGCCCAGCTCTCCGGCGGCCAGCGCCAGCGCGTGGGCCTGGCACGGGCATTGGCGGTGGACCCCGAAGTCCTCCTCTTCGACGAACCGTTCAGCGCGCTCGACCCGCTGATCCGGCGGGACATGCAGGAGGAGGTGGTGCGGCTGCACCGCGAGGAGGGCCGCACGATGGTCTTCATCACCCACGACCTCCAGGAAGCCCTGAAGCTCGGCGACCGCATCGCCCTGATGCGCGACGGCCGCGTGGTCCAGCTCGGCACACCCGAGGAGATCGTGGGCTCCCCCGCCGACGACTACGTCCGCGACTTCGTCCGTGACGTCCCCCGCGAACAGATCCTGACAGTCCGCACGGCGATGCGCCCCGCCACCTCCTCCGAGGAGGCCGCCACGGGCCCGGCGGTCCGCCCCGACGCCACGGTCTCGGAGGCCATCGAGGCGGTGGCCCGGGCAGGCACTCCGGCCCGGGTCATGGACGAGGGCCGCTGCCTGGGCGTGGTCGACTCGGCCGCACTGCTGGACGTGGTGGCCGGCGTCGCAGCCGCGGGCAGTCGTGCCGCTGGGGCGGCACAGGCGGGCGCAGCGGCACCGGCCCGGCGCCGCGAGCCGACACCCCCACCGGCCACCACCAGCGAGGAGCCGGTGTGATGACAACGCTCACCGCAACACCCCGGAAGGCGTCCCAGCCGGGCATCGTGACGAACAGAGCCGTCCGCAAACTCGCCGCCCTCGCCCTGATCGCGGCGTTCCTCGTCCCCCTCGCCGCCGCCCGCTGGGCAAACGGCACCTGGCCCGACGCCCTCACGGTCGACCTCTCCGACCCCCTCGCCGAAACCAGCGACTGGATCATCGACAACAGGGACACCCACCCCCTGTTCCTCTACTTCCTCGGCCACGTCAGCAACACCGTCGTCATCGCCGTACGCGCCGTCTACCTCGCCCTCCTCGCCGTCGGCTGGGCGGGAGTGACCGCCGTGTCCGCCCTGGTCGCCTGGCGCGTCGCCGGCATCCGCCTCGCCCTCGGGACCGCGACCGCGTTCCTGGCCTGCGGCCTGCTCGGCATGTGGGTCCCGACCATGCAGACCCTCGCCCTGATGGTGGTCGCGGTGGGCGCATCCGTCGCAGTCGGCGCCCTCCTCGGGCTCGCCGCCGGCCTCTCCGACCGCATGGACCGCGTCCTGCGCCCGGTCCTCGACACCATGCAGGTCCTCCCGGCCTTCGCCTACCTCCTCCCCGTCGTCCTGGTCTTCGGCATCGGCGTCCCCGCGGCCGTCCTGGCCACCGTCGTCTACGCCGCCCCGCCCATGGCCCGCCTCACCGCGCTCGGGCTGCGCGGCGCCGACAAGGAGGTGCTGGAGGCGGTCGAGTCGCTCGGGACCACCGCCCTCCAACGCCTGCTGACCGCCCGTATCCCGCTGGCCCGCAAGGAACTCCTCCTCGGCCTCAACCAGACGATCATGATGGCGCTGTCCATGGCCGTCATCGCCTCCGTGATCGGCGCCGGCGGTCTCGGCGACCGCGTCTACCAGGCGCTGGCCTCCGTCGACGTCGGCGCCGCGCTCGCGGCCGGCATTCCGATCGTGCTGCTCGCCGTCGTCCTCGACCGGGTGACCGGCGCGGCCGGCGCGCGACTCGGACAGGCGCCCGCGCGGAACACCCGCGCGCTGTGGGCGTACGCCCTGGTCGCCGCCGTGGCCGTCGCGGTCGCCGGACGTCTCGCGGACCGTCCGGAGTGGCCCGACGGATGGGTCGTCGGCATCGCCGAGCCGGTCAACCGGGCCGTCGAGTGGATGACCGACCACCTCTACTCCGGCGTCCCCGTCATCGGCGGCACCGCCGACTGGGCGGGCCACTTCACCACCTGGGTCCTCGACCCGCTCCGCGACGGACTGCAGTGGCTGCCCTGGTGGTCGGTGCTCCTGATCGTCGCCGCACTCGCCTGGCTGATCGGCACCTGGCGCACCGCGCTCACCGCCGTCCTCGCCATGACCGCGATCGGGGTGCTCGGGGTGTGGAAGCCGTCCCTGGACACTCTCTCCCAGGTCCTCGCGGCCGTCGCCGTGACCCTCGTCATCGGCTTCGCGACCGGCATCGCCGCCGCCCGCAGCGACCGCGTCGAACGTCTCCTGCGGCCGGTGCTCGACGTGTTCCAGACGATGCCGCAGTTCGTGTACCTGATCCCGGTCGTCGCCCTGTTCGGCGTCGGCCGCGCCCCGGCCGTCGCCGCCGCGATCGTCTACGCGCTCCCCGCCGTCGTCCGCATCACCACCCAGGGCCTGCGCCAGGTCGACCCGGCCGCTCTCGAATCCGCCCGCTCGATGGGTGCCACCAGCACCCAGCAACTGCGCCAGGTCCAGCTCCCGCTGGCCCGCCCCGCGCTGCTGCTCGCCGTCAACCAGGGCGTCGTCCTGGTCCTCGCCGTCGTCATCATCGGCGGCCTGGTCGGCGGTGGCGCGCTCGGTTACGACGTCGTCTTCGGCCTCGCCCAGGGCGACCTGGCGACCGGCCTGGTCGCCGGGGCCGCGATCGTCTGCCTGGGCCTGATGCTCGACCGGGTGACGCAACCGACCGAGCGCCGTACGGCGAAGGGAGCCTGAGATGTCCCGTACACGCATGACGGCGGCCGTCGCCGTGCTGGTGCTGGTCACCGGCTGCGGTGCCGCCGACATGACCGAGCAGGCGTCGCCCTTCGCGAACGCGCGGGGCGCCAGGACGGTCACCCTGTCCGTGCAGTCCTGGGTCGGCGCGCAGGCCAACGTGGCCGTCGCCCAGTACCTGCTGGAGCACGAGCTCGGCTACCGCGTCGACACCGTCCAGGTCGACGAGGTGCCCGCGTGGGACGCGCTCAGCCAGGGCCGGGTCGACGCGATCCTGGAGGACTGGGGCCACCCCGAGCAGGAGCAGCGGTACGTCGAGGACAAGAAGACGATCGTGAACGCCGGCGACCTCGGCGTCACCGGGCACATCGGCTGGTTCGTGCCGACGTACTTCGCGAAGCAGCACCCCGACGTCACGGACTGGAAGAACCTCGACAAGTACGCCGACCGGTTCCGCACCCCGGAGAGCGGCGGCAAGGGCCAGCTGATGGACGGTTCCCCGTCCTACGTCACCAACGACAAGGCGCTGGTGAAGAACCTGAAGCTGGACTACCGGGTGGTGTTCGCCGGCTCCGAGGCCGCGCAGATCACCCAGATCAAGCAGTTCGCCAAGGAGAAGAAGCCCTTCCTCACCTACTGGTACACACCCCAGTGGCTGTCCGCGAAGGTGCCGATGACCGAGGTGGAGCTGCCCGCGTACGAGGAGGGCTGCGACGCGGACCCGGACAAGGTCGCCTGCGCCTACCCGGTCACGCCGCTGCAGAAGTACCTCAACGCGGACTTCGCGCGGAACGGCGGCGAGGCGGCGGACCTCCTGAAGAGGTTCACGTGGACGACCGAGGACCAGAACGAGGTCTCCCTGCTGATCGCCGACCAGAAGCTGTCACCGCAGGAGGCCGCGAAGAAGTGGGTGGACAGCCACGAGTCCACATGGAGGGCGTGGCTGTCCTGACCTTCACTTCGGGGGCGGGGCGGTCGTAGGAGCCGTCACGAGTGCTGTCCCGGCTGGTAGTGGCCCGGCGTCATACGACACGTCACACCGAACCGGTTCCACGCGTTGATCACCGTGATCGCGGCGATCAGCTGGGACAGCTCCCCCTCCTCGAACTGCTTCGCGGCCCGCTCGTACACCTCGTCGGGCACGAAGCCGTCCGTCAGGACGGTGACGGCCTCCGTCAGCTCGATCGCCGCGAGCTCCTGCTCCGTGTAGAAGTGCCGCGACTCCTCCCACACACCGAGCTGGATGATCCGCTCGACACTCTCGCCCGCCGCGAGCGCGTCCTTGGTGTGCATGTCCAGGCAGAAGGCGCAGTGGTTGAGCTGCGAGGCACGGATCTTGACCAGCTCGTACAGCTTGGCGTCGAGGCCCTTCCTGGCGGCGGAGTCCAGCCGGACCATCGCCTTGTACACCTCGGGGGCGTGCCGGGCCCACTCCAGCCGGACGGGCAGCTCGGGGGCGTATTCGGTGTTTGTCTCAGTAGTGGTCATGCCTCGACCCTAGGAGCCAGGCAGCCCAGGAGTATGGTCCACTTCCATGGCAGAACGCTGGGCCACTTTCGGCATCGACCTCCACCTGGAACCGACCGGTCCCGGCCTGCGCCGCGGCCTGACCGACGCCCTCCGCGAGGCCGCCCGCACCGGCCGGCTCGCCCCCGGCACCCGGCTGCCCTCCTCGCGCTCCCTCGCCGCCGACCTGGGCATCGCCCGCAACACCGTCGCCGACGCCTACGCCGATCTGGCCGCCGAGGGCTGGCTCACCGCACGGCAGGGCTCCGGCACCCGGGTCGCCGACCGCGCGGTACCCGGGCCGCCGACCCGTCCGCCCGCCCCGCGCCGAACTCCCGGCCGGCTTCCGTACGACCTCGTCCCGGGCACCCCCGACCTCTCCTCCTTCCCCCGCGCCGAATGGCTCAAGGCCACCCGCCGCGCCCTCGCCGCCGCCCCGCACGAGGCCCTCGGCTACGGCGACCCGCGCGGCCGCCCCGAACTGCGCACGGCCCTCGCGGACTACCTCGCCCGGGTACGGGGCGTACGAACCGACCCCGAACGGATCGTCGTCTGCTCCGGTTTCGCCCACGGTCTCCACCTCCTCTGCGAGGTCCTGCGCGCCCGCGGCGCCCGCACGCTCGCCGTGGAGTCCTACGGCCTGGACATCCACTGGGACCTGGCCGCCCGCGCCGGCCTGACCACCACCCCGCTGCCCTTCGACGCCCTCGGCACCCGCGCGCAGGACCCGGGCGACGCCGACGCCGTACTGCTCAGCCCCGCGCACCAGTTCCCACTGGGCGGCGCCCTGCGGCCCGAGCGCCGCGCCGCCGTCGTCGACTGGGCCCGCCGCACCGGCGGACTGATCCTGGAGGACGACTACGACGGCGAGTTCCGCTACGACCGCCAGGCCGTCGGTGCGCTCCAGAACCTCGACCCCGACCACGTCGTCCACCTCGGCACGGCCAGCAAGTCCCTCGCCCCCGGCCTCCGCATGGGCTGGATGGTCCTGCCCCCGTCCCTGCTCCCGGACGTCGTCACCCACGGCGGCGGCCGCTCCGTCAGCGTCCTCGAACAGCTCACCCTCGCCGAGTTCCTCACCTCCGGCGCCTACGACCGTCACGTCCGCGCCGCCCGCCTGCGCTACCGCCGCCGCCGCGACTCCCTGGTCGAGTCCCTCGCCACCCGGGCCCCCGACGTCCGGATCACCGGTATCGCGGCCGGTCTGCACGCCGTCCTCCAGCTCCCGCCCGGCACCGAACGGTCCGTGGTCCAGGCCGCCACCTGGCAGAACCTCGCCGTCCACGGCCTCTCCCGCTTCCGCCACCCCGCCGCCGGCACCGCGGCGGGCGACGCCCTGGTGGTCGGCTACGCCACCCCACCGGACCACGCCTGGACCGGCACCCTGGAGGCCCTGTGCAGGGCGCTGCCCTGACGCACCAAGTCGGCATAACGCGCCAAGGGCCACAAATGGACGGTGGGGGAGTGCCGGTGGCAGGGGGCTCCTGTGTGTGGCGGCCGGCCGGTCTCTAGGCTGTCCGCCGCGAGCCGGGAGAGGTGACCCGGGGCAGTACGAGGGGGAGTGAAGGGCATGGCGGAGTCACGGCGGCGGTTGCGGTCCAGCACGGTGGTGCTCGGAGGGATGGGTGTCCTCGCGGCGGCGCTGACCTCGTGCGGGTCGGATCCGGACCGGCGGTGCGTGGACCGGGACAGCTACGACTACATCAACGGCTACAAGGTCGTCGCGGACAAGAACTGCAAGTCCTCCGGAACCACGTCCGGTTCGGTCGGTGTCGGCAAGTCCCGCACCGACGCCGACTGGTACTACGACGCCGACGTCAGCAACGGCTACGCCGACTACGGCACCTTCAGCCGCAGCGAGGCCGTCGACCGGGGCGGCTTCGGCTGCTCGGGCTCCGGCAGCGGCGGCGGCTGAGCGGATCATGGAACGGCGTACGACCGAGCCCCGCCCCGGCTGGCAGGAGACCGTCGAGGAGCAGGGACTCATCTATCCGCTCACCCGTTACCCGGACGGGTCCCTGCGCCCCTACTGGGACGAGAGCGCCTACTACGTCTTCACCCTGGAGGAGATCGAGGCGCTGGAGGAGGTCGTCGAGGAACTGCACGGCATGTGCCTCGCCGCCGCCGAGCACATCGTCACCGCCGACCGCTTCGCCGACCTCGGCATCACCGACCCGCGCATCGCCCGCGTGGTCGCGGAGGCCTGGCACCGACGCGCGGAACTCCCCTCCGTCTACGGCCGTTTCGACCTCCGATACGACGGAACGGGTCCCGCGAAGCTGCTGGAGTACAACGCCGACACCCCGACCTCCCTCGTGGAGGCCGCCTCCCCCCAGTGGTTCTGGATGGAGGAGCGCTTCCCCGGCGCCGACCAGTGGAACTCCCTCCACGAACGCCTCGTCGACGCCTGGAGGAAGCAGGCAGCCCTCCTCCCGCCGGGCAGCCCCCTGTACTTCGCCCACTCCTCCGCCGACGAACTCGGCGAGGACCTCATGACCGTCGCCTACCTCAAGGAGACCGCCGAACAGGCCGGCCTCGACACCGACTGGCTCTCCATGGAGGAGATCGGCTGGGACCGCCTCTCCGGCCGCTTCGTCGACAACGGGCTCCGGTTCATCCGCAGCATCTTCAAGCTTTACCCCTGGGAGTGGCTCACCACCGACCGCTTCGCCGGCCACGTCCTCGACACCCTCGACAACGGTGGCGGCACCGGCACCACCCTGTGGATCGAGCCCGCCTGGAAGATGCTCCTCAGCAACAAGGCCCTCCTGGCCGTCCTCTGGGAGCTCTACCCCGATCACCCCAACCTCCTCCCCGCCCACCTCGACGGCCCACGCGAGCTGGCGGACACCACCGGCTGGGTCGCCAAGCCCCTCCTCGGCCGCGAGGGCGCCGGCGTGACCCTCCACGACCCCGGCACCGCCCCCGACCTCCGCGACGAACCCTGCTGCTACCAGCAACTCGCCCCGCTCCCCACCTTCGACGGCAACCACGTGGTCCTGGGCGCCTGGGTGGTGGAGAACGAGTCCGCGGGCCTGGGCATCCGGGAGTCCTCGGGTCCGGTGACGGACGAGTACGCCCGCTTCCTGCCCCACGTCATCCTGTGAACAGGGGCTCGGGGGAGCGCCCCCAAAGGCGCGGGTCCGTGACCCGTGCGGCTCCGCCGCGTGGGCGCGATCAGCCCCCACGCACCCGCGACGCACTCGTACGGCCACCCGGCAGACGCGGTCGCCCGCATGGTGGACGCCTCCCCGTGGCACTTCGTGCCGCCCGGTAACCTGACCGTGGGCCGTGACTGGCGCGCTGGGATGGAGCAACCATCGGGAAGCGGCCCCGGGCCCTTCGGGTCCGGAAACATGTGCCGTGCGCCTGGGCCGTACCGTGAACGCCGAACGCCACGTCCGGAGGTCCCCATGTCAGCCGCCGAGCAGCCGCTCACCCCCGCTTCCACCGCCTTCCGCTCCGCCCTCGACGTGATCCGCGCCGTCGAGCCGCGCGTCGCCGACGCCATCGGCCAGGAGGTCGCCGACCAGCGCGAGATGCTCAAGCTGATCGCCTCGGAGAACTACGCCTCCCCGGCCACCCTCCTCGCGATGGGCAACTGGTTCAGCGACAAGTACGCCGAGGGCACCATCGGCCGCCGCTTCTACGCCGGCTGCCGCAACGTCGACACCGTCGAGTCGCTCGCCGCCGAGCACGCCAAGGAGCTCTTCGGCGCCCGCCACGCCTACGTCCAGCCGCACTCCGGCATCGACGCCAACCTCGTCGCCTTCTGGGCCGTCCTCGGCGCCCGCGTCGAGGTCCCCTTCCTGGAGAAGACCGGCGCCCGCCAGGTCAACGACCTCTCCGAGGCCGACTGGGCCGAGCTCCGCCAGGCCTTCGGCAACCAGCGCATGCTCGGCATGTCCCTGGACGCCGGCGGCCACCTCACCCACGGTTTCCGCCCGAACATCTCCGGCAAGATGTTCGACCAGCGCTCCTACGGCACCGACCCGGCCACCGGCCTCATCGACTACGAGGCCCTGCGCGCCTCCGCCCGCGAGTTCAAGCCGCTGATCATCGTCGCCGGCTACTCCGCCTACCCCCGTCTGGTGAACTTCCGGATCATGCGCGAGATCGCCGACGAGGTCGGCGCCACGCTCATGGTGGACATGGCGCACTTCGCCGGTCTGGTCGCCGGCAAGGTCCTCACCGGCGACTTCGACCCGGTCCCGCACGCCCAGATCGTCACCACCACCACCCACAAGTCGCTGCGCGGCCCGCGCGGCGGCATGGTGCTGTGCGACGACTCCCTCAAGGACCAGGTCGACCGCGGCTGCCCGATGGTTCTCGGCGGCCCGCTCCCGCACGTCATGGCCGCCAAGGCCGTCGCCCTCGCCGAGGCCCGGCAGCCCGCCTTCCAGGACTACGCCCAGCGCATCGTCGACAACGCCCGCGCCCTCGCCGAGGGCCTGATGCGGCGCGGCGCCACCCTGGTCACCGGCGGCACCGACAACCACCTCAACCTGATCGATGTCGCCACCTCCTACGGCCTCACCGGCCGCCAGGCCGAGGCCGCCCTGCTCGACTCGGGCATCGTCACCAACCGCAACTCCATCCCGGCCGACCCCAACGGCGCCTGGTACACCTCCGGCATCCGCATCGGCACCCCCGCGCTGACCACGCGCGGTCTCGGCACGGCGGAGATGGACGAGGTCGCGGGCCTGATCGACCGGGTCCTGACGGCGACCGAGCCCGGCACCACCAAGTCCGGCGTCCCCTCCAAGGCCGCCCACGTCCTCGACGCGAAGATCGCCGACGAGATCTCCCGCCGCGCCACCGACCTGGTCGCCGGCTTCCCGCTCTACCCGGAGATCGACCTCGGCTGACCCAGCCGAGCCCAGCCCAACCCTGCCTCGTACGGCGGTCCGGTCCCGCACCGGGCCGCCGTACGCATGCTCAGGTGTCCAGCAGCTCCTGCCTCGGCCCCGAGTCGCGTTCCCGCCCACGGAGCAGCGGCAACCGCCTCACCCGGGGCCCCAGCACCAGAGCCAGGCCTGCTCCGGCCACCACGCCCGGTATCGCCCACCACCAGTCGGTCCCGTCGTCCTTCACCGGCGCGGCGCGGGTCTCGGAGGAAGCCGCCACGGCCGGCTTCGCCTGCTCCGTCTCCCACGGCGCCGGGTAGATCCCCGAACCCGATCCGGTGCCCGTCCCCTCTCCCATCACCCCCAGCGAGTACAGCAGTTTGTACAGGTCCGACGGGTCGGTGGCCCGGTGCCAGAGGCCGTTCGGCGTCTCGTTGAACCGCTCCGCCGTATGTATCCACGCGTCCTGGCCCGCCTCCGCCACGAGGACCCGGTCCACCCGCCACGGCGTCACGTCGTGCACCATCCACGTCACATTGATCAGCCGCTCCCTCGCCCGTATGTCCTCCGGCGGCCTCGCCCGCGTCCCCTTGCCGACCGGGCCGAGCAGTCGCTCCAACTCGCCGTACTCGCTGTCGGAGTAGTACACGGACGCCGTCTCCTCGCTCTCCGGCGACACCACCAGCGCGCTCGTCGGCCCGCCGGCGGAGGCGGGCGCCGCCCCCCACACCATCAGGGCCAACCCCGCCGCCAACGCGCCCAGCCCTGCCGTCAGTTGTCGAACCCTGTCCGTCCACCCACGCATCCGGACCCCCACTCGGCCGGTCGATCTCCGTACGGCCCGCCCACGGGCCGCCTGTCACTTCTGGTACACCGCCCGACCCGCCGGGGTTCCCACTCGGTCCGTCCCGATTCCGCGGATTTCTCCGGGAGTCCGGCCGCTACCGGCCGCCCGCTTCCTCGCCCGCCTCCTCGACCCCTTTCGCGATCTCCAGCGCCCGCGCCTTCGACGCCACACCCTCCAGCCGCAGCGTCACCCCGTCCGCGGCGGGACCTTCACCGGTCACCGCACCGCCATGCGGCCACAGCAGGGTCGGCCCGGCGGTGCGCTCCTTCCGGGTGAACCGGTGACCGTCCGGGCCCACCAGCCAGAAGCTCAGTACATGCGGCCGCGGGAACCACAGGGCCGGATCGAAAACGGCACCCTCCTCGTCCCGTTCACTCAGCGACAGCTGCTGAGGCTGCTCGCGCACGCTCTTGACGAAGGCGAGGTCCAGGCGGCCCGGGAACTCGTCGAGCCGGATCGTCCGCCCGTCCTCCCGCCAGCACAGGCTCATCAGGAACCGCCCCCGAGGCAGCGCACCCACCGTCACCGCGTCCGGGACGCCCAGCGCCTCCGGCACCACCGGCGCGAACCCGGCCCGCCGCTCCGCCTCGCCCAAGGACAGCGACCGCCCGCAGCCCGGCACCTTCGCCCCCGGCGAGGGCACCGCCGAGGGGTCGTACCGCACCTCGACCCCGCCGAAGCCGAACCAGTCGGTCACCGCCGCCCGCACCGGAGGCGTCAGCGTCAGCACCGTCAGCAGTCCGCACAGGGCCGCGACCAGCGACCGCCACCGCGCCCGGGCCCAGCCCCGCAGCCGCGCCCCGGCCCCCGGCGGCTCGGTGACCGGTACCGGCAGTTCCTCGGCGAGTATCCGCCCCAGCACCCTCTCGACCATCGACTCGGACCCCGCGGCCCCGTCCGGCCCGTCCAGGGACCGGCCGAAGGCCCGCAGCTCCTCCCGCAGCCGGGCGGCCTCGTCGTCGGACCGCTCACTCACGCCTCTCACCCCCTTCCCGGGGCCGGAAGTCCGGCAGCAGGCGCTCCAGCTTGCGCAGGGCGCGGTTCAGCCGCGACTTCACCGTGCCCCGGGGCCAGCCCAGGGCCTGGGCGGTCTCCCGCTCGTCCATCTCCAGCAGATAGCGGTAGGTGACGACCAGCCGGTGCTCCTCGCTCAGCTTCTCCAGCGCGGCCGCCAGCACCCCGCGGCGCTCCGACTCCAGCGTTGCCACCGCCGGATCGGCCGACTCGGGTATCACCGGCTCCGCCTCCACCAGCGCCGCCTCCCGGCCGGCGAGCGTGTTGCGACGCATGGCGGCGCGCACTGTGTTCCTCGTCTCATTGGCCACGATCGACAGCAGCCACGGCCGGAACGCCATGCCCTCCCGGAACCGGCCCAGAGCGCAGTACGCCTTCACGAAGGCCTGCTGCACCACGTCCTCCGCGTCCGCCCCCGCCCCGAGCGCGGCGGCCGCCCTGAGCGCGATGCCCGTATGGGCCCGCACCAGCTCCGCGTACGCCTCCGGCTCCCCGGCGCGTACGCGTGCGATCACCGCGTCCTCATCGACGATGCGGCCCCCCTCCCGCGTCCTCACTCTCTTGTTACACCGCCGGGGACGGATCGGTTCCCATCTGTTTCCGGTCCGTTCCGGAGCGCTCCGCGGGAACTGAGAGAATGGTGGGCATGGCGACTGACCGACCCCGCGTGCTCTCCGGAATCCAGCCCACCGCAGGCTCGTTCCACCTCGGCAACTACCTCGGCGCCGTCCGCCAGTGGGTGGCCCTGCAAGAGACCCACGACGCGTTCTACATGGTCGTCGACCTGCACGCGATCACGGTCCCGCAGGACCCGGCCGAGCTGCGCGCCAACACCCGGCTGGCAGCCGCCCAGCTGCTGGCCGCCGGCCTCGACCCGGACCGTTGCACGCTCTTCGTGCAGAGCCACGTCCCCGAGCACGCCCAGCTCGCCTGGATCATGAACTGCCTCACCGGCTTCGGCGAGGCCTCCCGCATGACCCAGTTCAAGGACAAGTCCGCCAAGCAGGGCGCCGACCGCGCCTCGGTCGGACTGTTCACCTACCCGGTCCTGCAGGTCGCGGACATCCTGCTCTACCAGGCCGACGAGGTGCCGGTGGGCGAGGACCAGCGCCAGCACATCGAGCTCACGCGCGACCTCGCCGAGCGTTTCAACGGCCGGTTCGGCGCGACCTTCACGATGCCGAAGCCGTACATCCTCAGGGAGACGGCGAAGATCTACGACCTCCAGGACCCGTCGATCAAGATGAGCAAGTCGGCGTCCACGCCGAAGGGCCTCATCAACCTCCTGGACGAGCCGAAGACCACCGCCAAGAAGGTGAAGAGCGCGGTCACCGACACCGACACGGTGATCCGCTACGACGTCGTGGAGAAGCCCGGCGTGAGCAATCTCCTCACGATCTATTCGACCCTCACCGGAGCGGACATCCCCGAACTGGAGGAGAAGTACGCCGGCAAGGGCTACGGTGCGCTCAAGACGGACCTCGCCGAGGTCATGGTCGAGTTCGTGACCCCGTTCAAGGAGCGCACCCAGCAGTACCTGGACGACCCCGAGACCCTCGACTCGGTCCTGGCCAAGGGCGCGGAGAAGGCACGTGCCGTCGCCGCGGAGACCCTCTCCCGGGCGTACGACCGGGTCGGCTTCCTGCCCGCCAAGCACTGAACCGCCGAGCACCGAACCGGCGCTGAACCGGCCCACGGCAGCGATCCGTACCACCACACAGCGCTGCACATCACTCCGGTTGCGCCTGCCCGCATCCGGGTCGTGGTCGTACAGTCGATAACCGGGTGACCGTTTCCGCGGTCACCCGGCGCTCACCGCAGTTCCACCACCGTGCTTCACCACCACAACGACAGGAGACGACGTGGGGACCGTAACGATCGGCGTGTCGATCGCGGTCCCGGAGCCTCACGGCAGCCGGCTTCAGCAGCTGCGCGCGGGTTTCGGCGACGCCGCGGCTCACGGTATCCCCACACACGTCACCCTGTTGCCGCCGACCGAGATCGACGACGCCGACGTGCCGGCCGTCGAGGCGCATCTGAGCGAGATCGCCGCGGCCGGCCGCCCGTTCCCCATGCGGCTGTCCGGCACCGGCACCTTCCGGCCGCTGACGCCGGTGGTGTTCGTCCAGGTCGTCGAGGGCGGTGCGGCGTGCACCTGGCTGCAGAAGCGGGTCCGCGACGCCTCGGGTCCGGTCGCCCGCGAGCTGCAGTTCCCGTACCACCCGCACGTCACCGTGGCGCACGGCATCGACGAGGCGGCCATGGACCGCGCCTACGAGGACCTCGCCGACTACGAGGCCGAGTGGCCCTGCACCGGCTTCGCGCTCTACGAACAGGGCGCCGACGGGGTGTGGCGCAAGCTGCGCGAGTTCCCCTTCGGCTCCACGGTGGTGCCCCCGCAGTCCGGGAGCGTGGACCGGGGATCCGTCTCCGCCCACTGAGCGCCCCCGGCCGGCCCTCAGACCGGCAGCCGGCGGAACACCCCGCGCGGCAGATGCCGTAGCGCCGACATCACCACCCGCAGCGCGCCCGGCACCCACACCGTCTCCGCGCGGCGCCGCAGCCCCAGCTCGACGGCCGCCGCGACCGCCTCCGGCGTGGTGGCCAGCGGTGCCTCGGGCAGCCCGGCCGTCATCCGCGTACGGACGAAGCCGGGGCGTACGACCATGACGTGCACCCCCGTTCCGTACAGCGCGTCGCCGAGGCCCTGGGCGAAGGTGTCCAGGCCGGCCTTGCTGGAGCCGTAGATGAAGTTCGCGCGGCGGGCCCGCTCGCCCGCGACGGAGGACAGCACCACCAGCGAGCCGTGGCCCTGTGCCTGGAGCGCGCCCGCGCACACCAGGCCCGCCGAGACCGCGCCGGTGTAGTTGGTCTGCGCGACCCGCACCGCGGCTTCCGGGTCCCGCTCGTCGTGCGCCTGGTCGCCCAGGGTGCCGAAGGCGAGCAGCACCATGTCGACGTCGCCCTCGGCGAAGACCTTGCCGAGCGTGTCCTCGTGGGCGGCGGGGTCGAGCGCGTCGAAGGCGACCGTGCGCACCTCGGTGCCGAGACCGCGCAGCTGCCCGGCGGCCTCGTCCAGGCCGGGGGAGGGGCGGCCGGCCAGCCACACCGTGCGGGTGCGGCGGGCGATCAGCCGCCGCGCGGTGGCCAGCGCGATCTCGGACGTGCCGCCGAGGACGAGCAGGGACTGGGGGAGGCCGAAGGCGTCCTTCATGACAGCTCCTAGAGATGGAGGCGGCGGGCCAGGTCGGAGACGAACACCCCGCGCGGGTCCAGTCCGGCGCGCAGCGCGCGGAAGTCGTCCAGGCGGGGGTACATGGCCGCGAGCAGCTCGGGGCGCAGCCGGGAGTCCTTGGCGAGGTAGACGCGCCCGCCGGCGCCGGCGACCTCCTCGTCGAGTTCGTCGAGGAAGCCGCCGAGGCCGGGCAGCGACGCCGGGATGTCCAGGGCCAGGGTCCAGCCCGGCACCGGGAAGGACAGCCAGCCAGGGTCGGCCTCCCCGAAGCGCTTGAGGACGGCGAGGAAGGACGGGCAGCGCCGCTCGGAGATCCGGCGCACGATCCGGCGCAGGGTGTCCTCCCGGCCGTGCCCGACGACGAACTGGTACTGCACGAGGCCGCCCCGGCCGTAGATCCGGTTCCAGTGCGGAACGCCGTCCAGCGGGTGGAAGAACGCGGGGATGCGCTGGAGGTGCCCCATCCGCGCGCGGGGGGCCTTGCGGTACCAGAGCTCGTTGAACAGCCCCACGGTGGTGCGGCCGAGCAGGCCCTCGGGGACGAAGGACGGTGCGGCCGGGAGCCGGGACGTACGGAAGGAAAGGGGCTCCCCGCGCGTGCGGGCGCCCCGGGGCAGCGCGTCCAGGGGGGCGTGGTCGCCGCGCGTGAGCACCGCGCGGCCGGTGGCGGCGCCGCGGGCCAGCAGATCGATCCAGGCGACCGAGTAGCGGTAGCGGTGGTCGGTGTCGGCGAGGCGGGCCATCAGGTCGTCGAGGTCGCCCGCGCGCTCGGTGTCGACGCACATCAGCGAGGTCTCGACCGGCTGGAGCCGGACCGTCGCGGTGAGGATCACCCCGGTCAGGCCCATGCCGCCCGCCGTCGCCTCGAACAGCGGCGTGCCCGGCACGACCGTACGGACCCGTCCGTCGGCGGTGAGCAGTTCCAGGGACAGCACGTGGCGGGAGAAGGAGCCGGAGACATGGTGGTTCTTGCCGTGGATGTCGGCGCCGATCGCCCCGCCGACCGTCACGTAGCGCGTGCCCGGCGTCACCGGCACGAACCAGCCGAGCGGCAGCAGCACCTCCATCAGCCGGTGCAGGGAGACGCCCGCGTCGCACAGCACGGTGCCGCCGTCGGCGTCGATCGCGTGCACGCGGTCCAGACCCGTCATGTCGAGCACGGCACCGCCCGCGTTCTGCGCCGCGTCCCCGTACGCCCTCCCCAGCCCCCGCGCGATGCCCCCGCGGGCCCCGCACTCCCGGACGGCCAGGGCGGCCTCCTCGTACGTCCGTGGACGGATCAGCCGGGCGGCGGTGGGGGCGGTGCGGCCCCACCCGGTGACGGAAACGGTGTCGGCAGACATGACGATGACCGTATCGCCCCTGTGTGACTGGTTGGTTTTGAAACGTCACTCCCATCCCTGAAACGGGTGATTAATGGGATGTCGCTCCACAGGGAGGGGAATTCCGGCCCGTCGGGCGTGAACAGTGGGTCCACATGGACGACCTCCACGACCTCCCCCGCACCCGCGGTCTCCGCGGCACGGACCACCGGATCGTCTCGGCCCTCAGGGCGTGCGGCGCGGATCCGCGCGTCGCCGATGCCGCACGGGCCCTGTCCCGGGCGGGGGAGCACGGGGCGGTGTGGCTCGCGGTGGGGCTCGCCGGAGCAGTCGTGGACCGCCCCCGGCGCGGCGCCTGGCTGCGCGGCACCGCGCTCACCGCGGGCGCCCACGCCGCCGGCTCGGTCGTGAAACGGGTCGTGCGCCGTCCGCGCCCCGCGCATGTCGAGCCTCTGGTCGGCACGGTCGGCCGGTACTCCTTCCCCAGTTCGCACGCCACGTCCGCGGCGGCCGCCGCCGTCGCCTTCGGCGCGCTGGGCGCCCGCGCGGTGCCCCCGCTCGCCGCCGCCGTCTGCGTGTCCCGCCTGGTGGCCGGCGTTCACTACCCGTCGGACGTGGCGGCCGGCGCCGTCCTCGGCGCGCTCACCGCCCGCCTCGGCGCCCGCTGGATGACGGGAGGCCCCGCGTGACCCTCCTGCGCGAGCGCTCCGAGCGGCGGCAGACCACGCCGTCCGGCCGGAGCGGCCTCCTCAAGGGCCTGCTGCTGACCGCGCGGCCCAAGCAGTGGGTCAAGAACGTCCTGGTGATCGCCGCCCCGGCCGCCGCCGGCGAACTGTTCTCCGTCCGCGCCCTGACCCGGCTCGCCCTGGTCTTCGTCCTGTTCACCGCCTGCGCCGCCGCCGTCTACCTCGTCAACGACGCGCGCGACGCCGACGCCGACCGCGCCCACCCCGTCAAGTGCCGCCGCCCGGTCGCCGCCGGCCGGGTCCCGGTACCGGCCGCCTACGCCGCCGGAATCGCCCTCGGCGTCCTCGCGCCCGCCGTCGCGGCCCGACTGTGTCCCCCGGAGGCCGCCGCGCTGCTGACCGCCTACCTCGCCATGCAACTGGCGTACTGCGTCAGCCTCAAGCACGTCCTCGTCGTCGACCTCGTCGTCGTCACCACCGGCTTCGTGATGCGCGCGGTGATCGGCGGCCTCGCCCTCGGCATCCCGCTGTCGCGCTGGTTCCTCATCACCACCGGGTTCGGCGCCCTGTTCATGGTCGCCGCCAAGCGCTACTCCGAAGCCGTGCAGATGACCGGAAAGGCGGGCGCCACGCGCGCGTTGCTCACCGAGTACACCACCGGCTACCTCCGCTTCGTCTGGCAGCTCGCCGCCGGCGTCGCCGTCCTCGGCTACTGCCTGTGGGCCCTGGAGGAGGGCGGCGTGCCGCACGCCAGCGTGCTGCCCTGGCGGCAGCTGTCCGTGGTCGCCTTCGTCCTCGCCGTCCTCCGCTACGCCGTCTTCGCCGACCGCGGGACCGCCGGCGAACCCGAGGACGTGGTGCTGGGCGACCGCGCGCTCGCCGTCATCGGCCTGGTCTGGGCGGCGATGTACGCCCTGGCGGTGGCCGACTGGTGAGGGACCGACCGGTGAGGGGCTCTCCGCTCCGCCACCGGTCACGGAGGCCCGGTTCCGGGGTACCAGGACATGGGGATTCCGCGAGGGGGGCAGAGTCGGATCATGGACTGGCTGAAAAGGCTTCCGGTCGTCGGGCCGTGGACGGCCCGGCTGATGCTCACGCACGCGTGGCGGTCGTACGAGCGTCTGGACCGGGTGCACTGGGCGCGGCTGGCCGCCGCGATGACGTTCAGGAGCTTCGTCGCGCTGTTCCCGCTGCTCACCGTGGCCGCCTCGGCCGGCGCCGCCACGCTGAGCCAGGACCAGCAGGACACCCTCCAGGACAGGATCACCGATCAGGTGCCCGGCATCTCCGACCAGCTGGACATCGGGGAGCTGGTGGAGAACGCCGGCACCGTCGGACTCATCGCCGGTGCCGTGCTGCTGTTCACCGGCATCAGCTGGGCCGGTTCCATGCGCGAGTGCCTGCGCGCGGTGTGGGAGCTGCCGGACGAGGAGGAGAACCCCCTCCTGCGCAAGGGCAAGGACCTGGGCATCCTCGTCGGACTCGGCGGCGCGGTCCTGATCACCCTGGTCGCCTCCGCCGTCGCCTCCGCGATGGTCGGCCGGATCAGCGACGCCATCGGGCTGGAGAAGGGCGGCTGGGGCGGGATCGTCCTGCACGTCGCGGCGTTCGCCGTCGCCGTCGGCGCCGACTTCCTGCTCCTGCTGTACGTCCTCACCCTGCTGCCCGGCGTCGAACCCACCCGGCACCGCCTGACCGTCGCCGCCCTCACCGGCGCGGTCGGCTTCGAACTGCTGAAGCTGCTGCTCAGCGGCTATATGCAGGGCGTGGCCACGAAGAGCATGTACGGCGCGTTCGGCGTCCCGGTGGCCCTGCTGCTGTGGATCAACTTCACCTCGAAACTGGTCCTGTTCTGCGCCGCGTGGACGGCGACGCAGAGCAGGCGGGACGAGGCTCCCGGGCTCACGGACGCGAGCGACGGCGCACCAGGTCCGGCAGCGGCCAGCGCCGGTTGACCAGGAAGGCACCGCCCGCGAGCAGCACCAGCACCCCGCCGGCGATGCCCAGCGCGACCCCGATGCCGTCGGCGCCACCGCCCGGCGCGGCACTCGCCACCGGCTTCGAACCGGCCGCGACGGCACCGTCCCCGGTGCCCCCGGCCGCACCGGGAGAAGCGGACGGGCCCGGCCGGCCACCGGTCTGCGTCGCGCTCTTGGGCCGCACCAGCTCACCCACCGGCCGGACCTTGCCGGCCGCCTTGAAACCCCAGTCGAGGAGCTTCGCGGTCTCCTTGTAGACCTCGTTGCTCACGTTCTTCTGCGGGTTCATCACGGTGACCAGCAGCACCTTGCCGTTCCGCTCGGCGACACCGGTGAAGGTGGCGCCCGCGTTGGTGGTGTTGCCGTTCTTCACACCGGCTATGCCCTGGTAGACCGGCACGTCGGTGTCGCCGGCCAGCAGCCGGTTGGTGTTCTGGATCTCGAAGGACCCGCGGACCTTCTTGCCCTTCTTGTTCTTCTTCGTCTCACCGGGGAACTTCGCCCTGACCGTCGAGCTGTACTCCCGGAAGTCCTTCTTCTGCAGCCCGGAACGGGCGATCAGCGTCAGGTCGTACGCGGAGGACACCTGCTCCGCGGCGTCGTAGCCGTCGGGGCTGACCACGTGCGTGTCGACGGCCTGGAGCTCCTCGGCGTGCGCGTTCATCTCCTCGACGGTGTTCTTGACACCGCCGTTCATCGCCGACAGCACGTGCACCGCGTCGTTGCCGGAGCGGAGGAAGACACCCAGCCACAGGTCCTGGACGGTGTACGTCTCGTCCTCCTTGATCCCGACCATGCTGGAGCCCGGACCGACACCGGCCAGGTCGGAGACCTCCACCTTGTGCTCCGTCGTCTTCGGCCACTTCGGCAGCAGCGTGTCCGCGAACAGCATCTTCAGCGTGCTCGCCGGGGCCAGCCGCCAGTGCGCGTTGTGCGCGGCGAGCACGTCGCCGGACTCGGCGTCGGCGACGATCCAGGAGCGGGCCGACAGGTCCTTCGGCAGCACCGGCACCCCGCTCGCGAGGTTGACCTGCGTCCCCGCCTGCCCGAGCCGGGCACCGCCCACCGTCGACATCCCCGCCGGGGGCGTGGCCGACGGACTCGTCGACGGCTTCGGGGCCGCGAGGGCGACGGGCGCGGTCAGCGCGGTGGACAACAGGACGGCGGAGGCGACCAGCAGCGGTCGCCGGACGGTGTTCTTGGGTGCGGGCACGACCGGAAACGTACATGCCATACCTGACGAAGTCCCGGGCAGGTCCCCACCCCGGGCAAGGAACCGGACACCTCCCGGCGATACTGGACGCATGCCGTGCCCTTCCGGGGGACAACCCCCGGACCCCCGGCCGACCGAGGGGGCCCGGCGCTGTGAGGAAAGGTCTCTTCTGGTGAAACTCAGCCGCCCCGTCTCCTGGTTCCTGCTCGCCTTCGGGGTGTGGAGCTGGGTCATTTGGGTCACTTTCGTCAAGAACCTGGTCAAGGACAGCAGCGGACTCGCGTTCGAGGACGGGCACCCGACGGCGTACTTCTTCGTTCATCTGACGCTCGCCGTCGTCTCCTTCGTACTGGGGACGGTCATCGGGGGCATCGGGTTGCGCGGACTGCGCGCACTGAGCCGGACGTCACGGACGTCCTGACCGGGAACAGGGGAACTGCGCCTCGTGGCCATCGTTTTCGTACTCATCGCGCTGCTGGTGGTGGCCGTCCTGGTGACGGGCAACTGGTATGTGTGGCGGCGTCTGTTCCGGGACACCACGAAGGGTCCGGGCGCGGTGCGCCGCGCGGGCGCCGTGGTGATCGCCGGCGGCTGGGCGCTGGCCGTCGGCGCCCTCGTCGCCGAGCGCGGCGGGGCCCCGTTCCGGCTCCAGCAGGTCCTGGCCTGGCCCGGCTTCCTGTGGCTGGCCCTGGCCCTGTATCTGCTGCTGGCGGTGCTCGCGGGCGAGCTGGTGCGCCCGGTGCTGCGGCGGATCCTGGAACGGCGGGCGGGGACGGCGGAGGCGGCGCCCGCACCGGCGCGGCCGGAGCCGATACCGGCCGGGCGGGGCGCGGGACGTGGCCCGAGCGGTGCGACGGGCGGCGAGACGGACGGGGACGACGCGGCGGCCGACGACGGTGCGACCGGCCCGCAGGAAGCGCCCGCCGCCCCCTCCCGGCGGCTGTTCGTCTCCCGCGTGGTCGGCGGGGCCGCCGCCGCGGCGGCCGTGGGGACCGTCGGTTACGGGACGTACGGCGTGCTGCGCGGGCCGCAGGTGAAGCGGGTCACCGTGCCGCTCGCCAGGCTTCCCCGCGCGGCGCACGGTTACCGCATCGCGGTGGTCAGCGACATCCACCTCGGGCCGGTGCTCGGGCGGGGCTTCGCGCAGAAGGTCGTCGACACGATCAACTCGACCCAGCCGGACCTGATCGCGGTCGTCGGTGACCTGGTGGACGGGAGCGTGAAGGACCTCGGCCCGGCCGCGGCCCCGCTGGCGCAGCTACGGGCACGTCACGGCTCGTTCTTCGTCACCGGAAACCACGAGTACTTCTCCGGTGCCGAGCAGTGGGTCGAGGAGGTGCGGCGGCTCGGGCTGAACCCGCTGGAGAACGCCCGCACGGAACTGCCGCACTTCGATCTGGCGGGGGTCAACGACGTGGCCGGTGAGGACGAGGGGCAGGGGCCGGACTACGCGAAGGCGCTCGGCGACCGGGACCGGGCGCGGGCGTGTGTGCTGCTCGCGCACCAGCCGGTGCAGATCCACGACGCCGTCGACCACGGTGTCGACCTCCAGCTCTCCGGCCACACCCACGGTGGCCAGCTCTTCCCCGGCAACCTCGTCGCCGGCCTGGCCAATCCCACCCTGGCGGGGCTCGACCGGTACGGCGACACCCAGCTGTACGTCAGCCGGGGAGCCGGGGCGTGGGGGCCGCCCACGCGGGTGGGTGCGCCGTCGGACATCACGGTGATCGAGTTGGCCTCCAAGCAGGCCTGACGGTGTGCTGGTGTGGGCCGGGGGTGGGGTTTCGCTCACCCGCGCTTGCGGGGTGCCTCCCCCGGAGGGGGTACCCCCGGCCCACCCGTGCCGCCCTGGGGGTACCTCCCAGGCCGTTTCGGGCACTGCGGGAGGCACGATTGCCCGCAGTCGGGGAGGGGAGTCGATGAGTGACGCTCGTACAGCACTCGTGCTGGTAGATCTCCAGCGGTGGATCGTCGACATGGCGTGGGGGCCGGTCGGTGGTGAGGTCGTCGTCGAGGCGTGCGGACGACTGCGCGACCACTTCTCGACGGTCGTCCTGGTCCGGTACGTACGCGCCGGCGGGCCGGACGCCGCCCCTGATCAGCTCGTGCCCGGCTGCACGCCTCGCCCCGGCGACCATCTGGTGACCAAGCACGGCCTCGACGCCTTCGAGGACACCGGACTGGACGACGTGCTGCACCGTGAGCGGGTCACCGAGGTGGTGGTCGCCGGTCTTTCCACCGCGCACGGCGTCGCGGCGACGGCCGGGACGGCGCTGCGCCCGGGCTACGGCGTGGTCGTCGTCGAGGACGCCACCGCGAGCCCCGACGAGGCGCAGCACCGTGCGGCCCTCGACCGGCTGACCGCGCTCGGCGCACGCACCGCCCGGGTCGCCGACCTCACGGCCGCCGGGGAGTGACCCGGCCTCATGCCGTGCGGCTCGACGAGACGGGGGCCGGCGACGGCGACGGCTCCGGGCCGGCCGTCGTCCCGTCGTCCGCCGGGCACGCTCCCGGCCGGGCCGGCAGTGTCACGGTCACCGCCAGCCCCTCGCCCGGCGCCGTCCGTACCGACACCTCGCCCCCGTGGGCCCGCACCACACCCTGCACGATCGCCATGCCAAGACCGCTCCCCGCACCCCCGCCGACGCGGAAGAAGCGGTCGAAGACGCGCGCCGCGTCCTCCGCCGCGAGCCCCGGCCCGTCGTCCGCCACGGACAGCCGCACCACCCCGTCCGCGCGGACCACCCCGAGCCGTACCGCGACGTCCGCCGGCGTGTGCGTCCGTACGTTGCCCAGCAGGTTCCCCAGGATCTGCCGCAGCCCCGCCTCGTCCGCGCGCACCAGCACCGAGCCGCCCGCGTCCACGGTCACCGCCCGCTCCGGCTGCTGCACGCGCAGGTCCTCCGCCGCGTCCCGCACCAGCCGGCACACGTCCACGTTCCGCAGCCGCAGTTCGGGACGCTGGTCCAGCCGGGCCAGCACCAGCAGTTCGTCGACGAGCCGCCCCATGCGGTCGGACTCCGCCAGCATCCGGTCCCAGGCCCGCCTGCGCTCCGTCGGCTCGCGCAGCATCCCCCGGTCGTACAACTGGAGATAGCCGCGTATCGCGGCCAGCGGCGTACGCAGCTCGTGCGAGGCGTCCGCGACGAACCGCCGCAGCTGGGCCGCGCTGCGCTCGCGCGTGCGGTACGCCGACTCGACCTGCTGGAGCATCGAGTTGAGGGCGAGCCGCAGCTGCTCCACCTCGAGGATCGGGTCCCGGCTGGAGGGCACCCGCCGGGTCAGGTCGCCCTCCGCGATCGCCGACGACGTCTCCACCATGTCCTCCAGCGGCCGCATCCGGCGCCGCACACTGAACATGGTCAGGCAGGCCAGCAGCAGCAACAGCAGCGTCCCGATGGCCAGATCGAACTTGACGGCCTTGGCGATGCCGTCGTGCACCGCCTTGGTGGAGCCGGCGATCAGGATGTACGTGCCGTCCGCGAGCCGGGTGGCGGTGACCCGGTAGGTGGTGCCGCGCACGGTGACGTCGTGCGGTTCCGGGTCCTGGGTCAGGGCGCGCGCGTCGCCCACCGCGTCGGCGAGGTCGCGCTGCGTCTCGGTCGGTTCGAAGCCGAGGATGCCGATGGGCTCGCCCCGGGTGTCCACGGCGGCGAAGATCGAGTCCGGGTCGTTCTCCCTGTTCCAGTCCGGATCCACCCGGTCGCGGAAGGAGCTCAGCACGCTCAGCGAGTCGATCTGGCGCAGTGTCAGCTCCGAGCCGCCCAGCGACTCACGGTTGCGGGTCAGCTCCGTGTCGATCTGGTCCAGCAGGTAGTAGCGCATGCCCATCACGCTCACCACGGTGGCCGCCACGATGCCGAGGGCCAGCAGCACCACGTTCGCCAGCGTCAGCTGCCCGCGCAGCGAGTGGATGCCCCGCCCGGGGCCCGGTTTCCGGATCGGGAACCTCACGTCAGGCCGTACCCGACCCCGCGCCGGGTGGTGATCACCGGCGGTCCCAGGGAGTCGAGTTTGCGCCGCAGATAGCTGATGTAGGTCTCGACGACCGTCGACTCGGCCGGTGTGTGTTCGTACTGCCAGACATGGCGCAGCAGTTGCTCCTTCGGCACGATCCGGCCGCCGTTGCGCACCAGGAAGCGCAGCAGCGCGTACTCGGTGGGGGTGAGCTCGACCGAGCGGCCCGCGCGGCGCACCGAGTACGTCGTCTCGTCCAGCTCCAGGTCGCCGTGGCGCAGCGGCGCCGGCTGCGGGAGGACGTCGGCCGGGCGGGTGCGGCGCAGTACGGCGGTGATCCGGGCGACGACCTCGTCGATGTTGAACGGCTTGGTGATGTAGTCGTCGCCGAAGCCGAGCGCGCCGACGACCTCGGCGGGCGCGTCCCGCGCGGTGAGGAACACCAGCGCCAGCTCCGGCCGCCGGGAGCGCAGTTCGCGGCCGAGGGCGCGGCCGTCGCCGTCCGGCAGCATCACGTCGAGGAGGGCGGCGTCGATGGGGGTCCCCCCGCGCGAGCGTGTTCGAGAGTGGGGGAGGGTGTGCTCGGTCAGCGCGAGCGCCTCGCGGACCGTGCCCGCGGTCATGACCTCGAAGCGGTGGTAGCGCAGGGCGATGGCGAGGACGTCCGCGATGCTCTCCTCGTCCTCCACGACCAACACGGTGCCGGGAGCTGTCGTCATGCTCCCAGTATCGGCGCGACTCCCCACCGTCGTACGGGTCTTCGCTTTGGAGTTCCTTGAGAGTCCCGCGCGAGCCGTGTCCCCGCGCGGGTGCCGCCGTCCATTCTGCTGCCAGGACCTGGGGGACCGACCGAGTGACAAAGGAGCGGAAACGTGGCGGTATTGGCACGCTGGTGCTATCGGCATCGGCTGGTGGTCCTGTTGCTGTGGGTGGGGGTGCTGCTCGGACTGGGGGTTTCGGCGAGCAGTGCGGGCACGAACTACGCGGAGGTCTTCTCGCTGCCGGACACGGACTCCAAGCAGGCGTACGACCTGATGGAGAAGGCGTTCCCGGAACGCGCCGGCGACACCGACACCGTGGTGTGGAAGGTCGACGCGGGGTCCGTGCGCGACGACTCCGTACGGTCCCGGATCGAGCCGGCGCTGACGGAGATCGGGCGCATGGAGGGCGTCGGCGCCGTCACGAATCCCTACGGAGAACAGGGCGCGGCGCAGATCAGCGAGGACGGGCGGATCGCCTACGCGCAGGTCACGTTCGCCGAGCAGGCGGACGCCGTGCCGAAGGAGCTGGTCCAGGACGTCGTCGACACCGCGCAGGACGCCGCGCGCGACGGACTCCGGGTGGAGCTGGGCGGTCAGGCCATCACGCGCGTCCAGGAACCGCCGACGGGCACGGCCGAGCTGGTCGGCATCCTGGCCGCCGCGGTCGTGCTGTTCGTGGCCTTCGGGTCGCTCTTCGCGATGCTGCTGCCGATCGTGGTCGCCGTCTTCGGCGTCGGCACCGGCATGTTCGGCACCCAGCTGCTCAGCCATGTCACCGACGTCCCCGAACTGGCCTCGCTGCTGTCCACGCTGATCGGTCTCGGCGTCGGCATCGACTACGCCCTGTTCATCGTCACCCGGCACCGGCGCGGCATCCTGCGCGGCGCCGACCCGGAGGAGGCGGCGGTCACCGCCCTCAACACCTCCGGCCGGGCCGTGCTGTTCGCGGGCGGCACGGTGTGCATCGCGCTCGCCGGGATGCTGGTGACGAACCTGCGGTTCCTGGACGGCGTGGTCATCGGCACCACGCTCACCGTCGTCCTGAGCGTGCTCGCCGCCGTCACCCTGCTGCCCGCGCTGCTCGGCCTGCTCGGCCACCGGGTGCTCAGCCGCCGCCAGCGCCGCAGGTTCGCGGCCGAGGGCCCGGAGACCGCGGCGGTGAGCGGTCTCGCCGCACGCTGGTCCGCCGGCGTCCAGCGCCGCCCGCGGTCCGTTGCCGCCCTGGCCGTGGTCCTGATGGCGGCGCTCGCGATCCCGCTGCTGTCGCTGCGTCTGGGCACCGTGGACCAGGGCAACGACGACGCCGCCATGACCACCAGGAAGGCCTACGACCTGCTCGCCGAGGGCTTCGGGCCCGGCTTCAACGGCCCGCTCCAGGTGGTCGTGGACGGTGAGGCGTCCGACGGCCTGGTGACGGCCCTGGAGAAGACCGAGGGCGTCGCCCGGGTCGCCGCCGTACCGCCCGCGAACGGCGTCACCGTCATCCAGGTCGTCCCCACCACCTCCCCGCAGGCCGAGGAGACGGACCGGCTCATCGACACCCTGCGCGACGACGTCATCCCGGACGCGGGCGTCGAGGCCCATGTCGGCGGGGTGACCGCGGTGTCCAAGGACTTCGCGACGGTGACCGGCGAGCGGCTGCCGCTGTTCATCGGCACGATCATCGGCCTCGGCTTCCTGCTCCTGCTGCTCGCGTTCCGTTCCCTGGTGGTGCCGCTGACGGCCGCCGTGATGAACCTGCTCGCGGCGGCGGCCTCCTTCGGCGTCCTGGTGGCGATCTTCCAGTGGGGCTTCGGCCTGGATCTGCTCGGCCTCGGCCAGGAGGGCCCCATCGCGTCCTTCCTGCCGATCATCATGCTGTCGCTGCTGTTCGGGCTCTCCATGGACTACCAGGTGTTCCTGGTGAGCCGGATGCACGAGGAGTGGGTGCACACCAGGGACAACGCCCGCGCGGTGCGCGTCGGCCTCGCGGAGACCAGCCGCGTCATCAACTCCGCGGCCCTGATCATGGTCTGCGTCTTCCTCGCCTTCGTGCTCAGCGGCGACTACGGCGCCGCCATGGCGGGCGTGGGGCTGGCCGCCGCGGTCGCCCTGGACGCGTTCATCCTGCGTACGGCACTGGTGCCGGCCGTGATGCACCTGCTCGGGAAGTCCAACTGGTGGCTGCCGGCCGGTCTGGAGAAGCGGCTGCCGCATCTGGCGGTCGAGCCGAAGGAGGACGCCCTGCCCGGGCCCACCGAGGTCCCGGACCCGCACGGCCCCTCCTCGGTCGTCCACGGCTTCGTCCGCACCGCCGACGGAGAGCCGGTGGAAGGCGCGGCCGTCACGCTGCTGACCTCCGGGGGGCGCCGGCTGGACCGGGTCGTCTCCCTCGCCGACGGCGCGTACATCCTCTCCGTACCGGCCCCGGGCACCTATCTGCTCGCGGCCACGGCGACCCCGCACGGCTCCCGCGCGGCGCACGTGACCGTGACGGACGGCCCGCTGGTGCACGACGTGGAACTCGTGCCCGGTGAGGTGGACGCCGTCAGCTGAGATCGTCGGGGCGCCCGTCGTCGGCGGGCGCCCCCTTCTCCTTCTTCGCCGGGTTCTTCGCCGGGTCCGGAAGCGCCTTCGTCATCCCGGGCAGGAACTCCGTGAACAGTTCGTGCACCTCGCGCACCAGCGGCCGCAGCACCCGGAAGCGGGCCAGGGCGATGCCCCGCGCGGTGATCCGGGCGCCGCGTTCGGCGAGCCGGTAGCTGCGCTCCCGGCCCTCGGTCCGGTCGAAGATCCAGTACAGGACGAGCCCCATCTGGGACAGCCACATCAACTCGGGCAGGATGTCCCGCAGTTCCTCGGGCACCTTGGTCCTCGTCCCGGCGAGCACCGAGCGGTGGACGCTGATCGCCTCCACGCGCGCGTGCTCCGACTCGGGGGAGAAGGGGCTGAGCGGACTGTCCGGGTCGGCGGCGTTCTTGAAGAACTGCACCGCGAACTCGTGGTACGGCGTGGCGATGTCCAGCCACGCCTTCAGCACGCCCGCGAGCCGGGCCTCCAGGTCGCTCTCCCGGCGCAGGACCTCCCGGGCCGCCACCTGGTGCTCGGCGGCGATCCGGTCGTAGAAGCCCTGGATCAGGTGTTCCTTGCCCTCGAAGTAGTAGTACGCGTTGCCGACGGAGACCCCGGCCTCCTTGGCGATGGCCCGCATGGTCGTCTTGTCGTACCCGCGCTCCTGGAACAGCCGCATGGCCGTCTCGAGGATCAGGGCGCGGGTCTGCTCGGACTTGCTGAGGGTGGCGCCGTCGTCGGGGCCGTCGTTCTTCGCGGGCACGGAAAGACAGCCTAACGCTACGGAAGGGCGCCCTACGGGGCGGTACAGGAGCCCGCCTCGCAGCCCGGCGCGGTGTAGCTCCAGCCGCCGCGCGGATCGTACGTCCACCCGTCACCCCGGCGGTACACGCCTCCGCCCCGCCCGGACACCGCCCCGCGCCACTTGGCGGCGGCCAGCACCGCGCCCCTGGCGAGCAGGGCGCCGGAGGGGGTGCTCAGCCGGTGGGCCAGCCGCCGGTACCTGCGCAACGCCCACAGGGTGACGATCCAGGCGGCGGCCCCCCGGTACACCTGACCGCCGTCCCCCACGACGGTGATCTCCTCCAGGGTGGAGCCGTGATCGAGGCCGGGGAACCGGGCCCGCGCCGCCTCCGACGCCGCCGGGACCGGCTCCAGGGGCACCAGCTGCGGCTGGCGCACCAGCCAGTCCCGTACGAAGGCGCACAGGGAGCACTCGGCGTCGTACAGCACGGTGAGCCGGCGTACCGGGACGCGCGCGGCGCCCCGGTCCTCGTGTGTGGCCCTCACGCCGCTCCCGCCCCGGCCGCGGGGGCCACCCAGTCCTGGGGCGCGACCGGCGGCAGCTGCTCCCGCTCCATCACCCCGCGCCGCCGGATCCGGTTGAGCACGTACACGTTGCCCAGGTGCATCACGCCGAGCACGAGCAGCACCACGCCGATCTTGGTCGACAGTGCCTCGAAGACGCCGCGCGTGTCGGTGATCGTGTCGTCGTCGCTCAGGTACAGCGCGACGAACCCGAGGTTGACGAGGTAGAAGCCGACCACCAGGAGGTGGTTGACGGCGTCGGCGAGCTTCTCGTTGCCGTGCAGCACGTCGGCGAGGAAGACCCGCCCGTTGCTGCTGAGCGTGCGAGCCACCCAGACGGTCAGCCCGATGCTGACCGCCAGGTAGATGACATAGGCGATGACCGTACGGTCCATGTCCCCCAGCCCTTCTTGAACACGTTCAAAATGCTGACAGGGGAGACTCTAGACCCTTTTTTTGAACGTGTTCAACTCAATGGCGGAGTGGGGTGCGTCACGGATCGGCCGAGCCCGGTGTGCGGCTCAGTCGGCCTTGCGGGGCTGCCCGGCCCGGAGGATCTCGGCCACGTCCAGGGTGACCTTGGCGCCGATGGAGTCGGGGAGGGTGACCTGCTGGCCGGGGGAGTGGAAGCGGTGGCCGGCGTACTCGTTCTCGACCGGGTCGGTCAGGACATGAAGCCGCTGGTGCTTGCGGTCGACGATGACGTAGACCGGGATCTTTGCCTCGGCGTAGGCGGCGACCTTGGTCTTCAGGTCGTTCTTCCAGTTGCTGGAGGTGACTTCCAGGACGAGGCGGAAGCAGACCGGGTCGTAGGAGTTGTTCTCGACGAGGTGGTCGTCGAAGTCGGCGTCCACCACGGCGAGGTCCGGGAGGGAGTAGTCCTCGGTGTCGGTGGGCAGCCAGAGGCCGATGCCTTGGAGCACTTCGGTCTCGCCGTCGTCAAGGCCCGCCGTGATGAACGGGCGCATGAGTTTGGTCAGTGCTCGGGCGTGCGGGCCGTCCGGTGGCGGGGTCACGAGGAGCTGGCCTCCGATGATCTCGACGCGGTAGCCCGGAAGGCGGTCCATGAGACGGTTCGCCTCCGCGATCAGGGGACGTTCGTCGTGGGGCCGCTCGACGGATGCTGCGGACATCGCGTGCCTCCCAGGGGCTGGTGTCGAGACCATCATCGTAGGGCGGGAAGCGCCCCCACGTCCGTCTCGACCGCGTTCACCCGAACGTGTGGCATATGCCTGAGGGCCCCGTCTCCGGCGGAGACGGGGCCCTCACGGACGTACGGCGACGTACCTCAGTAGCGGCGCGTGATCAGCGCACGCTTCACTTCCGCGATCGCCTTGGTGACCTCGATGCCGCGCGGGCAGGCGTCCGTGCAGTTGAAGGTCGTGCGGCAGCGCCAGACGCCGTCGCGGTCGTTGAGGATCTCCAGGCGCTGCTCGCCGGCCTCGTCACGCGAGTCGAAGATGAAGCGGTGCGCGTTGACGATGGCCGCCGGGCCGAAGTACTGCCCGTCGTTCCAGAACACCGGGCACGAGGACGTGCAGGCGGCGCACAGGATGCACTTGGTCGTGTCGTCGAAGCGCTCGCGGTCCTCCGCGGACTGCAGCCGCTCGCGCGTCGGCTCGTTGGTGTCCTTCGTGATCAGGAAGGGCATCACGTCCCGGTACGCCTGGAAGAACGGCTCCATGTCCACGACCAGGTCCTTCAGGACCGTCAGGCCCTTGATGGCCTCGACCGTGATCGGCTTCTCGGGGTTGATGTCCTTGATCAGCGTCTTGCACGCCAGGCGGTTCTTGCCGTTGATCCGCATGGCGTCGGAGCCGCAGATGCCGTGGGCGCAGGAACGGCGGAAGGTCAGCGTGCCGTCCAGATCCCACTTGATCTTGTGCAGCGCGTCGAGGACACGCTCCTTGGGGTCGATCTCCAGCTGGAAGTCTTCCCAGACCGCCTCGGCCGAGACCTCCGGGTTGAACCGGCGGATCCGCATCGTGACGGTGATGTACGGGGAGTCGGCGAAACCGGGCCCGGGGGAACCGGCCGCGTCCGCCTTGTCCAGAACAGGGGTAGCCATCAGTACTTACGCTCCATCGGCTGGTAGCGGGTCTGGACGACCGGCTTGTAGTCCAGACGGACGGTCTCGGTGCCGTCGGCGCCGACCTCGCGGTACGCCATCGTGTGACGCATGAAGTTGACGTCGTCGCGGTTCGGGTAGTCCTCGCGGTAGTGACCGCCGCGGGACTCCTTGCGGGCCAGCGCGGAGACGGCCATGACCTCGGCCAGGTCGAGCAGGTTGCCCAGTTCGATGGCCTCGAGGAGGTCGGTGTTGAACCGCTTGCCCTTGTCCTGGATGGCGACGTTCTTGTAGCGCTCGCGCAGCTCGGCGATCTTCTCGACCGCCGTCTTGATCGTCTGCTCGGTGCGGAACACCATGACGTTGGCGTCCATGGTCTCCTGCAGCTCACGGCGGATGGTGGCCACCCGCTCGGTGCCGGTGGAGGACCGCAGCCGCTCGATCTGCTCGACGACCAGGGACTCCGGGTTCTCCGGCAGCTCGACGAAGTCGGCCCGCTGGGAGTAGTCCGCGGCCGAGATGCCGGCCCGCTTGCCGAACACGTTGATATCCAGCAGCGAGTTGGTGCCCAGACGGTTGGCGCCGTGCACGGACACACAGGCGACCTCGCCGGCCGCGTACAGGCCCGGTACGACGGTGGTGTTGTCGATGAGGACCTGACCCTCGACGTTGGTCGGGATGCCGCCCATCGCGTAGTGCGCCGTGGGCTGGATCGGGATCGGGTCCGTGTACGGCTCGATGCCGAGGTAGGTCCGCGCGAACTCCGTGATGTCGGGCAGCTTGGCGTCCAGCTGCTCCGGCGGGAGGTGCGTGAGGTCCAGGTAGACGTGGTCGCCCTCGGGACCGCAGCCGCGGCCCTCGCGGATCTCCGTGTAGATGGAGCGCGAGACGACGTCACGCGAGGCGAGGTCCTTCATGACCGGCGCGTACTTCTCCATGAAGCGCTCGCCGTCCTTGTTGCGGAGGATGCCGCCCTCACCGCGGGCGCCCTCCGTCAGCAGGATGCCCATGCGCCAGATGCCGGTCGGGTGGAACTGGAAGAACTCCATGTCCTCCAGCGGCAGCCCGCGCCGGTACACGGCGGCCTGGCCGTCACCGGTCAGCGTGTGCGCGTTCGACGTCACCTTGAAGAACTTGCCGGTGCCGCCGGACGCGTAGATCACGGACTTCGCCTGGAAGACGTGGATCTCGCCGGTCGCCAGCTCGTACGCGACCACACCGGCCGACTTCTTGACGCCGTCGACCTCGGTGATCAGCTGGTCCAGGACGTAGAACTCGTTGAAGAACTCCACGCCCTCCTTGACGCAGTTCTGGTACAGCGTCTGGAGGATCATGTGACCGGTGCGGTCGGCCGCGTAGCAGGACCGGCGGACCGGGGCCTCGCCGTGGTTGCGGCTGTGCCCGCCGAAGCGGCGCTGGTCGATGGTGCCGTCCGGGGTCCGGTTGAACGGCAGGCCCATCTTCTCCAGGTCGAGGACCGAGTCGATGGCCTCCTTCGCCAGGATCTCGGCGGCGTCCTGGTCGACCAGGTAGTCACCGCCCTTGACCGTGTCGAAGGTGTGCCACTCCCAGTTGTCCTCCTCCACGTTGGCCAGCGCGGCGGCCATGCCGCCCTGCGCCGCGCCCGTGTGGGAGCGGGTGGGGTAGAGCTTCGTCAGGACGGCCGTGCGGCTGCGCTTCGTCGACTCGATGGCCGCGCGCATGCCCGCGCCACCGGCGCCGACGATGACGGTGTCGTACTTGTGTACCTTCATGAGTTTCGCAGCCCCGTGCCTAGCGGATGTTCGGGTCGAAGGTGAAGATCACCAGCGTGCCCAGCAGGATGGTGAACACCGTGGCGGTGTAGAGCAGGCCCTTGAGCCACAGCCGGGTGTTCGGCCGCTCCGCGTAGTCGTTGATGACCGTACGCAGGCCGTTGGCGCCGTGCAGCATCGCCAGCCACAGCATCAGCAGGTCCCAGACCTGCCAGAACGGTGAGGCCCAGCGGCCGGCCACGAAGGCGAAGCCGATCTTGGAGACGCCGCCGTCCAGCACCAGCTGGATCAGCAGGTGGCCGATGACGAGGACGACCAGGACGACGCCGGACAGGCGCATGAACAGCCAGGCGGCCATCTCGAAGTTGCCGCGCGTGCTCTTCGGGCTCTTCTTGGTCCGCTTGCGCGGGGGCTCGATGACCGGCGCCGGGTTGTCGACGGAGTAGAGCGATCCGCCCTCGACGGGGCCGATGCCCGAGGCGGTGGTGTCAGTCGTGGACATGGGTGTCAGCTCCCGAACAGTTCACGAGCGGCGTGGCCGAGCACGGGGTAGATCGCCCCCAGCATCAGCACGAGCCACAGGGCGACGACGGTCCAGAGCATCTGCTTCTGGTAGCGGGCGCCCTTGACCCAGAAGTCGACGGCGATGACACGCAGGCCGTTGAGCGCGTGGAACAGGACGGCGGCGACGAGGCCGTACTCCAGCAGCGCGACGATCGGCGTCTTGTACGTGGCCACGACGGTGTCGTAGGCCTCGGGGGACACCCGCACGAGAGCGGTGTCCAGCACGTGGACGAACAGGAAGAAGAAGATGAGGACGCCGGTGACTCGGTGAGCCACCCAGGACCACATTCCTTCCCGGCCGCGGTACAGCGTTCCAGCCGGCACGGAAGTTTCCTCCGGGAGCGGGGTTCGGGGCCGCGCCGGCTTTCCTTGTCGGTCGGGCCCGGCCGGGTACGGTCCACCGGCCCCCAGCATGTTAGCGACGGTTGCCCGCGGTGCTTACAGCGGGCCTGCCGGTGTGATCGAACTGGCACGCTTACGGGCTATCGGGGCGGCATCCGGGAGGAAGTGTCCGGTTGTGTGCCGGGCGTGGCGCCGTCGTGGTCGGTCGCGTCCACGCGGCGGAGTCGCAGACCGGCGCGGCTCCGCACCCCGAGGGTGCTCACCTGAGCGTGTTCACCAGTCTGGCCCGTGCCAGGCGCCGGAGTTCTTCCGCCGCCACCGTCCGTTCCTCGTCCGGATCGTTCGCCAATCGTGACCGGATGCTCTCCAGTACCCGGCCCAGGGTCTCCTCCTCGGGGACGCCGTCCAGGCAGATGACGAAGACGTGGCCGAACTTGGCCTCGTACGCCGTGTGGGCCGCGGTCAGGGCCGTGTGGGCGGCGGAGTAGGTGTCGTCGGGGAGGGCGGGGAGGGACTCCGCCGCCAGGGCCTCCGTCAGCTCCTCGGGGGAGAGGTCGTACGCCGCCTCGTCGGAGGCCGCCAGGAGGGACGGCGGATCGGGGTAGGGGCGGTGGCCGGAGAGGCGCAGGGCCCAGCGCGGGCTGCGCAGACAGGCCAGAAGGGCGCGCTCGGCGTCCTCGGCGGGAGCGGTGTTGAACCGCTCCAGCGCGGACGGGGCGCCGGACGTGCCGCGGGACTGTCCGGGTATGGCGACTCGACCGGGGAGGTCTGGGAGACGGTGCGCAGGCAGCGTGGGTCCTCGTGGGCGTCGCGTGTGTGTCGGTGGAAGATGCTGTGAGAGTTGTGACGTCACGTTATCGAGTGAGTCCGAGACGTGTCCGATCGGTCCCCCGAATTCACCCGGACGGCAGAGTTTAAGGACGGCTCACCGACACCCTTCACCCGTTCGGGTCGTACGTTGGCTGGGTGAGTCGGCACAGGCAGCACAGGCAGCACGGACGCCGCGCGGCGGCGGGGACGGTGCGGCGGCGACGGGCGCTGACCGGCGCCGTCGCCGCGGGCGCGCTGGTGGCCGCGTCCGGCGTGGGCCTCGGCCTCTGGGCGGCCTCGGGCGACGACGGAGGGTCCGCGGGCTCGACGGCGGCGTCCTCCGCGGAGAGCCCCGGCGGTTCGGACGAGGCGGCCGGGACGAGGGGGGAGAGCCCGGGTCCGAGCCCCGGTCGTACCTACCCGCTGTCCGAGGCGCCGCGCACCATACCCGCCGTACGCGACCACACCGCGGAGCGCGGCCCCGGCTGGCGCCCCGCGCGGGACCACCGGGTGGTCGTGGACGATCCCGCGCTGGCCGACGAGGGACGCCTGATAGCCGGCGAGCTGGGACTGGCGTACGCGGGGGAGAAGGGCGACGAGCGGGCCGGGGACCTGCGGCTGGAGCTGAACCGGGACGCGGGCGCGAACCCCGAGTCGTACACGATGACCGTGCGGGACGGGCGGGTGACCGTCGGCGCCCCCGGCGAGACGGGCGTGTTCTACGGGACCCGCACGCTCAAGCAGGAGATCAAGGGGGCCGGCACCGCCCCCGAGGGCGTGGTGCGCGACGAGCCCGCCAAGCAGCGGCGCGGGCTGATGCTGGACATGGCGCGCAAGCACTACACCGCCGGCTGGATCGAGGACCGGATCCGCGAACTCGGTGATCTGAAGTTCAACGAGATCGGCCTGCACTTCTCCGACGACCAGGGCTTCCGCGTCGAGTCGGAATCGCACCCGGAGATCGTGTCCGCGGACCACCTCACCAAGGCACAGGTCAAGAAGATCGTCGACCTCGCGGAGAGCCGGCACATCACCGTCGTCCCCGAGATCGACTCGCCTGGACACCTGGGCGCGGTCATCGCCGCCCATCCGGACCTCCAGCTGCGCGACGTGAACGGCGGCGCGGTGCGCGGCGCCATCGACATCTCGAAGCCCGGGTCCGCCGAGATCGTCGACGACCTGCTGGACGAGTACGCCGGACTCTTCCCCGGCGGACAGTGGCACCTCGGCGCCGACGAGTACCAGGCGCTGGTGGTGCCCGACCCCGAGGCGTCGTTCCCGGGCCTGGCCGCCGCCGCGCGGGAGAAGTACGGCTCCGGCGCGACCGTGGAGGACCTGACCACGGGCTGGCTGGGCGACCGGGCCGCCACGGTCCGCGCCCACGACCGCACGCCCCGCGCCTGGAACGACGGCTTCTTCCGGGGCGGGTCGGTGCGGGCCGCCAAGGACATCCAGGTCGCCTACTGGACCGGCAAGGAGATCGGCGCCCGGCAGCCGGCGGAGTACCTGAGCGAGGGCCGCGAGGTCATCAACTACAACGACGAGTTCCTCTACTACGTGCTCGGGGAGCCCCTGACCTTCGTCTATCCGACGGGCGAGCGGATCTACGAGCAGTGGACGCCGCTGGTGCTGCGCGGCACCACCGCCGTCCCGGACCGGTACGACGACCAGATCCTCGGCGGGTCCCTCGCCGTCTGGGGCGACATCCCCCGGGCCCAGACCCAGGACCAGGTCGCGGACGGGATCCGGCTGCCGCTGCGGGCGACCGTCCAGAAGCTCTGGGACCCGGACGAACCGGAACTGTCCTGGGCGCAGTTCCGGAACCTGGCGGGCGAGCTGGACTGACCGGGCCCTGGGGCCGGGCCTCGGCGCGGCGCGGATTGCCGCATACGGCTGCGGACTCCCGTACGGCTGTGGTGGTGTTCTGGCGGAGCCGAACCGTGAGACCGGGGGGAACACCAGCACATGGGCTACTGGGGGTATTTCGTGGTGGGCCGTGGGGAGCGGCCGCTCGCCGAACTGGACACGCTGGCCGGTGCGGCCGGGGGCATGACCCTGCACGCCTCGGCGCCCGACGGCTGGCAGGTGTGGGAGTACCCGGGCGGGCAGGGCGACATCGGGAACATGAACGACCTGGCCCGGGAGACCGGCGCGCCCGCGCTGTTCGGCTACGTCATGGACAGCGACTGCGTGGTGGTGGAGGCCGCGTCACCGGAGAGCGGGGCGTGGACGACCTGTCTGGCGCGGGCCCACATGGCCGCTCACCTCGAGGGGCAGCAGGAGGGGCTCACGCTGGAGGACTACTTCCTGGAGCCCTCCGACGCCGCCGAACGGGCCGTCTTCTGGGCCGAGGAGGCGGGGCGCACCGCCTCCGCCGAGGAGCTGGTCGGGGTGTTGACCGCGGACCCCGGCCCGATGGCCGAAAACCTCTTCTTCCGCCTGCTCGACCGGCTCGGCGTGGTGCCCCTGTGACACTCCTGGCCCGTCGCGCGCAGTAAGGGGAAATGCGGGCTCCGTGAGGGATGGGGCACGTGAGGGTCCCCGTCCGGGGGTCCGTGAACATTCCTTGAGGAGGCGTGCATGAGCCTGGTGGAACTGATCGCACAGGCCGACGAGCGCGGACTGGCCGTGAGCGGGTTGGCTTGTTTGGATCGGTGCGTGCCGCTGCTGGGCGGCGACGACGAGGTGCTGCGGCCGCTGTGGGCGAGCCTCGCGGAGGCCGCGCCCGCCGGTGACTGGGCACAGCGGCTGGAGCAGGCCCGCGGCGCGCTGGACGCGGCGGCCGACGGCGCGGACGAGGCCGTGACGCTCGTGCGCCGGATGCTCGCAGGCGCCCCCGCCGGGCGGTCCGCCGCCGGACTGCGGGAGTGGGCCGACGACTGCTCCGTCGCCGCGCTGCGGATCCACCGGCTGCTGGACGGCGCCGACGACGGCCGCGGCCTCGCCGACGCCTGCCGTGACGGCCGCCCCGACGGCCTGTCACCGCTGCTCGCCGCCGAGCTGCGCCGCCAGCTCGCGGTCCTGGAACTCCTCGCCGCCCACGGCCCGGGGGGTCTGCGCGGAGCCCTCGAGGTCTCGACGGAGGGACGCCGGGTACTGCGCGCCGTGGTGTCCCGCCGCAGCCGCAGGGACGGCTGAGGCCCTCGCCCCGCGCGGCAGGGTGATGAAACGCTTCTCCGGGACGCTTACCAGGATGTGACGACTGCGACGACTGTGACCACACAGCAGGAGACCAGGCCCTCGGCCGCCACCAAGCCGGTCCGCTGGGCGGCGGACGCGGTGGCGGCGATGCGCGAAGGAGCACGGCTGCGCCTCGACTACTCGGCGCGCAGTCTGTGGAGCGTCGACCGGATGATCGAGGACATACGCCAGGAGGCGGCCCCGTTCGCCGCCGTGGAACTGGTGCTGCGCGGATTCGGTGCCTACGCCGGGGAGGTGATCGCCCGTCAGGCCGGCGGCGAGTGGTGGTCCTCCGGCGGCGACCACTGGGTCCGCACCCCCGACGGCAGTCTCTGGGACCCCATCGACGAGGCCCGCCGCTGCTACACGGGCGACGGCTCCCTCCGCCTGCTGTGCCGGGACGCCTCCGACGGGGGACCGCGCCCGTAGCCCGGCACCCCGCGGTGTGACGGTTCCGGGCGCCGTGGCGCGGTGAGCCGACCGGTCCTCCGCCGTCGATGACCACGGACGGCCGGGGACCACCTGGCGAAGGAGCCCCGGCGGACGATCCGCCCGGCGGTCGGGAAGGACGACGGGACGGCGAGGCTGCTCGTCGTGCTCCCGGCGGCCGGTTCCGCCGGGCCGGACGCCCGGCTGATCATGGCCGGGCGGTGGCCCGCGACGGACACGGAACGGCCGGGGCCCCGCATGGCGCGCGGGACCCCGGCCGTCGTCGTACCAGTGATGCGGTGTTACGGCGTCAGCGTCTGCCCGATCCGCACGTCCGCCGCCAGGCCGAGGGTGCCCTTCCCGAAGACGTACGAGTCGCCGTAGCCGAGGCTCGAGCTGTTGCTCGGCAGGTACAGGAGCACGCCGTCCGCCGTGTCCTCGCCCTCGGCCCCGACCGTCAGGTCCGCGCGGCCGTAACCGGACAGGTCCGTCAGGGACACCGCGGAACCGAACCGGTCACCGGACTCCGTGGAGCCGGGGATGCCGGAGGTGTCCTGGGAGACGCCCACCGCGCCGGAGCCGGTGAGGCCGGAGGAGCCGCCGCGGAACAGGAGCGCCTGGCCCGCGTCCTTGCGGTTGCCGCCGCTGCGGGTGAGGTCCTCGCCGGGGGCGCCGGCCAGGACGTCCGCGTAACCGTCGCTGTTGAAGTCGCCGGCCGACACCGAGGTGCCCAGCGCGTCACCGGACTCGTTGCCGCCGGGGACGCCGGAGGTGTCCTGGTGGAGGGTCCTCATGCCGGTGGTGGTGAACCCGGACGAGGTGCCCGGGACCATGGTGATCCGCCCGCCCGGCGTCGAACCGCCGGACTCGGCGGCCACCGGCTGGCCGATGACGATGTCGTCGTAGCCGTTGCCGTTGAAGTCGCCCGCGGCGATGGAGCGCCCGCCCTTGACGGAGAGGACACCCGCCTTGGTGAGGCCGGACGCGGAGCCCGCGAAACGGACGACCCGGCCGATGCCGCCGGTGTCGCGGTAGTTGAGGGCGATGTCCGCGTAGCCGTCCCGGTTGAAGTCGCCGCTCGCGGCGTCCAGGTAGGAGACGGCGCCCGTGGCGCCGGTGAGCGTGCCGTACTTGGTGGCGCCGCCGGTGTGACGGGCGTTCCAGTTGCCGCCCCGGCCGGTGCCGGCCGCGAACACGTCCGCCTTGCCGTCACCGTTGAAGTCGCCGACGGCGACCGTGGTGCCGAACCTGGCGCCGGTCTCCGTGACACCCGTCGTGCCGTACGAGAAGCCGGTGTTCAGCTCCGGGCCGTACATCACCGCGACCCCGCCGCGGTCGGTGTGGCCGCTGGTGTCGTTCTCCCCGGGGATGCCGATCGCGAGGTCGGCGTACCCGTCGCCGTTGACGTCGCCCCAGGCGGTGGAGGTGCCGAAGGCGTCACCGGACTCGTTGGAGCCGGGGACGCCGGCGCTGCTCTGGGTGATCGTCTTCCTGGCGCCGGTGACCGGGCCGTTCAGCCCGCCGGGGATCACGGTCACGCTGCCGCCGCCCGAGGCCTTCGGGGTGCCGGCGACCAGGTCGGCGAGGCCGTCCCGGTTGTGGTCCGAGGTGGCCAGGGCGTGCGAGACGCCCGGGGCCTTGGCGAGCGCGGCGATGCGCGACAGCTTCGGGTACAGGTTCGCGCCGGGGCAGGCCGTGTAGTTGGTGTCCCGGTGGCCGAAGACCCGCGGGAGGGTGACCGACTCGCCCTTGTCGATCCTGTTGCCGGTGACGCCGGCCTCCGTGCCGGAGGTCAGCGTGACCTTGCCGGCCGGGTCGATGCCGTACATGCCGAACTTCCAGGCGACGACCCGCGCGATCGAGTCCAGCGCGGCCCGGCTCGGGTGGGCGCTCTCGAAGTTGCCTATGTACGAGATGCCGAGCGTGTCGGTGTTGAAGCCGACGTCGTGCGCGCCGACCACCGGCAGGTCCATGCCGCCGCTGCGGCCCTCGAAGATCTGCCCGCAGCGGTCGACGACGAAGTTGTAGCCGATGTCGTAGTAGCCGCGCGCGAAGTGCTCCTGCTGGATGGAGCGCATCCGGGCCCGCGAGTCGGCGCAGGACACGCTGTTGTCGCTGTCGACGCCGGTGTGGTGGACGACGGCGGCCTTGATCTCGGTGCCGTAGCTCGGCGTGCCGTCGTAGTCCGTGGACGCGCCCCACTCGGCCTGCGTGATGACCGGCGGCTTCACGACCGTCGACGGGCGGGGCTCGGGGACGGTGGGCGTCGGCTCGGGGGAGACGGTGTCCGTGGCCGTCTCCGACGGGGTGGACGGGGTGCCGGTCGGCTCCGCGGACGCCGTGTCCGTGGGCGTGGCCGTCTCCGTGGCGGGCGGCTCCGACGGCGTTTCGGTGGCCGGGGTCTTTGTCGGCTCCGCGGTCACCGGCGCCGTGGTCTCCGCCCTGAACGCGGCCGGCTCCATGGCCGCGACCGTCGGCGCGCCCTTGGGGTCCGTGCCCGGGTCGAGGAGCTTGACGTCCATACCGGCCGGCTGGCCGCCCACCTGGGTGCCGTCGGTGTTCACCACGCGCACCTCGACGCCGTCGGAGTCGTCGGTCCACACCGACGCCGTACCGCCGCGGGTCGCCGCCCGCTCGCCCTCCGCGCCGTCGGCCTGGTTCGGCTCGTCCTCCAGCGTCTGCCAGCCGGACCACTTGCCGGTCTCCAGGTCCCGGGTGCGCACCTCGGGCGTGCCCTTGGCGTCCGCCTCCGGGTTGTCCCAGGTCACCAGCACCGCGCTGAAGCGCTCCGTGGCCTGCCGGTCGAGGCCCCGGCGGCCCGCGCCCCGGTTCTCCAGCTCCAGCGTGTGAATGCTCGGCTTGCGGGCCTTCGCCCGTGGGTCGGCCGGCGCGGACGGCTGGTCGGCCACCGCGTACGTGACGACACCCGCGCCACCGAGTACGACGGCTCCGACGGTCAGCCAGGCCCGTCGTTTCAGGCTGAGCGGCTTGTACGCATGGGTCCTGCGAGGACTCAACTACCCCACCCCTAGAAAAGGCACATGGACACCACCTGTCCCACAGGTGGCACTCCTCCAGCGCCAAGCGCGGGCCAAACGTCACACGTGGTGTCACCGGACCCGTGCATCCCCCGAGGACCCTCACGGACGTACGAAAGACCGAAAGGTTGTATGCGTCCGATGAGTTGGCCGTGTGGCGATCGCCACGTCCGTGACCCGTGGTGATCACGGTCGGCAAGGTGCACCACGGGCGGACCGGTCTCCGCTCGCGTGTGCCGCGTGAGGCGTGTGACGAGCTGTGACACTTTCGTGGCGCCGGACGCTGATGACCGTGAGGGTGTGGGCGCCGTCGGGCGTGCTCACGCCAAGCGATGGCGGTGCGCTACGCGCTCGGTACGGACGAGGACAGTTCTTGGGCCACGGAGGGGAATCCCGCCGCGCACAGGCGTACGACGGGGAACTGGGTGCGGCCGTCGCGCGGGCCCAGGAAGGGGACGAGGCCGCCTTCGCCGTGGCCTACCGGCTCGTGCAGCCGGGCCTGCTCGCCTATGTGCGCGGGCTCGTCGGGGACGACGCCGAGGACGTGATGTCGGACGCCTGGCTGGAGATAGCCCGTGACCTGGGGAGGTTCAAGGGCGACGGGGCCGGGTTCCGGGGCTGGACGGCGACCATCGCCCGGCACCGGGCGCTGGACCATCTGCGCCGGCAGCGGGTACGGCCCCGGCCGTCGACACTGGAACAGGACGTCCTGGACCTGCCCGGTCCGGGGAGCACCTACGACCAGGCCATGGAGGCCATGTCCACCGAGTACGCCCTCGAACTGGTCGGCGGGCTGCCGCGCGACCAGGCCGAGGCCGTGCTGCTGCGGGTGGTCGTCGGCCTCGACGGTCCCGCCGCCGCCCGCGTCCTCGGCAAGCGGCCGGGCGCGGTACGGACGGCCGCGTACCGGGGTCTGCGGCGTCTGGCGAAGCAGCTCGCCGTCGAGAGTGTGACGGATGAGGTGTCGCGGACGCTGGGTGAGTCGACATGAACGCCGGCCGGGGCGGTGGACACGACGGGCGGCGCGGCGACGTCCGACCCGGGCCGCCCGCACCCGGCGGCCCACGGCGGCCCCCGAGGGCCGCCGGCTGAACAGGCCGGACATGCGGAACGTATCCGTCGGTCCGGGCGGCACCACCCACGCGGCCGGCCCGCACGGACACGGTGGACCGGACGGGCCGCGGGTATCGAGTGGAACGAGCAGGAACGGAACGGACATGGGTGAACGGCAGAACGACGGCGGGCCGGTCGGCCGTCGGCGTGTGCACCCGGAGAGGGGCGCGCCGCCCGGACCAGGCGGCCCGGGTTCCGTCACGGGCGGGCGCCGGGTCGTCGACGACGCCGACCTGGAGGCGCTGCTCGCCGCCGCGCTGATCCGCCACGGCGTGGACGCCGGGGCCGAACAGCGGGCCGTCGCCGCGTTCCTGGCCGCCCGGGAGTCGGGGGGCGCACGGCGCGCGCACCCGGCACCGGGACGACTGGCGGACCCGTCGGAACCGGCTCGGCCGCCACTCGCTGAAGGCCACGCTCTCCGTGGTGGTCGCCGGTCTCACCCTGAGCGGGGTCGCGGTCGCCGGCATCGGCGCGGCGGGCTCGTCCACGGACGGTCCGGCGGAGGACGGCAAGGGCACCCACGCCCCGTCGACCGGTACCACGGGCCCGTTCACCACCGGCCCGTTCACCGGCGGCTCGGCCGACCCGGGCGCCGGTGGCGACCGGCCGGACCCGGACCGTCCGGGGGACGCCCGGGACACCGAGGCCCACTGCCGCGCCTACGAGCGGGTGCGGGGGCGTGGCAAGGCGCTGGACTCGACGGCCTGGAAGCAGCTGACGGAGGCGGCGGGCGGCGCGGCGAACGTCGACGCCTACTGCGCCGAGCGGGTGACAGGGGCCGGAGGGCCGCCCGTCAGCACCGGGGCACCGGAGGAGAAGGACGACCATTCGGCCGACCGGTCCGCAAACGGCTCCCCGGGCGACGCGGGCGGCAACGCCACGCGCAGCGCGGGCAACGGCTCCGGCGATGACGCGGGCACCGCGGGCAACGGCTCGGGCAGTGGTGAGGGCAACGGCACGGGGAAACCCGAGAACCCGGGCGCCAATCGCCCGTAGCGCACCCATGTGACCCGTGGTCACCCACTCGCCCTCGCCGCCCACTCGTTCGGCGACGGCGCCTTCGCGGCCCCCGTCGAACCGGTCGCCCTCGGCGCGGAGCCGGCGGCCACGTCGAACCGTACACCGCCGGTGACCGGTACGCGCACACGGCCACGCCGGATGCGCGCGGGCGGCGGATCGTGTGACCCGCCACACGTCAGCACCCCGTCAGAGGTCCGTGCCCTGCGGGACCCCTGTGGCCGGATGCCGGTTTTGAGACCAAGGTTATCGATTTCAGGCCGAAAGGCTTTCGGCGCTTTACGGGTGCAGCCACCACTGATCGAGGATGAACTCGGAAGCAGAACGTCCGATTCACTGCGTGGTGGTACTGAGTACTCCGCTCACGTTCAGGACCTCGTGGCACTCCGACGCCTGACGGCCCGTGGCCGGCGTACCGGGCTTCGCGCAGGTCACGCTGATGGTCACGGTGTCGTTCTCGGGGATCTTGATGGGAGTGACCCAGTGGTAGTCCTGGTTGCGGAACGTCTCCAGCGCGATCGTGGTGATCTTGCGGTCGCCGAAGTTGATCGTCAACACGCCCTCGTCGCCCTGGAAGTTGGCGACGACGATGTCGGTGACCCCGAAGACGCTGTTCTCGGGCACCTTGTAGGTACCGGTCCTCGTCGTCCCGGTGCCCGTCTTCAGGTCGATGGTCGCCGAGCTCTGCTGGCCGCCGACCGTGGTGCCGCCCCCGGCCGAGGAGCCGCTTCCGTCGCCGCCCGCCCCGGTCGCCGCCCCCGACTCCTGGCCGCCGCCGGGCCGGCTGTCCGCGCCGGTGCCGGGAGACTCTCCGGCGGCCTCCTGCTCCCCGGCCGGTGTCGGCCGCGGCTGGACCGCCTCGGTGGCCGCCTCCTCGGCGGCGCTGCGCACCGCGGGACGGACCAGCGTGAACCAGGCGAGCAGCAGCGCGAGCAGCGCGGCGAGCAGTATCAGCAGCCACTTGGGGAAGATCGGGATCTGGACGAACTCCGCGTCCAGCGGCGGACGTACGACGGGATCGTCCCGGCGGGCCTTTGCCGGTTCCTCCTGGTCGCCGGCCTCCGTGGTGTCCACGGTGAACGGCCACACCGCGGGGTCGCCGAACCACACCGGCTTGGCGGTACGGACCCGCAGTCCGACCTCCGCCGACTCACCGGGTTCCAGTTTCGGCCCCACCGGGTCGAAGGCGAACCCCAGCTCCTCGCCCGCCTGTCCGGGGGTGAAGCGCACCTGCACCGGGGTGTTGCCCTGGTTGCGTACGGCCAGCCGGTAGCGACCGCGCAGCCAGCCGCGCCGGCGGCGCGGGGACAGCTCGGTCCGGAGCTCGTGGAACTCCCCTATGTGCACGGTGGTCTCGAGGACCCGCACCGAATCGGGGTGCTCGTTCGGCAGCACCCGCACGCCGAGGGGCTTCTCACCGGCCCGGATCTCCGGGGAGCGCGGCGGCTCCAGACGGAGCGTCACCGTTTCGGAGGTGCCGGGATACAGGGAGACGCGCGCCGGTTCCACCGTGGTCCAGGCGGCGCAGTCCCCGACGGCACTCAGGTCGTACGCCTCGACGATGTCGCTGTCGTTGCGCACCGTCAGGGTGGTGGTGGCGATGTCACCCGGAGTCACCGTCACGGCCGGGATGTCGAGGCCGGGCGCACCGGGACTGGAAGAGGCTGCGGAAGGCGTCACGCCCTCACCGTAGGAGCGTGCCCGGGAGCGCGGCCAGGAACGCGAGGGCAACGCGCGGGCAGTGGCGCTGCCCGGCAGGTCAATGTCAACTCAGTTGTAACGGTGGGTTCTTGATGTGGCGAGCCGTCTCCCGTGCACCCCCCTCCCGTGATCGCCTCGCGTTTCATCTCTTACCCCCCACCGACTCATGAAACAGGTAGCCGTGTTCCGCGTAGAAGAGAACAGACATGCCCTGTCCGACGCCGTGCCCCGTGACCCCGTCCCGGCCGGCTCGATCCACCGCACCTCTCGCTCCGGGCGCCCGACCCGGGTGACCCTGGCCGTCTACGCCGCCGACCCCGTGCTGCGCGCGGGCGTCGTCCAGCAGTTGAGGCACCGCCCCGAGGTCGACCTGGTCGACGCCGACGACGTGGACTCGGCCCAGGTGTCACTGGTGGTCGTCGACCACGTCGACGACGACGTGGCCGCCTTGCTGAACCGGCTGCGGCACAACAACGCCACCCGCGCCGGCCTGGTGATAGGCACCCTCGGGGCCGGCGGGCTGCAACGCGTCATCGAGTGCGGTGTGGCGGCGGTGCTGCGCCGCGCCGAGGCCGATCAGGACCAGCTGCTGCGGCTGGTCCTGGCGACGGCCAACGGCGAGGGAATGCTGCCCGGCGACCTGCTCGGCGACCTGCTCAACCACGTCGGCAGTCTCCAGCGCTCCGCGCTCGACCCCGGGGCCCTGTCCCTGTCCACCCTCACCACGCGCGAGGCGGACATGCTGCGCCTGGTGTCGGAGGGACTGGACACGGCGGAGATAGCCCGCAAGACCTCGTACTCCGAACGCACCGTCAAGAACGTCCTGCACGAGGTCATCACCCGGCTGCAACTGCGCAACCGGGCACACGCCGTGGGCCACGCGCTGCGCAACGGGCTGATCTGAGGCCCGGCCGGGCGACCCCGCCGACGACGCCGGGGAACCCCGCGCTGCCCGAAAGCACACCCCGCGCTTCCCCCGGGTGCGGCCCCACCGCCCTGCCGCCGTGCGCGCGGCCGGTGCACGGTGGCGGGGGCACATCCAGATGCCGCACCAGACTGCGAAGGGGACCGTGATGGAAACCGCTGGCTCCGGCGGGCGGTACCGCCTGGGGAGACTCGGCATGTCGTTGCTGCTGCTCGCTCCCTTGCTCGGGGTGACGGCCGCGGCCGGTCCGGGCAGCGCCGAGCCGCGGACGACGGCCGCGGCGGACACCGCTCAGACCCGGATCGTGTACGCCGGCACCGGGCACCGCAGTCTCGGTGAGGTCGCCACCACCACCTCCAGCACCGCGCTGTTCGACGCGAGTCCGGTCCACTACGACATGCAGCCGTCCGCCCTCGGTGACCAACTGGTCTTCGCCAGCCGCCGCGACGAGAAGAACCCGCAGATCTACCTGCGGGCCGCCGACGGTTCGGTGGAGCGACTCACCATCGGCATGGACGCGGCGCACCCCCAACTGACGTACGACGGCCGGTTCGTGGTGTTCGACGCGGCCGAGCCCGCCGCGGGCGGCGGAACGCAGCGCGACCTGTGGCGGGTGCGCACCGACGGCACCGGTCTGACCCGGCTGACCGACACCCCGGCCGACGAGGAGGACCCGACGGTCTCCCCCGACGGGCAGCGCATCGCGTACGCCGCCGACAGCGGCCCGTCGGCCGGCCGGCAGATCTACGTACGGGACCTGGACGGCGACACCGCCACCCGGATCACCGACCCCGCGAACGGCACCGCCTCCGAACCGGCGTGGAACCCGGTCGACGACGGCGCCAACCGCGACTGGATCGCGTACACCGTCACCACGACCGAGAACGGGCGGTCCGTGCGCCGGCTGCGGATCACGAACGGGACGGTCGACGAGCCGCTGTTCGGGGGTGCGAGGGCCACCTGGCGTGCCCACGGGGCGGCGTGGCTGCCCGACGGGGACGGTCTGGTGTTCCTCAGTCCCGAGACCACCTGCGAGTGCGAGGGCGACTGGGACCACGTGTTCCGGTCCACCGCCCACTCCGACCGGGTCCCCTCGCTGGTGCTCAACGAGAACCGGGACGTCCTCTCGCCCACCTGGCTCGGCTCCCTCGACGGCGGCGGGGCGGTGGTCGAGCGCACCTCCGCGGCCGGCCCGCACACGGTGACGCTCCAGGACGTCCGGTCGGACGGCTCCGACCCCCGGGACCTGGGGCTGACGATCCTCGAGGAGGATCCGGAGGCCGACACCAACACCGATCCCGCCAAGGACCCGCTGTTCGAGCCCAGGCCCGGCTACGACCCGTGGACCGAACGGCAGAGCTACACGCCCGACGGCCGCCGGATCGTCGTCACCCGCTTCGAGACCAACGCCGAGGGCCGCCGGAAGCAGCGGATCTGGCTGGTGGACGCCGACGGCTCCAACGAGGCGCCCATGAAACTCGCGGGACGCGCCGACACGGACTGGGACACCGACCCGGCGTTCTCCCCGGACGGCAAGTACCTCGCCTTCACCCGGACCTCGCCCGGCGGCGTCGGCGGAGCCGGCCGCATCCTCGTCGCGGACGTCGCCACCGGCGCCATCACCGGCGAGGTCGTCCCGCCGGACGGAGAGCTCACCGGCCGGGACGCCCAGCCCACCTGGTCCCCCGACGGCACCACCCTGGCCTTCACCCGCAGCATGGAGATCAACGGGGCCGGCGGCAACAAGCACGTGTGGACCGTGCTGGTGGACGACCCGCCCCAGCAGACCGACCCGCCCCAGCAGATCGACCTGTCCCAGCAGACCGACCTGAGCGCCGAGAACTGCCCGGGCGACTGCGAGGTCATCGACGACAGCCCCGCGTTCTCCCCGGACGGCCGCGGCATCGCCTTCAACCGCAAGAACGGCGCCGGCCGGGTCGACGAGGAGAACGGCATCCTGCTGACCTCCCCGTCCGGCGGCACCTGCCGGGTACTGCTGCCGGCCGCCGCCCGCGGTGTGCCCGGCGCCTGCGGCCGGGAGCTGCCGGACACCTCGGTCACCGGCCCGCACCAGCCCCGCGACGCCGCCTGGACCGCCGACGGCAAGGGGCTGGTGTTCAGCTCCCGCGCCGGGGCCGCGGTCAACAGCCCCGAGAAGCTGAGCATCCTCGACGTCGCCTCCGGTGGCATCACCGCGCTCACCGGCGAGCTCGCGGGCCGGCAGAAGGAACCCTCCGTCCAGCAGTCCGTGGACCTCGCCGTCCGGGCGCCCGGCACCGTCCCGCAGGTCACCGTCGGCGACACCACCACGGTCACCGTCGACGTGGTCGACAAGGGCCCCGCCGCCTCCCCCGGCACCCTTCTGACCATCGCCCCGTCGGCCGGCGTGCAGGTCACCCGGATCAGCCGGCCCGGCGGCACCTGCGTCGCCGCCTCCCTCCAGTGCGACCTCGGCGTGGTGGAACCCGGCACCACCGTCCCGGTGGAGGTCACGCTCACCGGACTCGTCCCCGGCGACGCGCCGGTCGACTGGTCGGTCACCGGTACGGTCATCGACCCGCTGCCCAGCGACAACGCGGGCCGGACCGTGGTGCCGGTGGCCGAGGCCACCCCGCCTCCCACGCCGACGCCGACGCCCACGCCTGTGCCGCCCGCGCCCCCGACCCCCATGCCGCCCCCGCCCCCGGCCCCGACGCCCACGGCGCCTTCGGAGCCGGAGGAGCCCGAGGCCGGCCCCGGGGTGCGGGTCACCGCCCAGCCGAACCCCGGCTATGTCGGCGGACGCGTCGTGGTGACGTACACCGTCCGCAACGGCCGCAACGCGCTCGCCACCGGACTGCGGCTGCGCGTCGGCCTGCCCGCCGGCATTCCCGGCAGCGGGCCGCCGGCCGGCTGCGACCGGAACTGGGTGTGCGCGCTGCCCGACCTCACGCCGGGCGCGAGCACCGTCGTACGGGTCGTGCTCAGCCCGGACAAGGCGACGACCGGCCAGGTCACCGGCGTGCTCACCACCACCGGCACGGACGCCGACAAGAGCGACAACACCGCCCGGCAGCGGCTGCGCGTCCTCCAGCCGCGCATCGTCGCGGTGCCGGAGATCGGCAAGCCCGGCTTCGTCACCTCCGTGCGCGGCAAGGACTTCCCGCCGGGAGTGCCGGTGCGGTTCAAGTGGAAGCCGGGGATCACCGCGGCGGCGGCACCGACCGTCCCGCTGGCGAACGGCACGTTCACCGGCCAGTTGCTCATCCTCGCCAAGGACCAGACCGGACCGCGCGTCATCACGGCCAGAGGCCCCGGATTCTCCCCGGTGAAGACCGACTTCCTGGTCGTCAACGGCAGCGTGCAGCCGCCGGACGAGGTGACCCGCCGGTGATCCACGAGGTCGACGAGGGGCTGCGCCGGCTGCTCGCCGGGAGCGGTCTGGAGGCGTCGGGCGTCGACGTGGTCTTCGACGCCCCCACCCGGGACTGGTCGGCCCGGCGCAGCGCCCCGACCGTCTGCGTCTTCCTGTACGACATCCGGGAGGACGCCCTGCGGCGCGGCACCGGCGCCGGGGAGGTGTACGACGAGGACGGGCACCTCGTCGCACGGCGCTCCCCGCCGCGCTGGTTCCAGCTGACGTACCTCGTCACGGCGTGGGCGAGCCGCCCGCAGGACGAGCACCGGCTGCTGTCCCAGGTGCTCGGCACCCTGGTGGCCCACGACGTGCTGCCCTCGGGGCTGCTCACCGGCTCGCTCGCCGAACTCGGCCTGACCGTGGGCCTGGACACCGCCGGGACCGGGATGGACGCGCCGGCCGCCGCCGATGTGTGGTCGGCGCTCGGCGGGGAGCTGAAGGCGTCCCTCGGGGTCCGGGTGCGGGCGCCGCTCGCCGGGGTGACCAGGGTCGTCGCGCCGCCGGTCACCGAAGGCCTCGTCGTGCGCTCCGCCGCCGCCCGCGAGGGCGGGGAGGCGAGCCCGGGACGCCGGCTGCGCTACACGGAGGTCGGCGACCCCGGCCCGGACGGTTTCACCGGCCCGCGCGAACGCCCGCCGGCTCCGGCCCGACGCCGCCGCAAGGGAGACCGCCAGCCGTGACACACACCGTGGAACCCGCGCTCGTCGACGACCGTGCCGGGGGAGGGGTCGGCGACGCCGGTGTCCCCTTCCCCGGCCCCGACGCCCTCTGGGTGCGGCTCGGGGCGGTCGAGAGGCGGGTGCGGGAGGCCGTGGCGGTGCGGCGGGCCGCCGATCCGGATCCCGACGACCCCTACCGCGGCCAGTACCTCACGCCGGAGGCGGTGGCGCGGATCCTGGACGAGCCCGGGGGGCTCGACATGCCCGCGCAGGGGCCCTGGCAGCCGCCGGCCCGTTCCGCTCTCGGCACGCTCGCCCGGCGGTTCGGGCTGTCGTCGCTGGACCTGGACCTGCTGCTGGTCGCCCTGGCGCCCGACCTGGACGCACGGTTCGAGCGGCTCTACGGCTACCTCAACGACGACCTGACACGCCGTCGGCCCACGGTCGGGCTCGCGCTGGAGCTGTGCGGGCTCGGCGGCGCGTCACCCGCCCGGTTCCGCCTCGCCCCCGGGGCCCCGTTGACCGCGCGCGGCCTGGTGGAGGTCGCCGAACCGGAACGGCCCCCGCTGTCCCGCGTCCTGGTGGTCCCCGACCGGGTGACCGGCCACCTCCTGGGCGGCACACAGCCCGACGCCCGGCTCACCGGTGTGCTCGGCGAGGTCCGGGAGGACCCCACCGCCGAGGCCGCGGAGGTCCGCCGGGCGGCGGCCGCGGCCGGGACCGGTGTCGGCCTCGTCCATCTGCGCAACCTCGGCGGCGACGCCGAGGGACTGGCCACCGCGGCCCTGCGCCTGGCCGGCCTGCGCCCGCTCGTCCTGGACACGGTGGCGCTCGCCCGGCGCCCGGCCGACGTGCCGGCGCTGGCCCGGGTGATCGCCCTCGAAGCTCGCCTGACCGGCGCCGGTGTGGTGCTCGGGCCGCTGACGGCACTGCCCGGGGAACCCGCCGAACGGGCCCGTACGCTCGGGGCGCTCTGCGCCGAACTGCGCGGCATCCCCCTGTTCACGCACGGCACGACGGGCTGGGACCCGGTCTGGGCGGCCGACACCCCCGTCGTGCTCACCGTGCCGGCCCCCTCACCCGGACGCCAGGCCGCCCGGTGGCGCCACGCGCTGGCCCGGGCCGCCGGGGCGACCGGGACGACCGGGCGCCTCTCCCGCGACGCCGGCGCCCCCGCCGACGCCGAGGGCCTTCACCGGCCGGCCGGTGACCTCGGGCCGCTCGTCCCGGCGACGGCCGCCCCTGCCGTGACCGGCGCCGCCGAGGGCCCCGACCCCGCCGACGCCGATCCCGTCGGTGAGGTCGAGGCCCTCGCGCAGGCCGTCGCCGCGCACCGGCTGGACGCCGGGCAGTTGCGCCGGGCCGCCGACGCGGCGGTGCGTACGGCCGCTCTCGAGGGCCGCCCCGTCGGGCCGGACGACCTGCGCGTCGCCGTACGGGCCCAGAACGGCGCGGGGCTGGACCGGCTCGCCCGGCGGGTGGAGCCGGGCGTCGGCTGGGACGACCTGGTGCTTCCGCCCACCACCCACCGGCGGCTGCGGGAACTCGCGTTGCGCGCCCGCCACCGCGAGCAGGTGCTCGGGCAGTGGGGGATGCGGCCCGGCGGCGGCCGGGGACGCGGCGTCATCGCGCTGTTCGCCGGCGAGTCGGGCACCGGCAAGACCATGTCCGCCGAGGTCGTCGCCGCGGATCTCGGCATGGACCTGTACGTGGTGGACCTGTCCACCGTGGTGGACAAGTACGTCGGGGAGACCGAGAAGAACCTGGAGCGCATCTTCACCGAGGCGTCGGCGGTCAACGCGGTGCTGCTCTTCGACGAGGCCGACGCGATCTTCGGCAAGCGTTCGGAGGTGAAGGACGCGCACGACCGGCACGCCAACATCGAGTCGGCGTATCTGCTCCAGCGCATGGAGTCGTTCGACGGGATCGCCGTGCTGACCACCAACCTGCGGGCCAACCTGGACGAGGCGTTCACCCGCCGCCTGGACGTGGTCGCGGACTTCCCGATGCCGGACACCGGCCAGCGTCTCGCGCTGTGGGACCGGTGCCTGGGCGGCCGGCTGCCCCGGGCCGACGACCTCGACCTCGCCTTCTGCGCGGACCGTTTCGAACTGGCCGGCGGCTCGATCCGGGCCTGCGCGGTCACCGCGGCCTATCTCGCCGCGGAGTCCGGCAGCCCGCTCACCATGCGGCAGACGGTGACCGCGATCGCCCAGGAGTACCGCAAACTCGGACGTCTGGTCCTGGAGAGCGAGTTCGGGCCGTACCTGGCGGACGCCGTGAGCGCGTGAGGTGCCGGGGCCGTCAGAGGCTGGCGGTCTTGAGGATGTGGGTGGCGATCACCTGGAACTTCCGCAGCTGGGTCTCGATCTCGGTGGCGTAGTCCGGTGCGTCGACGGTGACGGGATAGTCGTTGCCCTTGGCACGGTAGTGCGCGGTGATCTGCTGGTTCCCCGCGAACCTCAGCGCGACGCCCTCCGGCCAGTTCCGGGTCATCAGGAGGGGCCCGTACGGTTCGAACCACCGGGGAAGCACCAGGGAGGTGAACCCGCCCGGACCGGGCGGGATCCGGTCGGACGGTACGTCGGACTCGTAGGACCCCAGATGCGGGCCCTTGGTGAGGACGTCGGCCCCCGGTCCGCCGATGATCGCCATCGCCGTGTTCTGGGTCCGGTCCTGGAGCAGTGACCGGTACTGGGCCACCGTGTCCGCGTGGGACCTCGCGAGCAGCTCGCCCTTCTTGTCGTTCAGCTTGGCCGAGACCAGCATGCGGACCAAGCTCTCGTCGCCCTCGGCGGCCTCGCGGATCGCGGCGAGCTCCGTCTCGCTCAGCTCGGCACCGGCGACGTCCTTGGCCATCCCCTCGAGGATCACGTCGTCGTCCACGGGACGCTCCATGGCCACGCTGAAGCTGCCCCGGTCGCGTGCCGTCAGCGACTCGTTCACCACGTTCCGGATGCCCGCGGCGGAGCCGCCCCCGCGCGCGTCGAGCACGTTCACCGCCAACGCGGTGCTGTCCCCCTCGTCGTTCGAACCGGTGAAGGCCTTCCCCTGGCGGGACAGGGTCCTCCGTCCCAGGATTCCACTGCTGTTGATGGAGTGGACCAGGTCGATCATCGCCGCGACGCGCTCCACCTCGATGACGAGGGCCTCGGCGTCCTTCGCCCGCAGGGGCGCGTCGGCGGTCAGCTCCGGCGCGTGACGCAGCACCAGCCGGCCGGTGTTCGTGAGGAGGTAGTCCAGCCCGGCCTCTTCGACGAGGCGGGCCGGATCGGCCACTTCCGCGCCGTCGACGAGGACCGCCCGCTGGACCGCCGTCCCCTCGACGGCGGCGGCGGGGTGCTCGGGGCCGGTGGCGTGCACCGGAGCCGGCCCGGCCATCACCCGGCGGGCATTGGCCTCGGCCTCGCGCTCGAAGCGGTCGCCGGGATCGCTGACCCGCAGCCCCGTGCCGTTGTCGGCGCCGGCGACCGGCCCCCGGCGCTGCTGGACGACATGGGTGAGCTCATGGGCGAGGGTGTGCTTGTCCGCTCCGCTCCGGCCGAGGACGACATGGCTGCCCGAGGTGTACGCCCGTGCCCCCACCGAGTCCGCCGAGGCCGCGGCCTCGGGGCCCGTGTGCACCTGCACGTCGTGGAAGGACTCGCCGAGCCGGGCCTCCATCTCCGTCCGGAGCGCGGGCTGGAGCGGCCGGCCGGGTGTGCTCAGGACGTCGTGCACCGCCGAGCGCTGGACCGGCGCACCATGACCGCAGTCGGCGCTGTGCTCATGCCGCTCCTCCTCCACCATGCGCGCCACCACCGCATTGCCCACGGCACGTTGCAGGGCCGGCATCCCCGCGGGGGACGGACCGCCCGTGAGGGCGGCCCGTTCGGCGGGCGACGCCGTCCGGGCCTGCGTACGGCTCCTCCGGTCGGCCCCTTGCGGTTCTTCACGGGCACGCATGCGCTGTCCTCTCCACGAATCCCCGGCCCACCAGTCGAGCGCGCGGGCCGGTGGGGCGTCCAGGGCCGCGAGGGCAGTACGAGGGCAGAGGCGGGTCCCGTCCGGACGGTCAGCTCGGGCGGTCCGGAAAGGCAGCGGCCTTGCCCCCGGGCAGGTCCGCACGTCCCTGCCGCCCCGCCCGGTGCGCCGCGCAGACTCGGCCTGGACACAGGTGACCGCAAGGACGCTAAGGAGCGAGCATGCCGACGTACCTCACCCCGGGCGTGTACGTGGAGGAGGTGCAGTCCGGTGCCCGGCCGATCGAAGGGGTCGGCACGGCCGTCGCCGCGTTCGTCGGCTTCGCCGAGAAGGGCCCGTTCCACGCGCCGACGCTGGTCACCAGCTGGGACCAGTACTCACAGCTGTTCGGCGGCTTCACCGAGGGCACCTATCTGGCCCACGCGGTCCACGGGTACTTCTCCAACGGCGGCGGCGCCGCGTACGTGGTGCGCATCGGCGGGTCCGCCGAGGACACCTCCGCTCCGGCGGCCGGCAACGGCCGGCGGCCCGGGGACGGCAGGGCCGTGCAGCCGGTGGAGATCGGCGGCTTCCTGATCGCGGCCAGGCCGGGTGTGACCGGGGTGTCGGTGGAGGTCGCCGACGCGGACGGCGAGAACCCGCCGGAGGACCGCTTCAAGGTCCTGGTCCGCCGCGGCGACCAGGTGGTCGAGACCTACGAGGCCTCCACCCGCAAGAACGTCAAGGGGTACCTGGTCACCCAGGCCCGCGCCTCCGAGCTGATCGAGGTCACCGAGCAGCGCGGCGCCGGCCAGACCAAGCCCGCCGCGCAGACCGTGGCGGTCCCCGACGCCCCGGGCGTGCCGTCCGTGAACGGCTCCGGCGAGCCGGCCCGCCTCGACCCCGCCGAGTACGTCGGCGACGCGGCGGCCCGCACCGGGTTCGGCGGTCTGGAGACCATCGACGAGATCACCATGGTCGCGGTGCCGGACCTGATGGGCGCCTACCAGCGCGGTGACGTCGACGCCGAGGGTGTGCGCACCGTGCAGCTCGCCGTCATCTCGCACTGTGAGCAGATGGGCGACCGGGTGGCCGTGCTCGACGCCCCGCCCGGGATGTCCGCCCAGCAGGTGCGCACCTGGCGCAACGACGAGGCGGGCTACGACTCCCGTTACGCCACCCTGTACTACCCATGGGTGCGGGTCTTCGACCCGGCCCTCGGACGCAACACCACCGTCCCGCCGAGCGGTCACGTCGCCGGTGTGTGGGCGCGCAGCGACGCCGAGCGCGGTGTGCACAAGGCGCCCGCCAACGAGGTGATCCGCGGCGCGGTCGACCTGGAGCTGCGGCTCAGCAAGGGCGAGCAGGACCTGCTCAACCCGATCGGCGTGAACTGCATCCGGGCCTTCCCCGGCCGCGGCATCCGGATCTGGGGCGCCCGCACCCTCTCCTCCGACCCGGCCTGGCGCTACCTGAACGTGCGCCGTCTCTTCAACTACCTGGAGGAGTCCATCCTGCTCGGCACCCAGTGGGTGGTGTTCGAGCCGAACGACGACCGCCTGTGGTCGAGCATCCGGCGCAACGTCACCGCGTTCCTCCAGGAGGAGTGGCGCCGGGGCGCGCTGTTCGGCCGGACCGCCGCCGAGGCGTTCTACGTGAAGTGCGACCGCGACAATAACCCGCAGGAGTCCATCGACCAGGGCCGGGTCGTCTGCGAGATCGGTGTCGCGCCGGTCAAGCCCGCGGAGTTCGTGGTGTTCCGGCTGGCCCAGTTCTCCGACACCACCAGCCTCATCGACGAGTGACCCGCGGGTCCGCAAGGGAAGGTTGACAGACAGTCATGGCAACGGGCGATGCTCTTTCCACCCACGTCTTCGGCGTGCAGCTCGGCGGATACCTGGTCGAGTCGATCCAGGAGATCAGCGGGTTCACCGTCGAGGAGGATGTCGTCGAGGTCAAACAGGTGACCTCGGAGGGCAAGCAGATCATCCGCAAGCAGCCGGGTGCCCGGCAGGCCGGTGAGATCACGATCACCCGGGGACTCGACCAGAGCAGCGAGTTCACCAACTGGATCAAGGAGACCCTGAACAACGGGGCGGTGAACTCCGCGCGCCAGAACCTCACGATCGAGATCAAGGACACCGAGGGCAACACGGTCCGCCGGATCCAGCTGCTGCAGGGCTGGGCCTCCAAGTGGGAGGGCCCGTCCCTGAAGGCGGGCGAGTCCTCCCCGGCCACCGAGTCCGTCACGATCGTGTTCGAGGAGATCGTCGTCGAATGAGGCGTCGTACGGTGACGGCGGGCAACCTGGAGGAGATCCTCCAGGCGACGGCGCCCGCCCAGGCGTCGGAGCAGGCGGCGGCCACCCCGGCCGCCGCCGCGCCGCGCCGGGAGGACCACGGGCTGCGGACCGAGTTCGAGTTCGAGCTGCCGCGCGGCTACGTGGACGACGAGGGCACGGTGCACCGGTACGGCACGATGCGCCTGGCCACCGCCCGCGACGAACTGCGGCCCCAGATCGATCTGCGGGTCAAGGAGAACCCGGCGTACCTGAGCGTGGTGCTGCTGAGCCAGGTGATCACCCGGCTCGGCTCGATCACCGATGTGCACGCCGGGGTCGTGGAGCGGATGTACGCCACCGACGTCGCCTTCCTCCAGGACTTCTACCGCCGGGTCAACAGCGAGGGCCACACCCGCGCGGCCGTGACCTGTCCGCACTGCGAGGGCGGCTTCGAGGTCGACCTCTCGGGTGGGCGCCTGGGGGAATCGTGACGTACGCGCTTCCCCGGCTCCGGGAGGAGATCGCGTACGTCGCCTACCACTTCCACTGGCAGCGCGAGGAGATCCTCGATCTGACCCACGGCGAACGCCAGCAGTGGGTGGCCGAGATCGCCCGTATCAACACCCGCGTGAACGAAGGCGGTTGAGCACATGGCATGGCGGGACAGGCTGCGTCGCCGGGCCGCGGGACCGTCGGCGGGCGGCCGGTCCGGCGAGTCCGGCGAGGGTGTGGACCGGGGCGCGGACGGCGTCCCGGCCGCTGCCGTGCCCGACGGCCCGGGTCCCGCCGTGCCCGGTGACTGGGACGGCGGCTGGCGTCGCGCCGCCGCGCCACGGCTCACCGTCTCCCGCGCCCCGCTGGGCGTGAGCGACGGTCTCTCCTTCCGCGCGGGCCTCGCCGCCTGGCAGAACCCGTCCTTCGGCAGCGGTCTCGGTCACGCCCTGCTGCCCGACGCCCCGACCGGTCTGGTGCGGGGGGTCACGCGTCCGGCCGCCCCGCAGGCCACCGGTACCGGCGGGGGGCCACTGCTGCTCCGTGCGGTACGGACGGAGGGGGAGGACCCACAGGGCGGTGCACCGGACGCGGCACGACCGGACACGGCACGGGCGGGCAGCGCGGCGCCGGCCACGCCGGTTGCGCGCCGGGCGCGCTCGTCCGGTTCGGCGTCCTCGGGTTCGACGCCCCCGGGTTCCGGGTCCTCCGGCTCCGGGGCTTCCGGTCCCGAACCGACCGGTCCGGCATCCTCCGGTTCGGGGACGTCCCGTGGCGGCTCGGGCGGTGCGCGGGCGGCGGATACGGGTCCCGGGTCGGAAACCGTGGTGTCCCGTTCCGCTGACGGCACCGACAGCGGTCCGGGCACGGGAAGTTCGGGCGGCACACCGCGGACCCGTGGCCTCACGTCCACGACGCCCCCCGCCGTGCTCTCCCCGTCGTCCCCCGCCGTGCAGCGGGCCGTGACACCGGGCGGCACCCCGGTCGTGGCCCCCTCCGATTCCGGCCGCCCGCCGACCACTTCGCCGATTCCGCTCGTACGACGTGTCTCCGTGGTCCCTGGTGCGTCCGCCGGGGGAGCCGGTGCCCGGCCCGTTTCCGGCGCCCCCTCCTCCTCGCGGACACCGTCCGCAGGACACGGTGGGAACCCCGGACCCGCGTCCGGACCGTCCGTGCGGCGCACCGCCACGGGGGCGTCGCCCGAACGGAGCGGCGATCGACCGGAGGCGTTCCGGGCCCCCGGGGCCGAGGCGTCCCGCCCGATCGCCCGGACGCGGCCGGTGGGGCCCCGGTTGACCGTCGCCCGCCGCGTGGCCGGGCCCGTACGCCGCGTCCCCGCCCTGCGCCCCGCCACCGCCACAGCCACCTCCCCGGCGCCGGGTGACGCCACGGCCTCCGGTTCGGCCGCCACCCCCGCACCTGCCGGGGCGCAGGCACCCTCGAACGTTCCCGTCCACCGCGTGGGCGAACGACCGCCGTTGGGTGCCCCGCTGACCGAACTACCGCCCACGGCGACACCGTTGGCGAAGGACGCTCCCGCCGTACCCGCCACGGGGCCCGCTTCCGGCCCCGCGCTTCCCGTCGTCCAGCGCCAGGCCGAGGACACGGCCGGCACCTCGTCCGACAGTGGTGTACGGGGAACGGCTCCGGACACCGGCCCCGACAGCCGCGTCTCGAAACCGAGTGCCGTTCCCCGCCGAACCGGCGCCCGCGCCCGTGGCGGCCTGGGCGCGCCCCTGCCCGCGCTGCCCCCCAGCGCGGACCTGCCCGGCGCCACCGCGTCCGGTGCCCGGACCCCCCGTACGGCGTCCGGCGTCCGGACGCCCGCCGAGACGTCTCCGGTACGGGGAGAGGGCGCGGCGGCCGCCGCCCCGCTGTTGGGAACCGTCGGCGTCCAGCGCAGCCTCGCGGATCACTCCGCCACGCCGGACACCCCGCCGTCCGGTCCCACGGTTCCTCACGGCAGCGGGCCGGCCACGCCGTTGGTGACACCGCCTCCGGCCGCCGCGCCTCCGAGTCGGGCATCGGCATCGGAAGGCCCGGCCGGGAACGCTGTACGACCCCCTTCGGCGTCCGGTGGACCGGGACCCGTCGTCGCCCGTGCCATGAACCCTGCCGTGGGCGCGACCACCACGGGCGCCCGAGCCACGGCCGAGGGGCCGGGAAGCGCCGGGCCCACGACCAGTGGCCCGGGGGTCACCCGCCCCCTGGCCAGGAGCACCGCGGCGACTCGGCCCTCCGCCACGACCGCCCCCCGCACCGCGCCCCGCTCCGGAACCCCCTCCACCCCCACGGCCCCTCGCACCCTCGCGCTGCTCCCCGCCCGCCCGCTCACCCTCAGCACCCGGACCCCCGAAGGCGCGGCACCGCCGGCCGGGTCCCGCACCGGCGGCGGCCGGCCCGTCGTGGCCGCGCGCTGGACCGCGGCCCCGGCCGGCGCGGACCCCGCACCGCCCGCCGGCGCACCCACGCGCCCGGCGCCGTCCACGGGCGCCCCGGCGGCCCCGCACGTCCAGCGGGCCGTGACGACGCACCGACCGCAGGACCCGGGTCCGCGGCGACCCGGCCCGGCGGTACGGGCCGCAGGCCCGGCCGGCCCGCGAGGCACCGGTGCCGGCCGGCGCGTCCCCGTCGTCAAGCCCGCGCCGCCCCGCACGGCTCCCGGTACGGCGGTCACCCCCGCACCGGCGCGCTCCCTCCCCGTGACCGCCCTCCAGGCGGCGCCCCTCGCCCACGGCCCGTCGGCCACGACGGCACCGGCGCCGGTGGGACCCGTCCCCGTGGTCCGCCCGAGGACCGTGACGCAGGGACCGGCGGCAGGCGGCGGAACCGGCCGCGCGACGACCCCGGTCCAGCGCGATGCCTCCCCCGCCGGTGACCTCGCCGTGGCCAAGGGCGTACCGGCCAAGGCGGTACCGGCCAGGACGGAACCGACGCGCGCCCGTTCGTCGTCGGTCTCCGCCGCCGGCGACCTCGCGGTGCCCGAGGGCTCCGGCAGGCGCGCGGACCGGTCGGCCGATTCCCCGCAGAACCCCGGCGCCGACCTGGACGACCTGGCGCGCCGCCTGCTCGACCCACTGGCCCGCCTGCTGCGCACCGAACTGCGGCGCGGCCGGGAACGCACGGGCCGCCCCTACGACGGACGCCGCTGAGGGCACGGAACGGATGACGGACGGATGACGGACAACATCTTCGCGAGCAGCGTGTTCTTCCAGCTCACGATCGGCGGCAACGACCTGGGAGCCTTCAACACCTGCTCCGGCATGGGTGCCGAGGTGGAGATCGAGAGCTACGCGGAGGGCGGCAACAACGGCTTCTCCTGGCAGCTGCCCGGCCGCGTGACCTGGTCGAACATCACGCTCACCCGGCCGGTCACCGCCGACACGGCGAAGATCGGCCGCTGGCTGGACGAGACGCTGAAGCGGGTGGAGCCCAAGGACGGCGAGATCGTGGCGCTGAAGCCGAACCTCAGCCGGATCATCAGCTGGCAGGTGTTCGGGATCGTGCCGGTGCGCTGGCAGGGCCCGTCCTTCGACCCCAACAACTCGCAGGCCGCGGTGGAGACCCTGGAGATCGCCCACGAGGGGCTGCGCCCCTCCTGACCCACCCTTCCTGACCCGCCCCGAACCACCCGCACCCGCCCCGGAAAGGAAGTCCCGGCATGTCCACAGTGTTCCGCTCCAGTCGGGCCAGGGCCCAGCTGACGCTGAAGGAGCCCCCGGCCTCCGTCGGCGCGAAGCCGGGCGGGACGATCGCGCGGCTGGACCTCCAGTTCAACCCCTCCGCCCTGCAGTTGCAGAAGACCACCGAGTGGCGGCGCACCCCGTCCCGGATGGCGGGGCAGTCGGCGCTGCCCGAGTTCGTCGGCAGCGGCCCGCGCACGCTGAGCCTCGAGGTGTTCCTGGACGCCACCGCCAAGCACGACAACTCCGTGGAGCAGGCGGTGGAGAAGCTGATGAAGGCGTGCGTGCCGACCCCGGCGAGCCTCGGCCGCAAGAAGCCGGCCAGTCCGTGGGTGCGGTTCGAGTGGGGCACCGCGCGCACGACGTCGTTCGACGGGGTGCTCTCCAGCCTGTCGGTGTCGTACACGCTGTTCGACGTGGACGGGAAGCCGCTGCGGGCCACCTGCCAGTTGTCGATCGAGGAGGCGAGCGTCGACCCGGCGGGCCAGAACCCGACCTCCGGCGCCCGCACCGCCCGCAGCACGCACACCGTCGTGGCGGGCGACAGCCTGGCCCTGCTGGCCTGGCGGGAGTACGGCGACGCGACGGCCTGGCGGGTCATCGCCGAGGCGAACGAGATCGACGACCCGATGGCCCTGGTGCCCGGCACCGAACTGGTGGTGCCGGGGCTGCGGGACGCGGACGGTGAGGAGGAGCAGTGAGCACTGCCGTGGAACGGGGCGGCCGGTCCTTCGCAGCGGACCCGATCGTGGAGACGCCCGCCGAACTCCCGCCGGTCTGGGCCGCCCAGCTGGTGAGCTGCGTGGTGGACGAGAACGTGGGCCTGCCGGACGCGGCGGTGCTCACCTTCCGCGACCCCGACCACGAGTTCCTCCAGAAGACCGGCATCACCATCGGCACCCCGCTGAAGGTGTCGGTGGTGACCGTGTCCGGGCAGGCGCGCGAGCGGCTGTTCACCGGCGAGGTGACGGCCCTGGAGCTGGACCGGGACCGCACCGGCTCGTTCACGGTGGTGCGCGCCTACTCCAAGGCGCACCGCCTCCAGCGCGGCCGGAAGGTGGTGGCGTACCGGAACATGACGGCGGCGGCCATCGTCCGCAAGGTGGCCGCCGGGGCGGGCCTGGTCTGCGGCACCGTACAGGCGGCGCCGGTCACCTACCGGCAGCTGTCGCAGGCGAACGTGTCCGACTGGGACTTCCTCCAGTTCCTGGCCGCCGAGAGCGGCGCGCAGGTGCGCGTCGACGACAAGGGCCTGCTCCAGTTCACCAAGCCGGAGAAGGCGTCCGGCGCGCCCGCGCCGTCCACGTCGGCCACCCGGAACCCGATGGTGCTGGAGTACGGGCGGAACCTGCTGGCGCTGCGGGCCTCCCTGTCGGCCGCGGACGGGGCGCAGCAGGTGGAGGTGCGCGGCTGGGACGTCACCACGAAGCGGCCGCTGGTGGCCGCCCGGCCCTCGGTGGACAGCGACGCGGTGGTACCGGGGCTGAGCCCGGCGTTCGCCGCCCGGTTCGGCAGGTCGAAGCTGACGGTCACCGACACCCCGTACCGCACCCAGGCCGAGACGAAGGCGGTCGCGGACGCGGTGGCCGACCAGGTGAGCGCGGGGTTCGGCGAGCTGGAGGTGCTGGCCGAGGGCAACCCGAAGCTGCGGGCGGGCAAGCCCGTGGCGCTCGGCAACGTCGGGCAGGCCTTCTCCGGCAAGTACACGGCGACGGCGGTGCAGCACGTCCTGGAACCGCACGGCGGATACCGTACGACGGTGTGGGTGAGCGCCAGCCCGGACCGCTCCCTGACCGGCCTGGTCACCGGCGCCAACGCGCCCTCCCGCGGCCCGCGCATCCCCGGTCTGGCGATCGGCGTGGTGACCGACGTGCGCGAGCCCGGCGGTTCCGAGAGCGGCGCCGTGAAGCTCAAGTTCCCCTGGCTGGACGACACGTACGTCACCGACTGGGTGCGCACCGTGCAGTGGGGCGGCAAGGGCGGCGGAGGCGTGGTGAGCCCCGAGGTCAACGACGAGGTCCTGGTCGGCTTCGAACAGGGCCTGCTGGACAGCCCGTACGTCATCGGTGGGCTCTACAACGGCGTGGACAAGCCCTCGCCGCACGACGTGCCGCTGATCGACAGGACCACCGGGAAGGTCAACCGCCGTTCCTTCGTGTCGCGTTCGGGGCACCGGGTGGAGCTGCTGGACGCGCGGGCACCCGATCGCTCGGGGGTGCGGCTGATGACCGCCGACGAGCACATGGAGGTGTTCCTCGACGACCGCCGGGACCGGATCGAGCTGACGGTGTACTCCGGCAGGGGCAAGGCACGGCAGCCCCTCAGCTCCGTCGTGCTCGACAAGAAGGGCATCACCCTGGACGCGGGACGGGGCGACGTGAGCGTGTCGGGCCGCAACGTGGACATCCAGGGCCGGGTCGACGTGAAGGTCGGCGGCCGCAACGTGAACGTCACCGGCAGTTCGGGCGTCACCGTCGACGGCGGTCTGCTCGGCGTCCTCAAGGCCAAGCTCATCCGGATCAACTGACCCCCGTCCGCCGTCCCCCGACATCCTCCGAGGAGCGCCGCATGCCAGCCGCAGCCCGTACCGGTGACCCCACCGACCACGGCGGCCGGATCACCACCCCGCCGCCCGCCGCCGCGCGGGCGGTGGCGACCGTCCTGATCGGCGGCCGCCCCGCCGCCGTCGTGGGCAGCCTGCACGTCTGCGTGATGCCCCAGCACGCGGTCATGGGGCCCGCCAACGTGATCCTGCCCAACCCGGCCGGGCTGGCCTCGGGACAGGTCCTCATCGGCGGGCTGCCGGCCGCGCGGGCGCGCGACCGGACCGCGTGCGGCGCGACGGTCCTGCCCGGCGCCCTGAACGTCGTGATCGGCGGTGCGGTGTGAGCGAACGGTTCATCGGCCGCGGCTGGGGGTTCCCGCTGCGGGTCGGGCCCACCGGCGGGATCGCCCTGGTCGAACGGGAACGGGAGATCGAGGAGGCGATCCGCCTGGTGCTCGGCACCGCGCCCGGCGAGCGCCCCATGCGCCCGGAGTTCGGCTGCGGCATCCACGACTACGTCTTCGCCCCGGGCGACGGCGCCACCGCCGGACGCATCGCGCAGCAGGTGCGCGAGGCCCTGGAGCGGTGGGAGCCGCGGATCGCGGTGGACGACGTGGTGGTCGCCTTCGACGCGGTCGAGGACGGCACCCTCTACATCGACGTGCACTACACCCTGCGATCCACCAACGACCGGCGCAACCTGGTCTTTCCCTTCTACACGATCCCCTCCGAGGAGGGGGCCGAGGAAGCGGGCGCGGACTGATGGCCCTGCCCTCCCCGAACCTGGACGACCGGCGGTTCCAGCAACTCGTCGACGAGGCGAAGCGGTACGTGCGGCAGCGTGCCCCGGAGTGGACCGACCACAACGTCTCCGACCCGGGCGTCACCCTGATCGAGACGTTCGCCTACCTCGTGGACCAGTTGCTGTACCGGCTGAACCGGGTCCCGGACAAGAACTACACGGCGTTCCTGGACCTGTTGGGCATCCGGCTGTTCCCGCCGACCGCGGCCGGCGCCGACGTCGACTTCTGGCTCTCGGCGCCGCAGCCCGACACGGTCGCGCTGCCCCCGGGCACCGAGGTGACCACCGCGCGCGGCGAGTCCGACGAGCCCGTGGTCTTCACCACCACCGGCGAACTGCGCATCCTGCCCAGCGAACTGACCCGCCTGGTCACCGCGCCGAGGACCGGCGAGCAGAGCGACCGGACCGGCATGCTCGCCGACGGCCTCGACATCCCCTGCTTCCGGACGACACCGGAGCCCGGCGACGCGCTGCTGTTCGGCCTGCCGACGGCGGTGCCGCGCTGCATCGTCGCGGTGCGCCTGGACAGCCGCGTCGAGGGCATCGGCGTGGACCCGCGCCAGCCCCCGCTGGTGTGGGAGGCCTGGGACGGCGGCGGCTGGCGGCCGTGCGAGACCGGCCCCGACACCACCGGCGGCCTGAACCGGCCCGGCGAGGTCATCGTGTACGTACCGGCCGGGCACACGGCGTCGGTGATCGGCGGCACCCGGGCCGGCTGGCTGCGCTGCCGGGTCACCGAGGCGGAGCCGGGCCAGCCGTTCTACTCGGAGTCCCCGACGGTGCGCGAGGCGGCGGTGTTCACCGTCGGCGGCACCATGTCCGTCGAGCACGCCGAGACCGTGACCGACGTGCCGCTCGGCACCTCGGAGGGGGTCGCCGGACAGACCTTCCGGCTCGGCCGCCCGCCGGTCCTCCTGGACGCCGGGCCGCCCGTGGTGGAGGTGTCCACCGACGAGGGGTGGCAGCGCTGGGAGGTGGTGGAGCACTTCGGCCGCTCCGGACCCGCCGACCGGCACGTCCGGGTGGACGCCACCACCGGCGAGTTCCTCTTCCCGCCGGCACTGCGCGAACCCGACGGCACGCTGCGGCAGTGCGGCGCGGTGCCGCCCAAGGGCGCGCGGATACGGGTGGCCCGCTACCGCACCGGCGGCGGCCCCGCGGGCAACGTGGCCCGCGGCGCGATCTCCGTGCTGCTCAGCTCCGTGCCGTACATCGCCCAGGTCACCAACCGGGAGGCGGCGCGCGGAGGCGTGGCCGGCGAGACCGTCGAGAACGCCAGGCGGCGCGCGCCGGAGGCACTCCGCATGCAGGACCGCGCGGTGACCGCCGAGGACTACGAGATCATCAGCCGCCAGGCCGCGCCCTCGGTGCGCCGGGTGCGCTGTCTGCCGGCCGCGGAGACGCCCGGTGCGGTACGGGTCCTGGTGGTGCCGGACGCGGTGGCCGACGAGGGCGACGACCGGCTGCGCTTCGAGCAGCTGATCCCCTCGGACCAGGTGCTCGCGGCGATCACCGCGAGCCTCGACGAACGGCGTCTGATCGGCACCCGGCTCGTGGTGGAGCCGCCGGTCTACCAGGGCGTCACCGTGGTGGCCCGGCTCTCGGCGGCCCCCGGCGACACCGACCGGGTCCGCGCCGCCGCGCTCGACGCGCTCTTCGGCCACCTCAACCCACTCGGCGGCGGCCCGGACGGCACCGGCTGGCCCTTCGGGCGGCCCGTCCAGTACGGCGAGATCTTCGGCGTCCTGCAACGCGCCACCGGCAACGCCCTGGTCGAGGAGATCCGGTTGTTCCCCGCCGACCCCGTCACCGGCCGCCGCGGCGCACCGACGGACCGCATCGACCTGTCCGCGGGCGCGCTGGTCTTCTCGTACCAGCACCAGGTGGTCGTGACGGCGGCCGGGGCGGAGGACCGGGGATGAGCCGTGCCGCGATACCCGGTCTGCCGAGCAGGTACCCGATCGGCGGTCAACTGCCCGCGCTGTACGCCGACGACGACTTCGCACAGCGGTTCACCGCCGGGCTCGACACCGTCCTCGCCCCGGTGTTCTCGACCCTCGACAACCTGCCCGCCTATCTCGATCCCCGGGTGACGCCGGTCGACTTCCTGGTCTGGCTGGCGTCCTGGGTGGGTGCCGCGGACGACCCGCGGTGGCCGGTGGAACTGCGCCGCGAGGCCGTCGTCCGCGCGGTGGAACTGCACCGGTGGCGCGGCACCCGGCGCGGGCTGGTCGAGGCCCTGCGGCTCGCGCTCGGCGCGCACGCCGACGTGACCGGCGACGGCGGTGCGGTGTGGTCGTCCGCCGCCGGCTCCGACCTGCCGCCGGAGCCGCCCGCCGAGGCGCTGGTCCGGGTCTGGCCGGCCGGCGGGGCACCGGTGGACGTGGGCAGGGCCCACGAGATCGTCCGGGCCATGTGCCCGGTGCACACGGCGTTCCGGGTGGAGGTCCTGTCCGGCCCGCCCGCCGAGGAAGGGAGCTGACGCATGCGCGCATGTCCCGCGTGCGGGGCGTCCAACGACCCCGCGGACGACTTCTGCGGCAACTGCGGCGCGTACTTGGGCTGGTCGGACACACCACCCGCGACGAGCCGCGCCACGACGCCGACGCCGATTCCGGCGGTTACGGAGCCGACGGACCCTCCGGCGGGCCCGGAGCCCTCGGCCGTCCCGGGGCGGCCGGCCGCCCCGGCGGGTCCGGGTCGTCCGGCTGCTCGTCCGACTGCCGCGGAGCCCGAGGCGGAGCCGGCTCCCACCGGCCTTTCAGCGGCCGTCCCGGCGCTTCCCGCACCCATGGACCCTCCGGCCGTCCCGGCGGCCCCGGCCCTCCCGGACGTCACCCCGCCGGAGGTGTCCGCGGCAGCCCTCCCGGAGGACGGGCCCCTGTCGGCCGCGCGTGCCCTCGGAGCGTCGCTGCGCTCCCGCCTCACGGGCCGTGTGCAGGACGAGGCGAACGTCCCGGACATCCCGGCCGCGCCTGCGGACCTCTTGGCCGCGGCTGTCCCGGAGCCCCCGGCCACGGATGCCGCGGACTCCCGCGCCGGCGCCGTCGACAGGCCCGGCGCCGTCGACAGGCCCGGCGCCGACGACGGGTCCGGCGCCGACGACGGGTCCGGCGCCGACGACGGGTCCGGCACCGTCGAGGGCCACGGCACCGCCCCCGCCCACGGCACCGCCCCCGCCCACCCGGTGACCACAAGCCCTCCGCCCCCCTCCGCGCCCGGCGCTTCCCGCACCGGCTCCCCGACTCCCGTTCCCGGCGAGGGGGCCGCGGCCCCCTCGCCGGAGGCGCCCGCGGCCTCCCCGCCACCTCCCGCGGCAGCCGCTCCCGCCGTCTCCCCGGTCGCGCCCCGGCCCCCCGCCACCCCGCCCTCCCCGACCGCCCCCCGCCCCCCGACCGCCTCCACCCCGGCCGCGTCACCTCCCGACCCCGACCCCGTGCGCCCCGTCCTCCCCGCGAAACCGGTGGCCCCCCGTCCCGTCGTACGTCCCGCGGCGGCGGTGGAGGACGACGTGGTGGGACGGCCGTGTCCCGCCTGCGGTACGCCCAACCGGCCCGAGCGCCGGTTCTGCCGGCGCTGTGCGGCCGAGCTGAGGCCCGCCGAGAAGCCCGCCCCGCTGCCGTGGTGGCGGACGGTGTGGCCGTTCCGGCGCCGGACGCGGGCCGGCTCGGGCTCGGCGTTCCGGTTCTTCGTGATCCTGGCCGTGGTGCTGGCGCTGTGCGCGGCCGGTTTCCTGCTGTTGCCCGCCGGACGGGCCCTGATCGAGGACACCCGGGACAAACTGGGCAAGGCCGCGCCCGTGACCCCGGCGGACATCGAGGCGAGCGGCGCGGTTCCCGGACATCCGGCCACGGACACCACGGACGGGCTGAACAACCACTACTGGGGTGCGCCCGGACCGGGTGCCTCGGTGACCTACACCTTCCGCAAGCCGTTCCGTCTGGTCGACCTGATCATCACCAACGGGGCGTCCACGTCTCCCGAGGGGTACGCCCGCCAGGCACGCGCGCTCCAGGTGGACCTGGAGGTGACGGCGGAGGACGGCACGAAACACGACAAGGAGATCACCCTCAGCGACAAGCCGGGCCCGCAGACGGTCCCCACCGGCATCAGCGACGCGAAGACGGTACGCCTGACACTGCGTTCACCCGTCGGCCTGACCTCGGGGCGTCATCTGGCCCTGGCGGAGGTGGAGTTCTTCCAGCGGAGCTGACGACGCGCCGTCCCGAGCCACTTGGAGGCACTCCGCCCCACTCGGACGGACGACCAGAGCTCCGCCGACCACGGCCGGGCGGCCCGTCCCGTGGCCGGCGCGGGGTCCTGAACGCCGACCCGTTCCGCCTCAACCAGCTGATGGGCAACACGGGCGGCTCGGGCGGCACCGCCGACGCCGCGGCGAACGCCTCCGGCCCGGGCCGGGCCCTTCTCCTCATCGGAGGGAGAGAAGCCAGAGCGACGGCCGGAGCCGCCACCCCCCACAGGAGAGGCCCCGGCCGTCGCGCGGCACGGGCCGCGCGGCGACCCGTACTTCCTACAGCGCCATGAGTGCGTTTTCTGTCACACCCTCCCGTGTCACGGGTCAGTTGCATCTTGGGCGAACATGGACGGGAGTGGGATTCAGGCCGTAACGTGCCTTTCGCGCCAGGCCGCAGCGGACACATGACCACGAACCGCCCGCGGCTTTGAGGCCGCAACCATTGATTGAGTGACCACGACGGCGAGAACCCGGTCCGCGAGAGCGGCGCCGGCTTAGGCGCAGAAGGGCGCGCGCGTGTGCTGGGGGACGACGCGGAGCTGACCGCCGCGGTGCATGCGGCACAGGACGGGGACGAGACCGCGTTCCGGACTGTGTACCGCGCTGTGCACCCGCGGCTGCTGGGATACGTACGGACACTGGTCGGCGAGCCCGACGCCGAGGACGTGGCGTCCGAGGCGTGGCTGCAGATCGCCCGCGACCTGGAGCGTTTCACCGGCGACGCGGACCGGTTCCGCGGCTGGGCCGCCCGTATCGCCCGCAACCGCGCGCTGGACCACATACGCATGCGCGGACGCCGTCCCGCGATCGGCGGCGACGAGACCGAGCTCACCGGGCGGGCCGCCGAGTCCGACACCGCCGGCGAGGCCATCGAGGCGCTGGCCACCGGCGGCGCGTTCTCCCTCATCTCCCGGTTGCCGCAGGACCAGGCCGAGGCCGTCGTCCTGCGCGTGGTCGTGGGCCTCGACGCCAAGTCCGCCGCCGAGACGCTGGGCAAACGACCGGGTGCCGTACGGACGGCCGCGCACCGGGGCCTGAAGCGCCTGGCCGAGCTGCTCGGCGGCGATCCGGAAGCCCAACCGGAACCCCCCGGCGTACTCGACGCCCTTCCTCCCCAGAGAGCACCACGCCGTCGTACGGTGACGTCCGCGAGTGTGACGCAGATGCGAACGCGGACGCAGAAGGACATGTGATGGCCGACGAGCAGCACAGGTGGCTGGACCGCGGGACTGCGGAGCGTTTACTGAGCGGAGAGCCCCCGGAAACTGCCGGTCCCGTCGCCCGTGAACAGGCCGAACGGCTCGCCGGAACACTGCGCGCGCTCTCCGCGCCACCTCCTCCGGACGGCGAGGAACTCCCCGGAGAGGCGGCCGCCCTGGCCGCCTTCCGCATGTCGCGCGAGAAACGGGAGGGGCGGGCCGGGGCGGCCCACGGTGAGGGCCGGCCGGCTGGAACGCGACCCTCCGACATCGGACCGATCCGTATCGGCACCCCGCACGATGATCGTTCCGGAATCGCGGACGGACCCCGGCGGGGACGTTCCCTGCACCTCGGGCTGGCCGCCGCGCTGGTCGTCGGCATGGTCGGGGGCGCCGCGGTCCTGGCCGGAACCGGGGTCCTGTCCCCGCCCGACGGCTCCCGGTCCGACCCGGCCGCCTCCGTCACGGCCACCGGCACGCACCCCGGACGCCCCCTGGTGTCACCTCCGCCGCAGGACGGCGCACCGGGCGGAGTCACGCCCGGGGGCCGGCATTCCGAGGGTGCCGCCGGGGACACCCGCGGGTCCCGTGCGCCGGGGGAGCCCGACGCGGACCCCGGTGACGGGACGGCCGGTTCCGGACGCGGCGGGAAACAGATCGCCGCGGCCTGCCGCACGTGGCGCGACGGCAAGGAACTGAACGGCGGACGCAAGGACCTCCTCGAGGACGCGGCGGGCGGCTCCTCCCGCGTCGGCCCGTACTGCGAGGACGTGCTGACCACGTCGGACGCGTCCGATGCGTCCGGTACGTCCGGTACGTCCGGCACCGAGGAGGGTGCCCACACGGGCAACGGCAACGGGAAGGCCAAGGGGAAGGCCAACGGCAAGAGCGAGGGGAAGAGCCAGGGGCAGGGGCAGGGCAACGGCGCCGACAAAAGCAACAACGGCAACGGCGGCAACAACGGCAACGGCGGCAACGGCAACGGCGGCAAGAAGAACCAGTGAAACCACCCCTGACCTGCCCTTTTGTTGACCGGTGAAATTCCCTCCCCGGCAGGTGTGACACTTTCGGCCCTCGTGGCGCAGTAATGAGTGAGCCGACTGGTCATCGGCTGGCGCACGGAGCCGGGGTTCCCCCCGTACCCACGGCTCGTGCATCTCGGCGCGGGCGGGACACGTTCCCCCGGTCCCGCCCGCGCCCCTTCTCACCGGTGCACGACGACTTTGTCGCCGTTCCGCACCTGCCCGTACAGCCGGGCGACGGCCTCCTCGTCCCGTACGTTGACGCAGCCGTGCGAGGCACCGGCGTACCCCCGCGCGGCGAAGTCGGCCGAGAAGTGCACGGCCTGGCCGCCGCTGAAGAACATGGCGTACGGCATGGGCGAGTCATAGAGCGTGGACACATGGTGCCGGGACTTCCAGTAGACGTGGAAGACACCCTCGCGGGTCGGCGTGTACTCGGAACCGAAGCGCACAGGCGTCGTCGACACCGTCCGCCCGTCGATCATCCAGCGCAGGGTGCGGCTCGACTTGCTGATGCACAGCACGCGGCCGGTCCGGCAGCGCGGGTCGGGCGCGTCGGCAGGCTGACCACCCATCAGGTACAGCTCCCACCTGCCCGGTTCGTGTGTCATGTCGAGCAGCCGCTGCCAGGTGACGGAGTCGGTCACCCCGGTCCTCGGCAGTCCGCGCTTGCCCTGGAAGCCCCGGACCGCCTTCGCGGTCAGGTCGTCGTACGTCCCCGTGGGCCCGTGGAAGACCCAGGCGACCTGCCGCAGCCGGGCCTGGAGTTCGCGTATGTCACGCCCGGAGTCACCGGGGGACCACAGCACGCGCGGTGCCGGGGCGCCGGGACGGGCGGACTTCTCGCCGTCGTCCGGAGCCCGTGACTCCGATGCCGACGCCGACGCGGAGGGCGTCCGGCTCGGCACCTCGATACGCACCGGTGGTCCGCCCTCCCCGTCCGTCCCGGCGGGCTGCACCGTACAGCCGGCCGCACCCGCCGTCAGGACGGCCAGTGCCGCGAGACCCGCGATCCCTGTCCTCCCCATGCCCGTACTCCGCACACCGGCTCCCGTCGTCTCACCGGCCGCGCCCGGCCGTCACCTGAGATGTTCCCCGGACGTGACCGCCGGCGAACAAGGGGGCATGGTGGTGGGTGACCGGAAGACGACCGCCGAGGTGGTGCTGTGAGCGGGGTCCCACCGAGGCTGTGAGGAAGGTCCCAGCGTGTGCCCCTCCACCGGGCCGCACGCGCACCGCTACAGTCCGTCGAAGGGTCGGCCTGTACTGACGAGTAACTGACGCGTACCGGGCGGGCAAGTCGAGCAACGCCGCTCAGCGGGAGGCATCACACCATGGCGCGCGAGTCGGGCAGTGCCCGATCCACCGAGAGTGGACTGCCCATCGAACCGGTCTACGGGCCGGAGGCCCTCGAGGGCTGGGACCCGGCCGGGAAGCTGGGCGAGCCGGGGACGTACCCCTTCACCCGGGGCGTGTACCCGTCGATGTACACCGGCCGGCCCTGGACGATGCGCCAGTACGCCGGTTTCGGTACGGCGACGGAGTCCAACGCCCGTTACAAGCAGCTGATCGCCAACGGCACGATGGGCCTGTCGGTCGCCTTCGACCTGCCCACCCAGATGGGCCACGACTCCGACGCCCCGATCGCGCACGGCGAGGTCGGCAAGGTGGGCGTCGCCATCGACTCGGTGGACGACATGCGGGTGCTGTTCGGCGGCATCCCGCTGGACAAGGTCTCCACGTCGATGACGATCAACGCCCCCGCCGCCCTTCTCCTGCTCCTCTACCAACTGGTCGCCGAGGAGCAGGGCGTACCGGCCGACAAGCTCACCGGCACGATCCAGAACGACGTGCTGAAGGAGTACATCGCGCGGGGCACGTACATCTTCCCGCCCAAGCCCTCGCTGCGGCTGATCGCCGACATCTTCAAGTACTGCAGGGCCGAGATCCCGAAGTGGAACACGATCTCGATCTCCGGCTACCACATGGCCGAGGCGGGCGCCTCTCCCGCACAGGAGATCGCGTTCACCCTCGCGGACGGCATCGAGTACGTCCGTACGGCGGTCGCGGCCGGCATGGACGTCGACGACTTCGCCCCGCGCCTGTCGTTCTTCTTCGTGGCCCGTACGACGATCCTGGAGGAGGTCGCCAAGTTCCGCGCGGCCCGCAGGATCTGGGCGCGGGTGATGAAGGAGGAGTTCGGTGCGAAGAACCCCAAGTCGCTGATGCTGCGCTTCCACACGCAGACGGCCGGGGTGCAGCTGACGGCCCAGCAGCCCGAGGTGAACCTGGTCCGCGTCGCCGTCCAGGGCCTGGGCGCGGTGCTCGGCGGCACCCAGTCGCTGCACACCAACTCCTTCGACGAGGCGATCGCCCTTCCGACCGACAAGTCGGCCCGGCTCGCCCTGCGCACCCAGCAGGTCCTCGCCTACGAGACGGACGTGACGGCGACGGTCGACCCCTTCGCCGGCTCCTACGTCATCGAGAGGATGACCGACGACGTCGAGGCGGCGGCGCTGGAACTGATGCGCAAGGTCGAGGACCTCGGCGGCGCGGTCAACGCCATCGAGCACGGCTTCCAGAAGAACGAGATCGAGCACAGCGCCTACCGCATCGCCCAGGAGACCGACTCCGGCGAGCGCGTCGTCGTCGGCGTCAACCGCTTCCAGCTCGACGCCGAGGAGCCCTACGAGCCGCTCCGCGTCGACCCGGCCATCGAGGCCCAGCAGGCCGAACGCCTGGCGAAACTCCGCGCGGAGCGCGACCAGCGGGCGGTCGACTCGGCGCTGGCGGCCCTGAAGAAGGCGGCGGAGGGCGAGGACAACGTCCTGTACCCGATGAAGGACGCCCTGAAGGCCCGCGCGACGGTGGGCGAGGTGTGCAACGCGCTGCGGGAGGTCTGGGGGACCTACGTGCCCTCGGACGCCTTCTGACGTGGGGTATTGGTCCGTACGGGTGATCATGGGTGGAATGCGTCCGGTCCCGGCTACGCTCGTGGAGGGTGTTCCCGAAAGGAGGGTGCCGTGACTGTGATGCTGCACGAGTCGTCGCTTTCTGATGCTGCCGACCGGCTCTGGGAGGAGCTGCCCGGACACCGGGTGGAGATCCTCAACGGGAGCATTGTTGTGACACCGCCGCCGGATGGGCCGCACCAAGAGTCGCTGACCTGGCTCACCGAGAAGTTTCTGAGGGCCCGGGCCCGGCAAGCGGGCCTCAGGTACCTGCAAGGCATCGGCCTGTGGCTGCCCACCGGGCCGGAGGACTACGCAGTTCCGGACTTCTCCGTTGTCGACGACGACTACAAGGACGCCTTGGTCGAGAAGAACTGCTACGCGCCCCATGTCTTCCGTCTGGTGCTGGAGGTGACCTCCTCCAACTGGACGAACGACACAGCCACGAAGGTCGATGTCTACGCCCGGGCCAATGTGCCCGCATACCTCATCGTCGACCGCAAACACGACGAGGTCCTCCTCTACACCGACCCGGTCGACGGCAAGTATCTCGACCCCCAGCGCTTCAAGCGAGGCCAGTCCGTCCGCGTCCTGGAGTCCGCCGGTGTCACCCTCGACCTCTCCGTCGACACCCTGCTCGACGGTGACGACTGACCGAAACCCCGTGGAGGGAGTGTCACACCCCCGTGCGACACTCCCTCCATGTTCGGCGTCATCGACCTCCCCACCTACCTGGCAGGCCTGGTCCTCATCGTCCTGCTGCCCGGCCCCAACTCCCTGTACGTCCTCTCCGTCGCCGCCCGTCGCGGTGTGCGCGCCGGGTACACGGCCGCCGCCGGGGTCTGGTGCGGGGACGCCGTGCTGATGACGCTGTCGGCCGCCGGGGTCGCCTCACTGCTCCAGGCCAACGCCGTGCTGTTCGGGATCGTGAAGTACGCGGGCGCCGGATACCTGACCTGGCTGGCCGTCGGGATGCTGCGCGCCGCGTGGGGGATGTGGCGGACGCGGCGGGACAAGGACGCGGCCGAGGCCCCCGCCGCGGTCGCGCCCGGTGAGCGTCCGTTCCGCCGGGCCCTGGTGGTCAGTCTGCTCAACCCCAAGGCGATCCTGTTCTTCATCGCCTTCTTCGTGCAGTTCGTGTCAGAGTCCAACCCAGTCTTGGGGTTCGTGACTCTAGGCGTACTCGCCCAGGTGACAAGCGTGTTGTACCTGTCTGCGCTCATCTTCGGCGGGTCTCGTCTAGCTGCTGCGTTCCGTCGTCGGAGGGCGCTCAGCGCAGGGGCGACCTCGGCGGCCGGGGCGCTCTTCCTGGGGTTCGCCGTCAAGCTGTCTCTGGCAAGCGCGTAGGGGGCTGGCATGTCTCACCTTGACGATGCTGCGGCCCTGTTCGCCCGCATGAGCCTCCAGGAGCAGCGTGAGGCACTAGGAGCCCTCGGCCTGCCTGAGAGGCCCCCAAAGGAGCCCCAGGAGCCCCCCAAGGTCACCCCGTTCTCTGCTTTGGTCAGCACGCCCAACAGGCGGAAGCGGCGGCCACTCACTGTGAAGGCCGTGGGTAGCCCTGAGACATCCTGAGAGACTCAGGGACTTTGCCAACCCTCTAGGTCTCGGCCCCGGTTTATGCGACAACGCGCATAGTCGCGAGTGCGCATAGACGCCGTCCGATCACCCTCGTACCGTCGTCGGTGACGGCCCAACCGGGGCCACAATTCAGGGGGTTCGCTATGGCACGTGAGGAACTGACCCGGCTCAACGGCAACGGCAACGGCGAATGCGGTGAAGACGACTGCCCGAACCTGTACCGCACTGAGCGAGGAACGTTCGTCGTCCAGGGCGACGTGTCCGACGCCTTCACGCCCCCGCAGGGGAAGGACTGGTCGAGATCCCCGAGAGTGTTCTTCGGGAGGCTGTCCGTGCTCTTGGATGGTGACGAGTGGCGGGCCATGTTCCGTGGCATCCAATCGGAAGCCTGGCGACTAACGAGCTCGTGCACGGTAAGCGGTGAGACGTCGAGCTTCTGATCATCGATCATGGTCGTGTGGTGGGGAACGCGTCTCGTACAGCGATCATCAGCGACCGGAGGATCACGGGCCTGTCGGCCAACGTGATCGCCGAACTCGTCACAGAGCTGGGCCCGTTGTGGCACGAACGGCACCAGGCCAAGCTTGCGTCCAGGCCGCGGAAGCGGGCCGTCGGCGCGGGTGCGAAGCACCGGTTGGTGTTCGTCGACCGGCTTCTGGCCACGCTCGTGCACCTCCGGCATGCCACCACGCACGAGGTGCTCGCCTGCTGGTTCGGTGTCGACCGCTCCACCATCACTCGGGCCATCACAGAGGTACGGCCCTTGCTCGCCGAGCGAGGGTGCACCGTCAGCTCGGGGGTGCGGTTGCGGACCCTGGCCGAAGTCATCGACCACCTCGGTGCCGATGGGAAGACAGGGATCATCGACGGCACCGAGATCCGGGTCCGCCGGCCGGCCGCCGGGCGCAAGGATCGGGACAGGTTCACCTCCGGCAAGAGCAAGCAGAACGCGGTCAAGACCATGGTCGTCACGGACGGGGACGGCCGCGTGCTCTTCTGCAGCCCGACCAGGCCCGGCAGCTGCGCGGACATCGCCCACGCCCGCCAGGTGGGGCTGGTCAAGCTCCTGGCCGACGGACCCGCGGTGGAGATCCTCGCCGACGTCGGCTACCAGGGCCTGGGCGCCCAGACCGGCGGCCGGATGATCACCCCACCACACCGCAAGTTCAAGAAGAACGCCCCCGACTGGTACGAGGAGATGCACGAACGACAGCGCAAAGCCCACTCCTCGCGACGCATCCGCGTCGAACACGGCATTGCCCACCTGAAGAACTGGCGGGTCCTGGCCCGCCACCTCGGCCGCCGCGAGCACATGAGCGACACCGTCCAGGCCGTCGCCGGACTGCTGTCCCACCAACAGACCGCGGACCTGACATCGGCACGGCAGATGTGAACACCGAGCCCTGCCACAACCCTCGACGTCTCACCGCTTACCGTGCACGAGCTCGTTAGGGGGCCCCGAGGGGCCCTTATCTAAGGCCATAACTTCTCCTCGGTCTTCAGGCCGCTTCGGTGAACCAGTCCTCAGCATCGATCCAGCCGAGGCATTCCGCGGAGCGGTCGCCAGGGAGTAGGCGGAACGTCGTCTTCGCTCCGCGCTTGCTTCCCACCGTTTCGACTTCGAGCCAACCAGCGTCGACCAGGGTTCTCACGCCACGTTCCGTGTAGCGGCGAAGGTTCCCGGCCCTGTCGCATACGCCGACAGCATCGACGAGTGAACGCCACGGAACGGTCACCTCGGAATCGTCGCCGCACAGTCGGGCTACCTGTCTCGCTACGGCCTGGCCGCTCCGCGGTACGCACTGGATCGCGTCGGCATACCATCGGCCGGCCTGTCCGGTCGGAGGGGTCGCCTCGGCCGCCAGGACGAACCCCCGCTTCCGAAGCTTCGCTTTGCGTACGTCGATAGCGTCCGCGTACTGGTCGAGGAAAGTCATTGATCAGTCCCGTTCGGTTCAGGCAACAGAGAAGCCCCGACTGCGGCCGGGGCTTGAAGGGTGGAGTGATGCGCTCTGCCATGTGTACTTCGGGACATCTGGCGGATTCAAGGAAGGACGTTTAAGCGGCCCTCTTTGACTTCGCCAGGGGGTAGCGATGCAAGGTTCCTTCGTTACTAGCGCCCGGCGCAGGGTCTTGGCGCTGACAGGGGACGTATGCGTGTTGTAACTGTGATCCAGGACCAGGACGGTAATCGGAGAGTCGTTGCTGATGTCGTCTATCCCTCCGAGAGTTGACATAAAAAATGCCCCCTCATTCCGGAGGGGGCATTTTGGTTTCGCGGAGTGTGTCTATAGCTAGTTCCAGTTATCGTCTATCTTGATCAATCGCTTCTTAACATCATGCGGAATGATCAACTTGCCCAGCAGTTCCCCGTTGTCCTGCTTTCCGAGTTCGAAATTTATTCCGGCACTCAGTAGGTCCTTTTCCATAGCCTCTACGCCACCAGCCTCCCAATGCTGCCGGTATGTCATGCCGGTGCTTTCGTAGATCCACCTATCCTTCGTGGACTCCGGGTCGATCTTCGTCAAGTCGTTCATGAGAGCGTCTAGCGTGGCCTCTGCCTTCTCGCGAATGAATCCAGCCTTATCGAACCTTCCGCCGGGCTCCAGCCCAGACATGTAGTAGGCGATGGAATCTTCCAGTCGCTTCCGCTCGCGCCTGTTCTCGTCGCCTCGGGCGTACTCGCGCCGGATCACCTCGAAATCGCCCAGGGCCTCAAAGACGGCCTGCGCCAGAGACGAGTAAACATGCTCGGGATCCGGTGTCACGAATCCGGGCTTCCGGCATTCGGGGCACCGCAAGTATCGGTACTCCTTCACTTCGCCAGTAGAGAGCGTTTTATAGTTGTTAGTTTCGTTAACGTTCCTTCCGCACTCGTGTTTCATGACACCGAGGAACCTGGTGGGGCGACGGTTCTTCTCATGATGACGCTTGTTCTTCGAGCGGGTGGCAAGAGCCGCTTGTACGCTTTCGAATTCCTTGTCAGTCAGAATCGGCTCATCCGTGACCCTGATTTCCTGACCCTGCTTATCTAGTACCGGCGTAGATCTATAGGTGGCTGCCTTCGTTCCTCCCTCGGTGCGAATCCCCCTAACCGCAGGGTTCCTAAGGATCCTGAGAACCTGCTGATTGTTCCATTTGCGGTCGCTATAGGTCGGGACCTTGGCCCGGTCTAGAACCTTCGCAATGCGATTTGCCGGAACCCCCCGCATTGCAGCCTGGAACATGTATCGCACTGCTCGCGCCTGCTTAGGCTCCTGTACTAGGCGGAGTTTTCCGCCGACCCTGGCAGTCTTGTAGCCAAACGACGGCTTGCCAATCCGCCATTGGTCTTGCTGCTTGGTGTATTCCCAGTGCGACGAAACGCGAGTCTTAGTGTTGGCCGCTTCAATCTCGGCCACGGCCGCAATGAAAGTCACCATTGCTTGTGCCATGGGGGATGACAGGTCCAGGGTGTCATTGAGAGAAATCAGGTTCTTCCCGAATTTCTCGCACCACTTGATGACCTCATGCAGGTCAGAAATCCGCCTGATGAACCGGTCCAACTTCCAGAACAGAATCAAGTCAAACTCGGGTATGCGGTTGTTGAGCCAGTCCCCAAGTTCTTTCCGCTCCCAAGGGGCTTTCTTGGTAGCGGACACTCCAAGGTCCCTGGCCACACCAACAACCCTCACGCCCTCTCGGATGGCATGACGGCGGAGGTCTAGTTCCTGCCGTGCCGGGGAGGTGGTGTCCTCCGTGAGAATCGACAGGCGTACCGACAGGAGGCCGCGGGGCGCGTCCTCCGGCAGTGCATCGTTCCTGGCCTGAAGTTCGGCCAGCTCTGCCAGTTCCTCGGCGGTCCACTCGGGAGCGGTCATGGGCGTGAGCGTACAGCCAGTTTGACTCTGACACGTTCTTCGTGCAGTTCGTCGACCCGGCCTACGCCTACCCGGCGCTCTCCTTCGTCGTCCTCGGTGCCTTCGCCCAGATCGCCAGCGTGCTCTACCTCAGCGCGCTGATATTCGGCGGCACCCGGCTCGCCGCCGCCTTCCGCCGCCGCAGGCGCCTGTCGGCGGGGGCGACCTCGGCGGCCGGCGCCCTGTTCCTGGGCTTCGCGGCGAAGCTGTCGCTGGCGAGCGTGTAGGGGTCGTAGGGGTCAGCGCCCGCCGAACCGGGCCAGGTACTCCGGGAGTCCGGCCGGTGTGTCCCCGGCCCAGCCCACGTAACCGTCCGGGCGGACGAGGAACAGTCCCGTCCCGTAGGTCTTGTGCGCCGGGCCGTGCACCAGTCGTACGGCGGCGGGCGGCGTGGGGGCGGGTGTGCCCAGCGCCAGCAGGGTCCAGTGCGGTCCCCGGAACGCGTCGAAGAGGCGTACGCCGCTCACCGTGGCGTTCGGGGCCCGGTCGCCCGCGCGCACCGGGCCGGGCGCCGTGCGGGTCTCCGTGGTGAGCGGGGACCCGGGGTAGCCCAGACCCAGTTGCCGGGTGGCCCCGCCCCGCCGGGTCTCACCCCGGTGGACGCTGGTGGACAGGCCCAGCATCTGCTCGGCGATCGGGCGCCGTTCTCCCTCGTACGTGTCCAGCAGGGAGGCCTCCGCCCCGTCGCCCAGTACCGCGCCCAGCTTCCAGCCCAGGTTGTAGGCGTCCTGGACGCTGGTGTTGAGGCCCTGGCCGCCGGCCGGGGAGTGCACGTGCGCCGCGTCGCCGGCGAGGAAGACCCGGCCCACGCGGAAGCGGTCGGCGAGCGCGGCCCGCGGGCGGAAGTCCGAGGCCCAGCGGACCTCCGTGACGTCCTCGGCGGCGAGGTGCGAGCGGGCGGCGACGACCTTCCGCACGCCCTCCAGGGAGAGGTCCACCTCGGTGCCCTCCGCGAACCGGGCCATCAGCTGGAAGTCCTCCGTGCCGGCCAGCGGGCAGATGGCCAGGAGGTCCTCGGCTCCCTCGCCCTGGGGGAAGAAGTGCCAGTTGTCCCGGTCCAGGCCGGTGATCCGCACGTCCGCCACCAGCGTGGGGAACGGGTCCACCTCCTCCCCGGTCATACCGACGCCCACCGCCCGGCGCACCACGGAACGGCCGCCGTCCGCCGCGACGAGATACCGGGCGCGCACCGGTTCACCGGAGGCGAAGTACGCGCTCACCCCGTCTTCGTCCTGGGTCACGCCGGTGACCTCACGGCCGAAGGCGACCTTGCCGCCGAGCTCCTCGAGGCGCTCCAGCAGGATCCGCTGGGTGCGCCACTGCGGGACCATCCAGGGTTCGTTGTACGGCGAGTCCTCGGTCGGCTCGGCCGGGTCGGACATGTGGTGCTCGCCGATCCGCTCGCCGTCGCGCCAGATCATCCCGACCGGGTAGCCGCCGCCGACCGCGTGGATCGCGTCCAGCACGCCCAGGTCGTCGAAGACCTCCATGGTGCGCGGCTGGAATCCCTTGCCGCGCGAGCCGGGGAACAGTTCGTCCGCCCGTTCCACCACCAGCGCGGGGATCCCGCGCCGGGCCAGGTCGATGCCGAGGGCGAGGCCGGTCGGTCCGGCGCCCACGACCAGTACAGGGGTGTCGCTCATGATCAAGTCTCCTTAACGTTGTTAAGTGGCCTGCCCTGCGAGCGTGTCCCTAACGGTGTTAAGTTGTCAAGTGTGAGTTCGGAACGACGCACCCCCCTGGACCGCCGACGGGTCGCCGACACGGCGCTGGAACTGCTGAACGAGGTCGGCCTGGACGGCCTGACGCTGCGCGCGATCGCCAGGGAACTGGACGTCAAGGCGCCCGCCCTCTACTGGCACTTCAAGGACAAGCAGGCGCTGCTCGACGAGATGGCGACGGAGATGGTGCGACGGATGACCGCCGATCTGACCGCCCGCCCGGCCGGCGACTGGAAGGAGACGCTCCGCCTGATGATGGGCGGCCTGCGCGAACACCTGCTCCGCTACCGCGACGGTGCCAAGGTCTACGCGGGAACCCGCTTCACCGACATGTCGTACGCCGAGCCGATGGAGGCGAGCCTGCGGGTGCTCACCGACGCGGGATTCACCCCGGCCGCCGCCGCCCGCGCCTGGTTCACGGCGTACAGCTACACCATCGGATACGTCATCGAGGAGCAGGCGATGGGGCCCGACCCCGCCACCGGGGCCGAGGGCTACGACCTGGACGCCCGCGGCGAGCGCCTGGCCGCCCAGCCGCTCGCCGCGCAGGCCGGGTACGAGATGTTCCAGGACCACCGGGCCGGCTTCGAGGCAGGACTCGGCGCGGTCGTCGAGGGCATCGCCCTCACCCTCCGGGACCGCTGACGGCACCGCACGCCACCGGTCACCACGCGGGCAGGCCGCGGGCCCGCGGCGGCGGGGCCGCGGACCCGGGGCTCAACGCGTCCGGGAGAGCGCCGACCGCAGCCGGGGCGTCAGCGGCTTCTCGACGAACCGGTGCAGCAGCCACGCCAGCAGCAGCATCGCGGCCAGGGTCAGCGCGAAGGTGGGTGCCGACGGCACGTGCAGCGAGCGGTGCAGGGCGTGGATCACCACCCAGCCCAGGTGCTCGTGGACCAGGTAGAAGGGATACGTCAGCGCCCCGGCCACCGTGAGCCAGTGCCAGTCCGCCCGGCTCAGCCACCCCAGTGCGATCGCCGCCACCGCCGCGAAGCCGAGGGCGACGACCAGGACGATGCCGAACGTGGTGCGGTGGGCGAAGGCGTCCGGGTCGGAGGCGTTCCACAGTTCGCCCACCGCGTAGTGCTGCCCGATCAGGAAGCTCACGGCCGTGATGCCCCAGCCATGGGCGTCCCGCCGGTCGCGGTGGACGAGGTACAGGCCGATCCCGCCGATGAAGAACGGGGCGTACTCCGGCATCAGCACCAGGTCGAGGAGCGGCTCGTGCGCGGCCCGGGTGAGCACCGACGCCAGCAGCCAGCCGCCGCAGAACAGCAGGACCCGCCGGCGGTTCGCGCCGGGCAGTACGACGAACAGCGCGAAGAGCGCGTAGAAGCGGAGCTCCACCCACAGCGTCCAGCACACGCCCAGCACCCGGTCCGCGCCCAGCGGCTGCTGGAGCATCGTCAGGTTGACGAGGGCGTCGCTCGGCGACACGGCGTCGTAGGCGACCACCGGCAGCGCGAACACGGCCGTGACCAGGACGACCGCCCCCCAGTAGGCGGGCATCAGCCGTGACACGCGGGAGGCGAGGAACGACGTCAGGGTCCGCCCCCAGCCGCTCATGCAGATCACGAACCCGCTGATCACGAAGAAGACCTGGACCCCGAGGCAGCCGTAGGAGAACAGCGTGTGCAGGGTGGGGAACTGGTGCTGGGGGGAGCTGCCCCAGGCGTCGGTGACATGGCCGCCGCGTCCGCCGTAGTGGTACGCCGCCACCATCAGGGCGGCCACCAGCCGCAGTCCGTCCAGGGCGCGCAGCCGCCCCGGGGCGGCCCTCCGTGCCGTGGGGGCCGGCGCGGGGGCGGCCGTGCCCGGCCGCGCTGTCGACGTGCTCACGACCGTCTCGGTCACGTTCGTACCACTCCTCGGACCGCGGGGCGGCCGGTGTCGGTGCTCAGGACGCCCGCAGATACGCCGAGTGGGCGGCCCTGCCCAGGTAGGTGAAGCGGGTCCCGCCCTTCAGGTGGTCGTCCAGGGCCTCCTTGATGCCCGGCCAGTGGGGGTCGCCGTAGTCGTCCAGGACGACGACCCCGCCGGGCGCGGCGATCTCCTCGGCCCACTGGAGGTCCTGCGCGACGCCCCGGGCCGAGTGGTCGCCGTCCACGACGATCACGCCGTAGCGGCGGTCCGACACGGCCGCCCGGGTTTCGGGGTCCTCGGAGAACCCCTGCTGGATGCGTGCCGTCGCGCCCGCCGGACCGGCGAGGCCGAGGTTGGTGCGTACGGCCTGCTCGTCGACCGGGGCACCGGTGGGGTCGGGGCGCTGGTCGGTGCCGGGCTGGAGCTGCACGCCGGCGAAGGGGTCGACGATGGTCAGGCTCGGGCTGCGGCCGTCGCGTTCCATCATGCGGACCAGCCCGGCGGAGAACATGCCGTACAGCGTGCCGATCTCCAGGATCTCGTCGTTCGGCGGGTCGAGCAGCGGGATCGTGCCGAGCTTGCCGCAGATGTTCATGGTGCCGCCCGCGACGCGGCCCACGCCCAGCGACTCCAGCGCGACGAGCAGCCGGAAGGCGGTGGCGACGTTGCGCACGGCCGCGTCATGGTCCCCGGCCAGGGCCGCGACCTGGGCGTGCAGACGTTCCAGTGGGGCGTCGGCCACCATGCGGGAGATGCCGCGTCCGCGAGGGCCGAGGAGCAGCTCGAAGGTGAGCTGGCGGCGCCTGAGCTGCTCGACGTCCCGCACCAGCCGCTCGATGTCCGGGGCGGTGGCCGGCGCCCCCTGGCCGGCCGGGCGGCGGGCCGCCGAGCGGACCTGCCGCTCGATGCGCTGGTCGATGAGGTCGGCGACCGGGCGCAGCAGACGCCTGGAGACCGAACTACGGAGCATGGAGCGGCTGTTCATGGACCAACGACCTCAATTCGTCGCGGAGTCGGAGGTGTGTGACGTGCGCGGGGGAGGACGGGCGAACGCCGGTGCACAGGCTGGGCACTGACCCGGCCGGCGGACGCGTGGCCGGGTGGGCCGTCAGAAGAACTTCCGCGGAACGCGCGGTGTCCGGCCGGCGGCACCTGTGCGGGCCCCGCCGTTCAGTCCGTCCTGCGCAGCCGCGTCGAGTGGTGGGACACCTGTGCCCGGACCGACTCCTTGCGGGCGAGCTGGCGGATGGCACGTCCGCGCGCGCCGAGCAGGGCCGACACCCGGGCGATCTCCGACCACACCCGGCCGCGGTCGCCGCCGGCGATCGCCGCCGCGGCCAGCAGCCGGCACGCCTCCTTGGTCTCGTTCCGGGCGGCACGCAGTTCGGCCATGCCGATCAGCACGTCCACCGGCTGTCGGCGGCGCAGGATCTCGGTGCCCACGCGCAGCGCGTCCTCGACGTTCCCGGCGGTGACATGGCGCTTGAAGTCGTCGATGATGTGCCGGAGCTGCTGGGGGACCACCGCCCGCGGATCGCCGTACTCGTCGTCGTCCGCCGTGCCGGTGCTCTCCACGGCTTCCACGGCCCGCGGGCGCGGCAGGTGTCCCGGTCCGGGAAGTCCCAGCGCGGCCGTCATCCGCGCGGTGAACGCGGGGATGTCGAACAGCTCCTCGACCTCCCGGTAGTCGTCCTCCGAGACCTGCTCGCCGAGCACCGCCCGCAGGGCCTCGAACGCCGCCTGCGGGGTGTAGTCGGCGAAGGACCGGTAGCCCGGCACCGAGTCGAGCACCTCGTGCGAGCCCACCCGCCGGTACGTGACCACCCGCAGCCGCTGCTGGACGGCCTCGACCACCGACAGTGGCATCGGGTCGTCGACGGAGGAGAGGAGGAAGACGTCGGAGGCGGCGAGTTCCTCCCGGACCCGGGCCCGTGACAGCGCGCCCGCCCAGGTCACCCGGTCGGAGATCAGGGTCGAGGAGGCGATCCGCGGGGTGCGGTGGCCGATCCACGTGAACCGCCACGGCAACCCCTCGGCGTGGGCGAGTTCCGCGACCCGGGAGAAGAGGTCCAGGCCCTTGCGGTCCTGCATGGAGCCGACCATCACGATCCGGGGCTGTCCGTCCGGTGCGGTCCGGGCCCGCGTCCGGTGGGCGTCCTGCGGAACGGTGTTGTAGACGACGACGGGGTCGATCACCCCGAGCCCGCGGAACATGTCGGCCTGGGCGGTGGAGACGCACAGCACCTGGACCCGCGGCAGGAGCCGGAGCATCTCCTTGTGGCGCAGGGTGTGGTGCTCCGCCTCGTAGGCCATGACGTGCTCGGTCTCGTGGGCGTAGAGGAAGACTTTCCGCCCGCCGGACACCAGTTCGTCGACCAGTTCGTTGCCGATGGCGGAACGCCACAGCGGGGCCAGGCTGTTGATGAGGACGACATCGACGTCCCGCAGCGCTTCGAGGACGTCCTCGGTACGGCAGTAGGCGCTGAGGTCGATGTAGCGGATGTCCACGGGGGAGTGGGCGAGCAGCGCCTGGGTGTACGTCAGTACGGGGATCGCCACCCCGGTGACATAGCCGAAGCCGAGGCCGAGCACGGCCAGCGAACGCGGCGGTGTCTGCCGGTCCCGTACGGAGCGCAGCGCCCGCTCGGCGCGGGTGCCGGCCGGCGTGAGGGGTGCCGCGGCCGGAGCGGGGCCGGAGCGGGGCCCGCGCACCTCGGCCTCCTCGACCACCGTGAGGATCCGCTCGGCGACGTCCTCGCGGAAGGTGAGGTAGTGGGTCAGCGGCTCGCCGGTGTTGTTGCCGGCGAACTTGCCGGTGCTGTGCAACTGTCCTGCCACGTCCACCAGTTCGCCGACGCTGCCGACGTTGCGCAGCAGCGCGTGGTTGACGGCCGGGAAGACGATGTTCAGCGGCGGCGGGCTGAACAGCACCAGCGGGACACCGGCCCGCAGGGTCTGCAGATAGGTCGTGGAGAAGAAGGTGACGGCCAGGTCGAAGGACTCCAGGCCGGCCGCGTCCACGAGTGCCGACTCGTCCAGGACGGTGACCCCGGGGAGCGTGCCCAGCCACTCCAGGTGCCCGGAGAGCGTCGAGGGGTGCGGCTTGATCGCGACCTCGCCGAACTCGGTGAGCGCCTCGCAGGCCGACTGCAGGTACTCGCGGTGCCGGCCGGCCGGCAGTTTGCGCTGGTCGCCCAGCGGCTGGTCGAGGACGATGATGCGCAGCGGCTCCCGGGCCGGGCGTGCCGGGCGGGGGGCGGGATTGTGCGCGGCCCGCACCAGGCCGGGATCGTCGCTGTGGCCCAGCGCGCCGGTGATGTGGACGACCGGGTCCGCGTCCGCCGTGCGGTACAGCAGGTGGTGGGCGGTCGCCGGGCCCCACACGCACACGGCGGCCGGGCCGGTGGAGCCGTAGTACCAGTTCTGGTCGCGGAGGCCGGGGCCGAGCTTCTTGTAGTGGAAGTCGAGGTGGCCGTCCTGGACCAGGACCACCGGCAGGGTCCCGTTGAGGGCGTCGGCGACCCTGCTGCCGCGCTGCGACCGGTCGTTGAAGAGGATCAGCCGGTCGACGGACTCGGTCCGCACGAACTCGGCGACCCGGGGGCCCATCTCCTCCAGGAACTGCGCGTGCCCGAGGCTCTCCTCCTCCCGGAACAGATTGCGGACCCGTGTGCCGTCGAGCCGGGCCGAGGCCTCCTCGTCGATCCACCGCCCCACGTCCCCGTCGAGGTCGGCGGTGACCGGCAGGAAGGAGTGCTCCTCCGCGCCCGGGGCGCTCAGCAGCCGTGAGGTCAGACCGACTCCGTTGCGGTTCTCGATGAAGACGGCGATACGCATAGACAACCAGCCCAGTCCGCAGGGTCTGTGGTGCGCGGAAAGCGCACAGAGATGTGTGATTTTCTGACGGAATTACTGGAGAGATCATGGCACGAGATGCGGTGGCCAAGGGGTGAAGGGAGAATGAACGAAAGGCGGTTCCGCAGGCGGTCAACCGCCCGTTCATACGCCCCGCACCGGGAATTGGCTCACCGTTTGATCGAGCGCCGGATCGCCCGGGCCCGCCGCACCACTGTGCGGGCCGTGGAATTCTGCGGCAGGAAAGCCAGCCGCTCCGGAATGCCACCGGGCAGCCCCAGCGACGTCAGCCGCCGCTTCTTGAAGTACCGCCGGGTACGGGCGTTCAGCCGGCCGCGCAGATACTCCTCGGCCGCCGGTCGCAGCTCCGGCAGGATCCTGGGCTGCATCACGAAGCCGACCGTCCGCACCAGCGCGGTGAGCGACTCGGTGTCCATGCCCGGCCGCCCCTCGGCGACGGCGGCGGCGTCGGCCGGCTCCGGCAGGAGCGCGTCGACGATGGTGACGGGGACGCGATTGCTGTTCTCGTACGGCGCCAGCCGGTCCAGCAGCGTCTCCGTGCCCACCCTGGCCACCGGCAGACCGTACAGCCGGGACGCGGTGAGCAGGGCCGTGGAGAAGCAGCCGACGACCAGCGCCGGGCGCATCCGCTGGTACAGCACCTCCGCCAGGACCGGCGTGTCGAGGACGGTGAGGTCGACACCCAGCCTCTCCGCCTCCTGCTCCAGGGTGCGGGCGAACCGGGCCGGGGCCGTGGGATGGGGCTTGAAGACCACCCGGTCGTGGCCGAGGCCGACGACGCCCCTCAGCATCCGCACATGCAGGTCCTCCTCCTCTTCCGCGGAGAGGATGCCCAGCGCCGACAGGTACTGGCCCAGCAGCAGCGCGGGACCCTCCACGTCGGGCAGCCCGGCGCCGGTCCCGACGAGTTCGGCCAGCACCCGCGTGAACGCCTCCACCGGCACCAGCTCCGGCTCCACCCCGAACTCCGTCAGGAGCAGCGGCCTCAGCCCCGGCACCAGATCGAGGTGGAGCAGCCGCTCCACGCGCGTGCCCACCAGCGGATCGATCTTGTTGCGGGTGGGGCCGTAGCTCATCAAGCCGTCCGCGTAGACGGTGACGGGCGCGTCGGTGAAGATCTGCGCCACCCCGAGCGCCGGGTTGACCTGGATCGACTCCACGGCGAGCGTCACGTCGTCGTCGCCCAGACCCCAGGCCAGCCGCAGATACCGTTCCCACACCGGGACGTCGTCCGCGCGTGGCGCCCAGCCCCCCGGGTGATACGGGAAGATCGCCTCGTTCCACGACACCACGTCGTCGAACCGGGCGCGCAGCCGCTCGAACCCCGGCATCCCGTCCACCGCGGGCGTCGTCTCCGGCGTCGCCGCGTTGTTGGACACCAGCAGGACGCGCCGCTCGGCCGGAGCGAAGCACCCCGCGTCCAGGGCGGCGGCCAGCGTGGCGGTGCCGTACAACGTCGACACCATGAAGATCTGCGTGGTCACGCGGCCACCTCCGCGGCCCGCACGGGACGGCGGCGCAGCCGGCGCAGCCGGGTGGCCCGCGCGGTGTCCATCGACGCCAGCGCGTCGTCGAGCACGTCCTGCGGCATCCGCCGCAGCGCGGTCGTGCTCATCACCTTCAGTTCCCGGGCCACGGACGCCTCGAACCTTTCGACGGAACCGAGATGGTGGGAGATGATCGCGCAGTAGGTGCGCACCGCCTTCGGCAGCAGACGCGCCGCCTCGGGGTCGGCGGCGGTCTCCTCCACCACCTGGTCGAAGGCGCGGATGAAGTCGAGCTGCCGGGCGTCCCCGATCTGCGTCAGCGACGAGGCGACCCCGCGCCGGTAGAAGACGCCGAGCAGGCCGGTCACCGCGAAGGACTCCGCCTCCCGGTGCAGCTTCCAGATCCACGGACGGTCCTCGGCGGTGCGCAGCCCGTCCGTGAAGTGCAGCAGGCCGCGGTCGGCCAGCCGGCGGTGGTAGACGCCGGCCCAGGCGTACGCGTAGTCGACGGAGGTGGTCCGGTGGGCGGGCAGGATGGCCTCGCGCGGGGACAGCACCACGTTGCGGCGGCCGTGGGGCACCCGGTGCACGGAACGGTCCCGCGCCGTGCACTGCACATGATCCGTGCGCACGAAGTCGCAGCCCAGCCGCTCGATCACGCCGACCAGCCGGTCGTAGTAGCCGGGCGCCAGCCAGTCGTCGCCGTCCAGGAACGTCAGGTACTCCCCGCGGGCGGCGTCGATGCCGGTGTTGCGGGCGGTCGCCAGCCCGCCGTTCCGTTCGTGTCTCACCAGCACCGCCCCCGGCAGCTCGGGCTCGGCGCGCGCGAGGAGATCCGCGGTCCCGTCGGTGGAGCAGTCGTCGACGAGAATGAATTCGAAGTCGCCGCGCGCGTTCGCACGCAGACTCCGCAGGGCATCGGGGACGTATTGCCGGACGTTGTAGAACGGCACGATGACGGAGAGCTTGGGCACGCGACGGACGTTAGGCGACGGCCCGGCCTGCGGACTTACCCGCACCTTGACCCCGGGTGAACGGCGCGCGGCGAAGCGGTGAAGCGCATGCGTTTCCGGCTTCCGGGCGACCTGATTCGCCATTCGGCGGTGTGCTGTTAACCGTTTGTTGCATTCGGGTTGGGCGGTTCCTAGAAATGGCTTCCTAACGTCTTCGGCGTGCCAGCAAGTGCAACGAAGCCCCTCAGGGTCGCGGTCCTCGCGGATTCCGACACCCGGTGGAAATGGGGCGCCCTCACCGCCGACCGCGTCGCGCCGCGCGACATCCGCCTGGACGGATTCCTGCTGCGGGGCCGCGCCACCCCCACCACCCGCCAGCTCGGTGAGGTCGGCGTCCGCGCGGACTCGCTGCGCGAGGTCACCGCGGTCGAGTTCCTGCGCGCGATGCGCGAGGAGTCGTACGACCTCCTCGTGCTCGCCCTGGTCGGCGGCGGTGCGCAGGCGATGCTGCACGGACTCAAGCGGGTCTGGGAGGACCGGCCGCGGCGGCCCGTCGTCGTCACCGGATACGTCGGTGTCGTCTACGAGAAGCTCGCCGACGGCCTCCTGCTGCGCCACGGCGCCGACCTGGTGCTCGCCAACTCCCGCCAGGACGCGGACCGTTTCCGCACCGTGTACGAAGGAGTGGGCGCCGACGCCTCGTCGGTGACCGAGGTCGCGCTGCCGTTCCTCGGCGGGGCCGCCTACGCCGGCGAACACGACCCGTCTGCGAAGCAAGGGCGCAGGCCCTACACCGTGGTGTTCGCCGCTCAGCCCTCCGTCCCGGACAACCGCAGGGACCGTACGTACCTGCTGAACCGGCTGGTGCGGCACGCCCGCCGGCACCCCGAGCGCGAAGTGCTGCTGAAACTGCGCTCCAAGCCGGGCGAGCACACCACGCACATCGAGGAACTGCCCTACCAGAAGCTCGCCCAGCGACAGGACCTCCCCTCCAACTTCCGCCTCGTCTACGGGCACATGGGCGAGGTCCTCGACCGGACCGACCTCCTCGTCACCGTCAGCTCCACGGCCGCCCTGGAGTCGCTGCACCGCCGCATCCCCACCGCGGTCCTCACCGACCTCGGCATCCGGGAGGCGCTGGGCAACCACCACTTCGTCGGCTCCGGCTGCCTCGCCTCCTGGGACCAGCTCGACGACGGACACCGCCCGGAGCCCGACGCGGAGTGGGTGGCCCGGCAGGGCGTGGCCGCGGAAGGCTCCTACGGGACGGCCTTCGACGCGGCCCGCGAACGCATCGCCGGGCTGCTCGGCCGACCCGGCGGACTCCCGCCGCTGACCCCGTACTACACGCCCGTCACCGCGCCCGGCTATCTGCCCGGCATCCTCGCCCGCCACCACCTCGGCCCGGACGGCACCCCGCTGCCCGGCGCGCCCGCCGCCGACAAGGAGCCCGGACCGGTCCGGCAGATCGTGCGCCGGGCGGCGCGCGGCGCCTACCGGCACGGCGTGCAGCGCGTGGCCCCGGTGATCCGCCGGATGGGCGAGCTGTGACCGGCCCGATCCCCGTTCAAGGAGCTGATCCCATGTCCAACCCGCCGACGGTGCGCCGTGTGCTCGCCGTGATCCCCGCGCGCGGCGGCTCCAAGGGCGTACCCGCGAAGAACCTCGCTCCCGTCGGCGGCGTTCCCCTGGTGGCGCGCGCCGTGCGCGAGTGCCGCGCCGCCCGGTACGTCACGGACGTCGTCGTCTCCACCGACGACCAGGCCATCGCGGCCGCCGCCCGGCAGGCCGGCGCCGAGGTCGTGCTGCGGCCCGCCGCCATCGCCGGCGACACCGCCACCTCCGAGGCCGCCGTCCTGCACGCCATGGACACCCACGAGGCCCTGCACGGCGCCCCCGTGGACGTCGTCCTGCTCGTGCAGTGCACCAGCCCCTTCCTGCTCCGCGAGGACATCGACGGAGTGGCCGCCGCGATCACCGACCAGGGCGCGGACACGGCGGTGACCGTGGCCCCGTTCCACGGCTTCGTCTGGCGCGACGCGGCGGACGAGGCCACCGGCCCCGCCACGGCACCCGCCCCCGCCGTCGGCGCGGGCGTCGCCCCCACAGCCGGCGACCGGAGCGCCGCCCCGACCGCCACCGGCGCCGGCCCCACCACCGCCCCCGCCGCCGGCGACCGGAGCGCCGCCCCGACCGCCACCGGCCCCGCCACGGCACCCGCCCACACCGCCGGCGCGGGCGCCGGCCCCGCCTCCGCCGCCGGAGGCCACGGCGTCAACCACGACAAGTCCTTCCGCCCCCGTCGCCAGGACCGCCCCCAGGACCTCCTGGAGACCGGCGCCGCCTACGCCATGGACGCGGCAGGGTTTCGCGAGCACAGGCACCGCTTCTTCGGCCGCACCGAACTCGTGCGCACCGACCCGGCCCGCGTGCTGGAGATCGACGACCCGCACGACCTGGCGCGCTCCCGGGCCCTCGCCCCGCTCTTCGACGCGGACCGGCCCGGCTCCCTCCCGACCGCCGACGACATCGACGCGGTCGTCCTCGACTTCGACGGCACCCAGACCGACGACAGGGTGCTGATCGACTCCGACGGACGGGAGTTCGTCTCCGTGCACCGCGGGGACGGACTCGGTATCGCGGCCCTGCGCCGCAGCGGCCTCAGGCTGCTCATCCTGTCCACGGAGCAGAACCCGGTCGTCGCCGCCCGCGCACGCAAGCTCGAGCTCCCCGTGCTGCACGGCATCGACCGCAAGGACCTCGCACTGAAGCAGTGGTGCGAGGAACAGGGCATCGCGCCGGAGCGCGTGCTCTACGTCGGCAACGACGTCAACGACCTCCCGTGCTTCGCCCTCGTCGGCTGGCCCGTGGCGGTCGCGAGCGCCCACGACGTCGTACGCGGCGCCGCACGCGCGGTCACCACCCTCCGCGGCGGTGACGGCGCGATCCGAGAGATCGCCGGCTGGATCCTCGGTCCCTCTCTCGATTCCCTCCCCACGTAAGGAAACACCAGGTCATGAGCGTCAACTCCCGCATCCGCACCTTCGGTACCCGCGAGGCCGGCCCCGGCCGCCCCGTCTACGTCACCGGCGAGATCGGCATCAACCACAACGGCGACATCGAGAACGCGTTCAAGCTGATCGACGCCGCCGCCGAGGCCGGCTGCGACGCCGTCAAGTTCCAGAAGCGCACCCCCGAGATCTGCACCCCGCGCGACCAGTGGGACATCGAGCGCGACACCCCCTGGGGCCGGATGACGTACATCGACTACCGCCACCGCGTGGAGTTCGGCGAGGACGAGTACCGCCAGATCGACGCGTACTGCAGGAGCAAGAACATCGACTGGTTCGCCTCCCCGTGGGACACCGAGGCCGTCGCCTTCCTGGAGAAGTTCGACGTCCCCGCCCACAAGGTGGCCTCCGCCTCCCTCACCGACGACGAGCTGCTGCGTGCCCTGCGCGCCACCGGCAAGACGGTCATCCTCTCCACCGGCATGTCGACGCCGAAGCAGATCCGCCACGCGGTCGAGGTCCTGGGCAGCGACAACATCCTGCTCTGCCACGCCACCTCCACCTACCCGGCGAAGGCCGAGGAGCTCAACCTGCGGGTCATCAACACCCTCCAGCAGGAGTACCCGAACGTCCCGATCGGCTACTCCGGCCACGAGACCGGCCTGCAGACCACGCTCGCCGCCGTCGCCCTCGGCGCCACCTTCGTCGAGCGCCACATCACCCTCGACCGCGCCATGTGGGGCTCCGACCAGGCCGCCTCCGTCGAGCCGCAGGGCCTGACCCGCCTGGTCCGCGACATCCGCACCATCGAGGCCTCCCTCGGCGACGGCGTCAAGAAGGTCTACGACTCCGAGCTGGGCCCGATGAAGAAGCTGCGCCGCGTCACCGGCGTGGTCGCCGAGGCGGAGATCGCCACGGCCGCCGGCGAGCCCGTGGCCGTCTGAACCCCGCACCCCTCCCATCCTTACGACGACGGGAACGGTCGTACGTCGATGAGCCCCCGCGCCGGCCTGCCCGGCCCTCACACTCTCGCCTTCGTCGAGAGCCCGGTACAACTGCTCAACGTGCTGGAGTGGGCGCACGCGCATGCGCCCGGCGTGGGGCTCACCCTCGTGGTGCTGTCCCCGGTCGACCCCATGACCCGGGGCCAGCTGCGCCGCATGGCGGAGCTGGCCCGCGAGGAGGGCCACGAGGTCCGCTGGGAGGAGGCACGCGGGGGAGCGAGCGCCCCGCTGCAGACGGTCGGCGGCCTCGCCGTGCCGCTCCGCCGGGCCACCCGCGTCGTCCTCGGCGACCCCTTCTCCCGCTACGTCCAGCTGCTGCTGACGATCACCCGCGCCCGTGAGGTCGTCGTCGTCGACGACGGCACCGCGACGATGGAGTTCGTCGGCCAGCTGGCCCGGGGCGAACGCCTGGTGCGCTGGCACCGCAAGGGCGGTCGCCCTGGCCCCCGTGAACTCGTCCTCGCCCCCGTGTCCGCCGCCGCCCGGCGCCGGCTCACCCCCGGTGAGAAGCGCACGGTGGAGGTCTTCACCTCCATGCCCATGGAGGACACCCCGCCCGGGGTCACCGTCAGCTCCCACACCTTCACCTGGACCCGGGGCCGCTTCGGCCCGCCCCGCGTCACCCGGAGCGCCGACATGGTCGGCACGTCCCTGGTGGAGACCGGCGTGGTGGACGCCGACGCCTACCTGGAGGCCGTACGCGCCCTGGTCGCCACGCACGGCGCCAAGCGCTACTTCGCCCACCGCCGCGAGAGCACGGAGAAACTCCACCGGCTCGCCGTCGGGACGGGACTGGAGATCGTCCGCCCGGAGCTCCCGCTGGAGATCGTCGCCCGCCGCGGCCCCATCGGCCGTACGGTCCTCAGCTTCCCCTCCACGGTCGTCCACACCCTCCCGCTGGCCCTCGCCGGCACGGGCGTCCGCGTCGTGGTGTGCGACATAGACTCCGCCTGGCTGACCAGGAACGCCTCCCCCCGCGCCCAGGGTTTCCTGGCCAACGTCACCGACACGGCCAAGTCCGCCCACCACCTGCGGACGGTCCCGGCGGTCTGAGTTCCCGGCGCCGGAAGTCAGCGCGTGGGAGATGGGCGCTGCCCCGGACCGGCCGCGTGACCGCAGCGTTCGACCACGAGGACACACGCCACCCGGTGGACCGGCTCACGCCGTCCCGGGTGCGGCGTCCGTGCCTGCTCGTCACCCGGGACGAGGAACTGTCACAGGCCGCCGAGGCACTCCCGCCGCGTCCCGCCGAGGAGCAGTCGGCGCCGGACGGGCCGCCGGCCCTGATCGGCGCGGCCGACGGGCCGGAGGCCCTGGCCGAGCGGTACGACGACCGCATCCGGGAACGCGTGCGCGAGCGGTTCGGCGACCGGGCGTGAACGCCACCGTTCTCGGCACGGGCCCGCTCGCCGCGGCACTGCGCCGGTGATCGTCGTCACTCGGAACGCGCCTCGCCGCTTGTCCCGGTGACCGGACGCCGCCCGCTGCCCGCCGCCCTGACGGCGGCGGGCCCCGCGGATCCACGGGGCGCTGCCGGGCCGCGGCACGGCATCCGCCGAATGAACCGGTCCGCGTGGCTTGGGCCGAGCGTGGTAACCGTGAGGAGTGGACGGGTGCCGGAACCGTGTCCCGGAGTGTGATCGACCTCATGGACCGGCAGGCCATAGGCCTATACCCTCGCAAAAAGGCGGTGAGTGTACCCACCTCAATACACGGCTATGCGTAGGGCAGCCAGTTTTTCTCCCCCCAACGGGCTGATTTTTCTTGATCGGGGGTCAGTGGACGGCTCCGGCGCCCTACTCTTCAAAGGGTGAAACCACTGATGTCACTGGAGTCCGAGATCGATCTCCCCGGGGGAGCGGTGCTCCCCGGCGCGCTGCCCGAGGCCCTGCGCGCCGAACTCGTGGCCTTCCGACGCGACCTGCACATGCATCCGGAGCTCGGTCACCAGGAGTTCCGCACCACCGCCGCGATCAAGGAACGCCTCGAGCGGGCCGGTCTGAAGCCGCGCGTCCTCTCCGGCGGCACCGGTGTGATCTGTGACATCGGAACCGACGGCGAAGCCGGCACGGACTCGGCGATGCTCGCCCTGCGCGCCGACATCGACGGCCTGCCCATCCCCGACATGAAGGCCGACTGCCCCTACCGCTCCACCGTGCCCGACCGGGCCCACGCCTGCGGCCACGACGTGCACACCACCGTCGTGCTCGGCACCGGCCTGGTCCTCGCCGAACTGCACCGCCAGGGCCTGCTGCCGCGCCCCGTGCGGCTGATCTTCCAGCCCGCCGAGGAGGTGCTGCCCGGCGGAGCGGCCGAGGTCATCGAGGACGGCGGACTCGAAGGCATCGGCCGGATCCTCGCCGTGCACTGCGACCCCCGCGTCGACGCCGGGAAGATCGGCCTGCGCGAGGGGCCCATCACCTCCGCCTGCGACCGGCTGGAGATCGCCCTCGACGGCCCCGGCGGCCACACCGCCCGCCCGCATCTGACCACCGACCTGGTCACCGCCGCCGCGCGTGTCGTCACCGACGTGCCCGCCCTGGTCGGCCGGCGGGTCGACAGCCGCAGCGGACTCGCCGTGACCTGGGGCCGGGTCGAGTCGGGCCACGCTCCCAACGTCATCCCGCAGCACGCCGAGCTGTCCGGCACCGTGCGCTGCCTGGACCTGGAGACCTGGCGACAGGCCCCCGACATCGTGGTCGCCGCCATCGACGAGGTGGCCAACCTGCACCGCGCCAAGTCGGAGATCACCTACGTGCGCGGCGTCCCGCCGGTCGTCAACGAGGCCGGCGCCACCGAGCTGCTGCGCGACGCCATGGTCGCGCGGCGCGGGGTGGAGTCCGTCGAGGGCACCGAGCAGAGCCTCGGCGGCGAGGACTTCTCCTGGTACCTGGAGCGCGTCCCCGGCGCCATGGCCCGTCTCGGCGTCCGCCCCCCGGGCGAGCGCACCGTGCGCGATCTGCACCAGGGCGACTTCGACGTGGACGAACACGCCATCACCGTAGGCGTGGAACTCTTCACCGGAGCCGCCCTCCTGGACGCCCTCCGCTAGCCGCAGCCCCCTCCCCGACGGATCGGGTCGCCCACCGCGCCCCCTCCCCACCCGCACGGCGGCACCGCGCCGCCCTCCCCCGCCGCTCCGCTTGCGTGCCGGGCGGGGGAGGGGCAGCGTGGGGCCCGTGCAGACGCGCGCGTCACACCGGTCGCCCGTTTCGATCCCCTACGGCCCTCTGGTTCACAGGGACGTAACCGGCCATCGGCACGAATGGATAACGGCCCCGCGGAACCCCGTTCCCAGGAATGTCTACGCGCGTTAATGTGCGCCGAACCGAGCACCCGCTGCGGGGCTTTGGAGAATGGGGACTTCAGATGCGTCGGATATCCAGACTGACCCGCGTCGCGGTGGGGGTCGCCTCGCTCGCACTCGCCGCCACCGCCTGCGGCGGCACCAGCAGTGACAACGGCGACAGCGGTGGCTCCAAGGAAGACCTCGGCCTCGCCATCGCCTACGACATCGGCGGCAAGGGCGACCAGTCCTTCAACGACGCCGCCTTCGCCGGCCTCACCAAGGCCAAGGACGAGTTCGGCTACAAGACCGCCGACGTCGAGCCCACCGAGGGCGAGACCGACGCGGACAAGGAGCAGCGCCTGGCCTCGCTGGCCCGCCAGGGCTACAACCCGGTCATCGGCGTCGGCTTCGCCTACGGCCCCGCGATGAAGGCGGTGGCCGCGAAGTACCCGAAGACCACCTTCGGCATCGTCGACTCCGTGGTCGAGGGCGACAACGTCGCCTCCCTCGTCTTCGCCGAGGAGCAGGCCTCCTACCTCGCCGGTGTCGCCGCCGCCAAGGCCACCAAGACCAAGACGGTCGGCTTCGTGGGCGGTGTGGACATCCCGCTGATCCACAAGTTCCAGGCCGGTTACGAGCAGGGCGTCAAGGACACCGACCCCAAGGTGAAGGTGATCCCGCAGTACCTGACGCAGACCGCGGAGGAGGGCGGCTTCTCCAGCCCCGACAAGGGCAAGGCCGCCGCCGAGGGCCAGATCGAGAAGAACGCCGACGTCGTCTACCAGGCGGCCGGCCTCTCCGGGCAGGGCGTCATCGAGGCCGCCGCCAAGGCGAAGGTCTGGGCGATCGGTGTCGACTCCGACCAGTACCAGCAGGAAGCCCTCGCCCCGTACAAGGACTACATCCTCACCTCCGCCCTCAAGGACGTCGGCGGCGCCGTGTTCGCCCTGGCCGAGTCGGTCCACGACGACAAGCCGCTGACCGGCACCCAGGTCTTCGACCTGAAGGTGAACGGCGTCGGCCTCTCCGACAGCAACCCGAAGATGGCCGAGGTTCCCGGCCTGACGGACGCCGTGGCCAAGGCCAAGGAAGGCATCATCGACGGTTCCATCGAGGTCAGGACCGAGTAGCGGAACGCGGCGGATCCCGGCGGAGGGGGGGGGGGCCCCCCCCGGGGGGGCCCCCCCCCCCCGCCCCCCCCCCCCCCCCCCCCCCCCCCCCCCCCCGGCCCCCCCCCCCCCCCCCGCCCCCCCCCCCGCCCCGCGGGGGGGGCGCCCCGCCCA
>NZ_JBIRTN010000006.1:0-27579 GCF_044334705.1 Streptomyces sp. NPDC020731
CGCCACCGGGCTGTTGCCACCAGGTACGACAAACTCGCCGTCCGCTACGAAGCGACCGTGCTGGTCGCGGCCATCAACGAATGGCTGTGACCAGCACTTTCGCAACAGACCCTAGGCCCGGAGGGTCACAGCACGCACTCCGCCTCCGCGTACCGCGAATCCGGCACCGTCTTCAACGTCTCCACCGCCTCCGCGAGAGACACCATCACGATGTCCGTACCCCGCAGCGCGGTCATCCGTCCGAACTCCCCCCGGTGCACCGCCTCCACCGCGTGCCACCCGAACCGCGTGGCCAGCACCCGGTCGTACGCCGTGGGCGTCCCGCCCCGCTGCACGTGCCCGAGGATCACCGGCCGCGCCTCCTTGCCGAGCCGCGACTCCAGTTCCAGGGAGAGCTGCCGGGCGATGCCGGCGAACCGCTCGTGGCCGTAGACGTCCTTGCCGCCCTCGTCGAAGTCCATGGTCCCGGCCTTCGGCTTGGCCCCCTCCGCGGCGACCACGATCGCGAACCGCTTGCCGGCCGAGAACCGCTCGCCGACCTTCGCGGTCAGCTCGTCGATGTCGAAGGGCCGTTCGGGTACGACGACGGCGTGCGCGCCGGCCGCCATGCCGGAGTGCAGCGCGATCCAGCCCGTGTGCCGGCCCATGACCTCGACGATCAGCACCCGCTGGTGCGACTCGGCGGTGGTCTTCAGCCGGTCCAGGGCCTCGGTCGCCACGCCGACGGCCGTGTCGAAGCCGAAGGTGACGTCGGTGACGGCGATGTCGTTGTCGATGGTCTTCGGCACACCCACTATCGGCAGGCCGTTGTCCGACAGCAGCCGGGCCGCCTTCAGCGTGCCCTCACCGCCGATCGGGATGATCGCGTCGAGGCCGAGTTCCCGGACGTGCCCCCTGGCCCGCTCCACGCCGTCCCGCAGATGCTCGGGGCGTACCCGGGAGGAGCCGAGGATCGTGCCGCCGCGGGCGAGGATGCCGCTCACGGCGTCGAGGTCGAGCTTGAGGTAGTCGCACTCCAGGAGGCCCTTCCAGCCGTCTCGGAAGCCGATGACCTCGTCGCCGTGGTCGACGACGGCACGGTGCACGACGGACCGGATGACGGCGTTCAGGCCGGGGCAGTCGCCGCCGGAGGTGAGGACACCAATGCGCATAGCCCGAAACAACCTTCTCGATGTGGGCCGGGACCGGACCGCGTTGTCCGGCTCGATCTCCGCCACCCTAGTCGCTCCGGGGGGCGGGACCGCACCTGGCGTCCGCCTGCTGGACGACCCCGCTCACCTGTGCGGACCAGCCGTCAGACGGGCCGGTCACGCCCGTCCGACGCCCAGGTGCCCGTGCCCCGCGGGTGCGGGTCCGCGGACCTTCTCAGGCGGGCTGCTGCGCCGCCGCGATCCGCTCGCCCCGCAGTGCCTCGTACCACCGGTCGTCGGTCGGCGGCAGCGCGTTGACGTCGAGCGCCAGCTTCAGCAGCAGGTCCGCGATCTGCGGGTTGCGGGCCAGCACCGGACCGTGCATGTACGTGCCGAAGACGGTTTCGTTGAACGCGCCCTCCGTGCCGTCCCCGGTGCCGTTGCCGTTGCCGAAGCGCACCTGGGCGAGCGGACGGGCCGAGGGACCCAGGTGGGTGATGCCCTGGTGGTTCTCGAACCCGGTCAGCGGGGGCAGACCCAGCTGCGGGTTGACGTCCCCCAGCACGTCGCCCACGCACCGGGCGCCCTCACCGCGCACCGAGACCACGTCGAGCAGGCCGAGACCGGGCTCGCGCTGGCCGAGGTCGTTGATGAACTCGTGGCCGAGGATCTGGTAACCGGCGCAGACCGAGAAGACGATCGCGCCGTTCCCCACCGCCCGGTGCAGACCGCCGTCCCGGCGCAGCCGCTCGGCGGCCAGCCGCTGCGGACGGTCCTCGCCGCCGCCGATCAGGTAGATGTCGCCGGAGGTCGGGATCGGCTGGTCGCTGCGTACGTCGAGCCGCGCCACGTCCAGGCCGCGCTGCCGCGCCCGGCGCTCCACGACGAGGACGTTGCCCTGGTCGCCGTATGTGCTGAGCAGGTCCGGGTAGATCCACACGACCCGCAGCTGGTTGTCGCTCACTTCAAGTCCCCTGGGGGTGTCGTTGGTCAGTTGCCGACGCGGCGGCGCAGGTCCTGGAACGCGGTGTAGTTGGCGATGACCTCGATCCGGCCGGGCGGGCACAGCTGCACCGCCTGGTCGAGGTTCTCGCAGACCTGGAACTGCTGGTCCGCGACCTCCAGGCGCACCGCGAGGTCCAGCTTCCGGTCGCCGACGACGCAGATCGGGTGGCCGGTCAGCCGGGTGTAGTCGACGTCCCACAGCCAGGAGGTGTCGGTGCCGTCGGCGCCACGCGCGTTCACCGAGAGGATCACCGGCGTGGGCGGCGGGTCGATCAGCGAGAACGTCTCGAGCCAGCCCGCGGGATTCTTGGCGAGCAGCAGGCGCAGGTCACGGCCCTCGAACTGCACGACGTCGTAGCGGCCGGCCACGGCCTGGACCTGGTACATGCGCTCCAGGGCGACCTGCGGCGGCACCCCGAAGACGGCGGCGACGGCCGCGGAGCTCGCGGCGTTGGCCTTGTTGGCGCGGCCCGGCAGCTGGAGGTGGATCGGCCAGGCGGAGCCGTGCGGGTCGAGCACGTGGTCGCCGGAGAGCGCCCAGCTCGGCGTCGGCCGGCGGAAGCCGCACTCGCCGCAGAACCAGTCGTCGCCCGGGCGCTGCATCACACCGCCGCAGGACGGGCAGGACCAGGCGTCGTCCTTCCACATCTGGCCGGCGGCGACCCAGATCACGTTGGGGGAGGAGGAGGCGGCCCACACCACCAGCGGGTCGTCGGCGTTGGCGACGATCACGGCCTTGGAACCGGCCAGGCCCTCGCGCCAGTTCTCCGCGAGCATCCGCGTCTCGGCGGCGCGGTCCAGCTGGTCACGGGAGAGGTTGAGCAGCGCGATGCACTTGGGGTCGGTGTCCCGGGCGACGCCCGCGAGGTACTTCTCGTCGACCTCGATGACGCCGAACTTGGCCTCCGAGCCACCGGCCAGCGCCGACGTGATGCCGGCCGGCATGTTGGCGCCGAGCGCGTTGGAGACGACGGGCCCCGCGGCCTGCAGCGCCTCGGCGATGAGCCGGGTGGTGGTGGTCTTGCCGTTGGTCGCCGAGACCAGGACGCAGTCCAGGTTCTGCGCGAGCCGGGCGAGGAGATCGGGGTCGAGTTTGAGCGCCACCCGGCCGCCGATCACCGAACCGCTGCCGCGCCCGGCGGCGCGGGACGCCGCCGCGACCGCCTTGCCCGCGGTCACGGCGAGCTTGGCCCGCGGCGAGAGCGGGTCCGAGTTGCCTGCCATCAGTTCTCGATCCTCCTTGCGTACGCGCCGCGTCTGTGCCTGACGGCCACGTGGTGAGACCTCAGCCTATCGAGATCCATTCGCACTCCAGAACCGCGGCACCATCGTGAGACGGGCGCTGCTGGAAGGACCGTACTCTTGCCGCCATGCGACACGGCTCCATCCCCGGCGTCCACGGACGTGTGCGGCCCCTCACCCTGCTCGGCGACCCGGTGCTGCACGCGCCCTGCCGGGAGGTCACCGAGTTCGGCCCGGAACTCGCCCGCTTGGTGGACGACTTGTTCGCCACGATGTACGCGGCACAGGGTGTGGGTCTGGCCGCCAACCAGATCGGCGAGCCGCTCAGGGTGTTCGTCTACGACTGCCCGGACGACGAGGACGTCCGCCACCTGGGCCATGTGGTGAACCCGAGGCCGGCCGAGACGGACGGGGTGGTGGTGCGCGGCCCCGAGGGCTGTCTGTCCCTGCCCGGCCTGGAGGCGGCGACGGAGCGGTACGACCACGCGGTCGTCGAGGGCTTCACGGTGACCGGCGAGCCGGTCACCGTCCACGGCACCGGGTTCTTCGCCCGGTGTCTGCAGCACGAGTGCGACCACCTGGAGGGCCGGATCTACGCCGACCACCTGACCGGGTGGCGTCACCGGAAACTGATGCGACAGGTGGCCCGGGCTTCTTGGCACCGGGGGGACTGAACCCCCGGGGACGCGGGGCCGTACGCGGCATGCGGCTCCGCCGCGTGGGCGCGACCGGTCGCGTACGGCCCGCACGCGACCGGCAGCGGTCAGAACCCCGGCCCGCCGACCTTGTCGCCCGCGGCCGCCAGCCGCCCCCACAGCAGATCGGCCAGACTCCGCACCAGCTCCGCCCGTGAGCAGGGCCGTTCGCCGAGCCACCAGTCGCCTGCCGCGTGCATCATGCCGACGATGCCGTGCCCCCACACCCGGGCCAGCTGCTGGCCGCCCGGCCCGAGGTCCAGTCGTTCCCCGATGACCTGGGCCAGCTCCTCGCCCATCCGGCGCAGCAGCGGCGCCGAGTGCTTGCCGACGTCGAAGCCCTGGTCGCTCTGTGTCTCCTCCGCCGGGTGCATCAGGAACCGGTACACCTGGGGGCGTGCCTCGATCGCCGAGAGATAGGTGTCCAGGGTGGCCTCGACCCGTTCGCGCCGGTCCGCCGGGGCGTCCAGCGCGGCCCGCAGCGAGTCCAGCAGCGCGTCGGTGTGCCGCTTGGCCAGGGCGGCGTAGAGTCCTCCCTTGTCACCGAAGTGCCGGTAGAGGATCGGCTTGGTGATGCCGGCCTCGGCGGCGATCGCGTTCATCGAGGCCCCCGGGCCGTCGCGCAGCACCACCCGGTCGGCGGCCTCCAGCAGCTCGCGCCGGCGTCGGTCGGCGGACCGCTGCTGATCGGTCCGCTGTGTGGTGTTCATGAGCTCTCCCCACCCGTGCTGATTCGGTGACGCCTGCGCAAACTAACACTGAAGGCGATGCGGTCATCGAACGGGATGCCGACCGGTCCTGGGGAGTTGACTTTCCCTACCCACCGGTAACAGACTCGGGGTTACCGCAAGTAACATGCACGTGTGCCGCTGGAGGGGTCATGGCCGAGTTCACCATGGAGCTCAATGACGAACAGAAGGAGGTCCGGGACTGGCTGCACGGCTTCGCCGCCGATGTGATCCGCCCCGCGGCCGCCGAATGGGACGAGCGTGAGGAGACTCCCTGGCCGGTCATCCAGGAGGCCGCCAAGGTCGGCATCTACTCCCTGGACTTCTACGCCCAGCAGTACTTCGACGCAACCGGCCTCGGCATCCCGATGGCCATGGAGGAGCTCTTCTGGGGTGACGCCGGCATCGCCCTGTCGATCGTCGGGACCGGCCTGGCCGCCGTCGGCGTCCTCGCCAACGGCACCGAGGAGCAGATCGGCACCTGGATCCCCCAGATGTACGGCGACGCCAACGACGTCAAGGTCGCCGCGTTCTGCTCCTCCGAGCCCGACGCCGGCTCCGACGTGGCCTCGATGCGCACCCGCGCGGTGTACGACGAGGCCAAGGACGAGTGGGTGATCAACGGCACCAAGACCTGGGCGACCAACGGCGGCATCGCCAACGTCCACGTCGTGGTCGCGGTCGTCGACCCGGACCTCGGCTCCAAGGGCCACGCCTCCTTCATCATCCCGCCGGGCACCCCCGGCTGCTCCCAGGGCCAGAAGTTCAAGAAGCACGGCATCCGCGCCTCGCACACCGCCGAGGTCATCCTGGACGACGTGCGCGTCCCCGGCTCCTGCCTGCTCGGCGGCAAGGAGAAGCTGGACGAGCGCCTCGCCCGCGCCCGTGAGAAGGCGAAGCAGGGCGGTGAGCGCGTGAAGAACGCCGCGATGGCCACCTTCGAGGCGTCCCGCCCGGCCGTCGGCGCCATGGCGGTGGGCACCGCCCGCGCGGCGTACGAGGTCGCACTCGACTACGCGACCACGCGTGAGCAGTTCGGCCGCCCGATCATCGACAACCAGGGTGTCGCCTTCCAGCTCGCCGACATGCGCACCCAGATCGACGCCGCCCGGCTTCTGGTGTGGCGCGCCTCCTGGATGGCGATCAACGGCAAGCCGTTCACGGCGGCCGAGGGCTCGATGTCCAAGCTGTTCGCCAGTGAGACGGCCAAGAAGGTCACCGCCCAGGCGATACAGATCCTCGGCGGCAACGGCTACACCCGCGAGTACCCGGTGGAGCGCATGCACCGTGACGCCGCGATCTACACCATCTTCGAGGGCACGAGCGAGATCCAGCGCCTGGTGATCGCCCGCACCCTGTCGGGCATGCCCATCCGCTGAGGCCGGCCACCCGGGCGACCCGGTGGTGCGGGCGGCACCGCCGGGTTACCCCTGCTCCGATCCCGGGGAAGGCTCGTGCGTGACCGACGCGAGGGAGGACGCGATGACACGCACGGCCCGGGAGCTGCTGGAGACGACCACCAGGGAACTCGCCCCCGACCCGGGGTCCAACCCCCTGGTTCCCCTCATCGCCCGTGGTGAGGCCGACCGGTCCACCCTGGCCACGCTCGCCCTGGAACAGCGCTGGGTGATCCCGGCGGACCGTCGCGCCTTCCTGCATCTGGCGGAGCGGGCCGACCCGGAGTCGGCCGCGTACTTCACCGCCCTGGCCGAGGGCGAGGCCCTGGCGGCGGAGTACCTGGAAACCTTCACGGCCGCGTGCGGCGCGGACGAGACCCGGGCGGACGCGTACACCCCCCTGCCGGGCTGCCAGTCCTACCCCGCGTACGTCGCGTGGCTGGCCCTCAACGCGGACCCGTCCGACGTGGTGCTGGCCCTGACGGTGAACTTCTCGGCCTGGGGCGGCTACTGCGCCACGATCGCCGAGGCCCTGCGCACCCACTACGCCTTCGGGGACGAAGCCTGCGCCTTCTTCGACTTCTTCGCGCAACCGGCCCCCGACCTGGACAACGCGGGTGTCGACGCGGTCCGGGCGGCCTTGGACGAGGGGCGCCTCGACAAGAGCCGCGCACACCAGTACGCCCGCCTGCTCCAGGCGTACGAGGCGATGTTCTGGAAGGCGCTGGTGTAGCCCCCGGGGGGCGCGGGGAACTGCGCGATCAGCCACAGAGGTCCCGCGCCCGGCACCCATGGGAAACCCCTACGGCGCACCCCCACTGCTGTGGGCGATACACGCCACGTCGATCCGATCGGCCAGCTTCGCAAGCTCGATCGTCAGCGCGGCCACCGTGTCCTCGTCGAGCCCGTCCTCCCCCGCCTCGACAAGCCGGACCCACCGTCCACCCACCGTACGCAGCAGCTTGCTGACATCGGCAGCGGCCACCTGCAGGGTCCCGCGGTCGTCGACGATCAGAGGCAGAGTCACTTCGCGGTTCACAGTCGGGATCGTAGTCGCGCGGACATCACGCACCCTGCCAAACCGTCGTGATGTTGCAGAACTCGCGGATTCCGTGCCCGGACAGCTCACGCCCGTACCCCGACCGCTTGATCCCGCCGAAGGGGAACGCCGGGTGGGACGCCGTCATCCCGTTCACGTACACGCTTCCCGCCTCCAGGTCCCGTACGAACCGGTCGACCTCTGCCTCGTCGCGGGTCCAGACGTTGGAACTCAGCCCGAAGTCGGTGTCGTTGGCGATCAGGACCGCCTCGTCCACGTCCGCCGCGCGGTAGAGCGTGGCGACCGGGCCGAAGGCCTCCTCGCGGTGGATGCGCATCTCCCGGCCGATGCCGGCCAGCACGGTCGGCGGGTAGTACCAGCCGGGTCCGTCGGGGCGCTCGCCGCCGCACAGCACGGTGGCGCCGGCCCGTACGGCGTCGTCGACCAGTTCCTCCAGGTCGTCGCGGCCCCGTTCGCTGGAGAGCGGGCCGACGTCGGTCTCCTCGTCCATCGGGTCACCGACCTTCAGCGCCTTCATGCCCGCGACGAAGCGCTCGGCGAAGGCGTCGTAGACGTCCGTGTGCACGATGAACCGCTTGGCGGCGATGCAGGACTGCCCCGTGTTCTGCGTCCGCGCGGTGACCGCCACCTCGGCGGCCCGGTCCAGGTCGGCGGACGGCATGACCACGTACGGGTCGCTGCCGCCCAGCTCCAGCACCGTCTTCTTGATCATCTCCCCGGTGGTGGAGGCGACCGCGCGGCCCGCGGGCTCGCTTCCGGTGAGGGTGGCGGCCTTCACCCGCTCGTCCCGCAGGATGTCGTCGACCGCGGCGGAGCCGATGAGCAGGGTCTGGAAGCAGCCCTCGGTGAAGCCCGCGCGGTGGAAGAGGTCCTCGAGATACAGGGCGGTCTGCGGCACGTTCGAGGCATGCTTGAGCAGTCCCACATTGCCCGCCATCAGCGCGGGCGCGGCGAACCGCACCACCTGCCACAGCGGGAAGTTCCACGGCATCACGGCGAGGACCGGGCCGAGCGGACGGTAGCGCACCAGAACCCGGGAGGCGCCGGAGTCCTTCACATCGGCGGCGTCGGGTTCCTCGTCGGCGAGGAGTTCCGCCGCGTGGTCGGCGTACCAGTGCATCGCCTTGGCGCACTTCGCGGCCTCCGCGCGGGCCTGCTTGACCGGTTTGCCCATCTCCGTGGTGATCACCCGGCCGATGGTCCCCCGGTCCTCGTCGAGGATCTCGGCGGCCCGGTGCATCAGGCGGGCGCGCTCCTCGAAGGTCGTCGTCCGGTACGTACGGAACGTGGCCTCCGCGAGCTGGATCCGGTGCCCGATCTCCTCCTCGTCCATGGGGTGGTACGTCTTGACCGTCTCGCCGTTCGCCGGGTTCACCGTGGCGATGTGCATCGCTGACCTCCCTGGGGCGGGCTGTGCTTTCCGACCCTCCCGCGCGGTGGTGGGCGGCGCAACGCGGGAGGTCTTCTCAGGGCGAGTGCTCCGCCAGGCGGTCGAGAAACGCGGCCTGGGCGGAGACGATCACGTCGCGGGCCCGGTCCAGGGGGAACCACGCCACCCGGTCGATCTCCGGGAACTCCTGGATCCGCCCCGATTTCGGCGGCCACTCCATCCCGAAGGTGCCGGGGACGACCGCCGCCGGATCGAGGTCCGCCTCCACCGCCCAGGCCGTGACGGTCTTCCCGCCGGACTGCCGGACCTCCCCGAGCGGCAGCGCCTCCCCGTCCGGTGGCGGCAGACCCAGCTCCTCCCGGAACTCGCGGCGCGCCGCCTCCCAGGCCGGCTCATCGTGGTCGTACTCGCCCTTCGGCACGGTCCACGCCCCGCTGTCCCGCCGGGCGAAGAACGGGCCGCCCATATGACCGAGCAACACCTCGATGCCCTGACCGGTGTGTCGGAACAACAGCAGTCCGGCGCTCCGGGCGCCCTTCACGGTCGTACCTCGGGGTGCGTGGCGAGCAGGGTCTCGACCGTGTCCGCCTCCTCGGGGCGCTTGTCCTCGCGGTAGCGGATCACGCGGGCGAAGCGGAGGGTGACGCCGGCCGGATAGCGGGTGGAGCGCTGGAGGCCGTCGTAGGCGATCTCCACGACGAGTTCGGGGCGCACCGTCACGACGTATCCACTGTCGTCGACCGCCAGCTCCCGCAGCCGTTCGGTCTGCCAGGCCAGCATCGTGTCGGTCAGGCCCTTGAAGGTCTTGCCGAGCATGGCGAAGCCGCCGTCGGCGGTGCGGGCGCCCAGGTGCAGATTGGAGAGCTTCCCGGTGCGGCGGCCGTGTCCCCACTCGGCGGCCAGCACCACCAGGTCGAGCGTGTGGACGGGCTTGACCTTCAGCCAGGACGCGCCGCGCCGGCCGGCGTTGTAGGGGGAGTCCAGGCCCTTGACCACGACGCCCTCGTGGCCGCGCTCCAGCGTCTCGGCGAGGAACACCTCCGCCGCGCCCAGGTTCTCGGGGCCCGCCACCAGGGTGCGGCGCACCCGCATGGGCTCCGGGACCAGCCGGGTCAGTTCCGCGTGGCGCTCGGTGAACGGCAGGTCCAGCAGGTCACGGCCGTCGACGGAGAGCGCGTCGAAGAAGACGGGGGAGACGGGGACCTCACGGGCGGCCGTGGCCACGTCCACCCGTGAGCCGACCCGTCCGGCGGTCTCCTGGAAGGAACGGGGACGGCCGGCCCCGTCGAAGGAGACGACCTCCCCGTCCAGGATGAAGCGCTCGCTCCGCAACCGAAGGGCCGCTGCCGTCACTTCCGGCAGCCGGCTCGTGATGTCGTCGAGGGTGCGGGTGTGCACGCGCACGGTGTCCCCGTCGCGGTGGACCTGGACGCGGATGCCGTCGAGCTTCTCCTCGACCGCGCAGGTCCCCAGCTTCTCCACCGCCTCGGCGACCGAGGCGGCGCTGTGCGCCAGCATCGGCAGCACCGGTCGGCCGACGGTGAGCCGGAACCGCTCCAGCGCCCCGGGGCCGTCCGCCAGCAGCGCCTCGGCCACCGACTGGAGCGAGCCGGCCAGCATCACGGCCCGCCGTACGTCCGCCGGGGGTGCCCCGGTCGCCCGCGCCAGCCCCTCCACCGCGACCGCGTCCAGGGCACCCTGCCGGACCTCCCCGGTGAGCAGCCCGGACAGAAACCGCTGCTCGTCCTCGGTGGACGCGCCCAGCAGCTCGCCGACCAGCCGGGCCCGCTCGGCCTGCGATCCCGCACCGGACACCTTGCCCAGCCCGGTGAGCAGCGCGTCGACCTCGCGCACCGTCAGGGACGGCTCGGCGGCCGGGACGACCGGCCGGCTCAGCACCTTCCAGCCGACCCCGATGCGGCCCTGCGGCAGCCGGCCGGCCAGATACGGGATGACGACCGGCACGTCGTCCGCCTCCGCCTCCCGGAACAGCTCGGCGAGCAGAGCGATCTTCCGGGACCGCGCCGAGGTGGCGGCGACCTCCTGGGACACACGGGCCAGCCGGGACAGCAGCATGGGGCCATGGTGCTACGGAGGCGGGCGCTCCACACCCCCGCCGTCCGGCGCCTACCCGTTCACCGCGGCGTCCAGGTCGGTCATCAGCAGGTCCCCGACGATCGCGGCCGCCGCGCGGTAGCCGCCGCTCGCCGCGTGCACCACCTGCTCGGCGAAGCCGATCGTGTTGCCCGCGGCCCAGACCCCGGGCACCGTGGTCAGGCCGGTCGAGTCGATCACCGGGTACGTGCCGAACGGGGTCTCGTTCATCTCGGCGCCCAGTGCCTCCAGCAGAGACGTCTGCGGCACCGGGCGCGGGCCGGCGAAGAGCACGGAGCGGGCGTGGGTGGTGCCGCCGGCCAGCCGCACCCCGGTGAGCCGGTCGTCCTCGACCACCAGCTCCGCGACCTCACCGGGCACCACCTCGACCCCGGCGGCGGCCAGCCGGCGCAGGTCCAGGTCGGACAGTTCCTCCTCGGCGACCTCGTGCAGGAAGAAGGTGACGTCCTTCGACCACTGGGACACCATCAGCGCCTGGTGCACGCTCGCCGCGCTCGACGCGAGCACACCGAACGGCTCGTCGCGCACCTCCCAGCCGTGGCAGAACGGGCAGTGCAGCACGTCCCGCCCGAACCGCTCGGCGACCCCGGGGACCGCCGGCATCTCGTCCTTCAGCCCGGTGGCGACGACCAGCCGCCGGGCGCGTACGGCCGGTCCCGCGCCGAGTACGACGGTGAAGTCCCCGTCCCTGGTGACGTCCGTGACCCGGTCCCGGACGAGCTCCACGCCGTAGCGCGCGATCTCCTCCCGGCCCAGCGCCAGGAACTCGGCCGGTGCCATCCCGTCCCGGGACAGATAGCCCTGCATGTGCGACGAGGGCGCGTTGCGCGGCTCGCCCGCGTCGACGACCAGCGTGCGGTGCCGGGCCCGGCCGAGCACCAGCGCGGCGGACAGCCCCGCCGCCCCGCCGCCGACGACGACCACGTCGTACGTCTCGCTTCCGAATGTCTCGTTCATCGTGACCACCTCCACCACGACAGTCGCCCGGGCACTGCCGCATTGACAAATGACTTTGCCGAATCTGCAATACCGGTATGACTACGGACGACGTTCTCGCGGAAGTGGGCCCCCGGCTGCGGCGGATCAGGAAGGAGCGGGAGGTGACTCTCGCGGCACTGTCCGAGGCGACCGGCATCTCCGTGAGCACCCTCTCCCGGCTGGAGTCCGGACTGCGCAAACCCAGTCTGGAGCTGCTGCTGCCGATCGCGCAGGCCCACCAGGTGCCGCTGGACGAACTGGTCGGCGCGCCGCCGGTCGGCGATCCGCGCATCCGGGCCTCCGAGCCGATCCAGCACTACGGCCGCACCCACTGGCCGCTCACCCGCCAGCCCGGCGGCCTCCAGGCGTACAAGGTGCTGGAACCGAAGCGGCGGCTGGAGCCGGAACCGCGCACCCATGAGGGCTACGAGTGGCTGTACGTACTGTCCGGGAAGCTGCGGCTGGTGCTCGGCGAGCACGACGTGGTGCTGGCGGCGGGGGAGGCGGCCGAGTTCGACACGCGGGTGCCGCACTGGTTCGGGTCGACGGGGGAGGGGCCCGTGGAGTTCCTCAGCCTGTTCGGGCCGCAGGGGGAGCGGATGCATGTGCGTGCGCGGCCCAAGCGGGGGTGACGGACGGGGGCGTTCCCTCTCCGGTGTCCCTTCCAGGGGTCCCAAGGGTTCCAGGGGTCTCTTCCCGGTGTCTCTTCCCAGTGGGCAAGCGACCGCTTAGTATGTGGTGGACCCGGTCAGGCGAGCACGACGTTCACAGTCCCGTGGAGGCCCCGCATGCAGGCATGGCAAGTACACGAGCTCGGCGAGCCGGGCGAGGTGATGCGCCTCGCGGAGGTGGCGCGGCCGACGCCCGGTGACGGGCAGGTCCTGCTGAAGGTGCGTGCCGCCAACATCAACTTCCCGGACGCGCTGATGTGCCGGGGCCAGTACCAGGTCAGGCCGCCGCTGCCGTTCACCCCGGGCGTGGAGATCTGCGGCGAGACCGAGGACGGGCGCCGCGTGATCGCCAACCCCGCGCTGCCCTTCGGCGGCTTCGCCGAGTACGCGGTCACGGACGCCGCCGCGCTGCTGCCCGCGCCGGACGCGCTGGACGACGCCGAGGCCGCCGCCCTGCACATCGGTTACCAGACGGGCTGGTTCGGCCTGCACCGCAGGGCCGGTCTGGAGGCCGGCGAGACCCTGCTCGTCCACGCCGCCGCGGGAGGGGTCGGCAGTGCGGCCGTGCAGCTCGGCAAGGCGGCGGGCGCCACCGTCATCGGTGTGGTCGGCGGTGCCGCGAAGGCGTCCGTCGCCCGTGAGCTGGGCTGCGACGTGGTGATCGACCGGCGCGAGCAGGACGTCGTCGCCGCCGTGAAGGAGGCCACCGGCGGCCGGGGCGCCGACGTGATCTACGACCCCGTGGGCGGCCAGGCCTATGCCCAGTCCGCCAAGGTCGTCGCCTTCGAGGGCCGGATCGTGGTCGTCGGCTTCGCGAGCGGGACCGTCCCGAGCCCCGCCCTGAACCACGCCCTCGTCAAGAACTACGCCGTCCTCGGCCTGCACTGGGGCCTGTACAACACCAAGAACCCCAAGCTGGTGCAGCACTGCCACGAACAGCTCACCGCACTCGTCGCGCGGGGCGCGATCAAGCCGCTGGTGAGCGAACGCGTGCCGCTCGCCGGGGCCGCCGACGCCGTGCAGCGGGTCGCGGACGGTGTCACCACCGGTCGCGTCGCCGTGCTGCCCTCACTGGAGAACGGAGCCGCCGCATGACCGACGCCGCCGAACTGCGCCGCCGCACCCGGGAACTGCTGGCCGCGCATCCGCCGGCCGAGGCGGAGCGCCTGGACTTCCTGCGTGCCCGCTTCGATGCCGGACTCGCCTGGGTGCACTTCCCCGAGGGACTCGGCGGGCTCGGTCTCCCGCGCTCGCTCCAGGTCGTCGTGGACGCCGAACTGGAGGCTGCCGGGGCGCCCGACAACGATCCCCGCCGCATCGGGATCGGTCTCGGCATGGCCGCGCCGACGATCCTGCAGTACGGCACACAGGAGCAGAAGCAGCGCTTCCTGAAACCCCTGTGGACCGGCGAGGAGGTCTGGTGCCAGCTCTTCAGCGAGCCGGGCGCCGGCTCCGACCTGGCGGCGCTCGGCACCCGTGCCGTCCGGGAGGGCGAGGAGTGGGTGGTCAACGGGCAGAAGGTGTGGACGTCCAGCGCCCACCTCGCCCGCTGGGCCATCCTCATCGCCCGCACCGACCCGGACGTGCCCAAGCACCGGGGCATCACCTACTTCTTGTGCGACATGACCGACCCCGGTGTCGAGGTGCGGCCGCTGCGCCAGATCACCGGTGAGGCCGAGTTCAACGAGGTCTTCCTCACCGACGTCCGCATCCCCGACGCCCACCGCCTCGGAGGGACCGGCGACGGCTGGCGGGTCGCGCAGACCACCCTGAACAACGAACGCGTCGCCATCGGCGGCATGCGGCTGCCCCGCGAGGGCGGCATGATCGGCCCGGTCTCGAAGACCTGGCGCGACCGGCCCGAACTGCGCACCCACGACCTGCACCAGCGGCTGCTGAAGCTCTGGGTCGAAGCGGAGGTCGCCCGGCTCACCGGCGAACGCCTGCGCCAGCAGCTCGTCGCAGGACAGCCCGGCCCCGAGGGCGCCGGCATGAAGCTCGCCTTCGCCCGCCTCAACCAGGAGATCAGCGGCCTGGAGGTGGAACTGAGGGGCGAGGAGGGCCTGTTGTACGACGACTGGACCATGCGCCGCCCCGAACTGGTCGACTTCACCGGCCGTGACGCCGGCTACCGGTACCTCCGCTCCAAGGGCAACAGCATCGAGGGCGGGACCAGCGAGGTCCTGCTGAACATCGTCGCCGAGCGCGTCCTGGGCCTGCCCGCCGAGCCGCGCACCGACAAGGACGTCGCATGGAAGGACCTGGCCCGATGAGCGATCTTCTGTACTCGGAGGAGGAAGAGGCGCTGCGCGCCGCCGTCCGGGACCTGCTCACCGACCACTGCGACGCGGCGGGCGTGATCGCCCGTACCGAGTCGGACGTCCCGCACGACCTGTCCCTGTGGAAGGCGCTCGCCGACGGCATGGGCCTCGCCGGTCTGCTGGTCCCCGAGGACCGGGGCGGCCAGGGCGCCACCCACCGCGAAGCCGCGGTCGTACTGGAGGAGCTGGGACGCGCGGTCGCTCCCGTGCCGTATCTGACGAGCGCCGTGGTGGCCACCGAGGCGCTGCTGGCCTGCCGGGACGGCGCCGACCTGCTCGCCGAGCTGGCGTCCGGGCGCGGGATCGGCGCCCTCGCCGTCGGCCTGCACACGGCTCCCGGCGCCACGTTCGCCACCGTACGGACGGCGGGCGGCGCGCTGCACGGGGAGCTGTCCGGCATCGCGGACGCCGCCGTCGCCGACGTGCTGCTCGTGCCGGCCGACGACGGCGGACTGTACGCGGTGCGGGCCGACGCGGTCACCGTCGTCCCGCAGGTTTCCCTGGACCTGACCCGTCCGGTGGCCCGTGTGGCCCTGGACGGCGCGCCCGGGCGCAGGCTGGGCGACGCGGAGACCGCCGTACGCCGCGCCCTGCGGGCCGGTGCCGGACTGCTCGCCTCGGAACAACTCGGCCTCGCCGACTGGTCGTTGACGGAGACCGTCCGCCACCTGAAGGACCGCACACAGTTCAACCGCCCCGTCGGCGGCTTCCAGGCGCTCAAGCACCGGCTCGCCCAGCTGTGGCTGGAGGTCGCCGGCCTCCGCGCCGCCGCCCGCAACGCCGCCGACGCGCTCGCGACCGGCGAGGACGCCGACGTGGCGGTCACCGTCGCCCAGGCCTACGCCGCGCCCGTCGCGGTCCGGGCCGCCGAGGAGGCGCTGCAGCTGCACGGCGGCATCGGCATGACCTGGGAACACCCGGTGCACCTCCACCTCAAGCGCGCCAAGGCCGACTCGATCGCCTACGGCACGGCGGGTGCCCACCGCGAGGCGCTGGCGCAACTGGTCGATCTGACGGCGCCCTGACCGGCTGAACAACGCGAGAAGCCCGTCCCTTCGGGGGCGGGCTTCTCCGTGCGCCCGGCTCCGGTGAGGTGAACGACCGACGGCGGATCGGCCAACTCCCCGCATCACCCTGCTCCTTGGCCACCCACGGACCTCATACTCTCCATGGTCCCGTACGGCCCCTCCAGGGAGGCAGAGCATGGCCCTCACCACCCGTCGCAGAGCCCTCACCACTCTCGGTGCCGCCCTCGCCGGCTCGGTCGCCCTCCCCGCGACCCAGGCGCTGGCCGGCGAACGGAAGTACCGCCCGCGCCCGTTGTGGCAGGCCCACGCCCACAACGACTACGAGCACCCCCGTCCCCTCCTCGACGCCCTCGACCACCGCTTCGGCAGCGTCGAGGCCGACATCTACCTGGTCGGCGGCCAACTCCTCGTCGCCCACGACCCCGAGGACCTCGACCCGTCCCGCACCCTCGAGTCCCTCTACCTCGACCCGCTCGCCGCCCGGGTCCGCGCCCACCACGGCTCGGTGTACCGCGGGCACCGCAGACCGCTCCAGCTGCTGATCGACATCAAGACCGAGGGCGCCGCCACCTACCTCGAACTCGACCGCCATCTGCGGCGCCACCGGCATCTGTTCACCACCTGTGCCCACGGCAGGGTGCTGCCCGGACCGGTCACCGCCGTCGTCTCAGGCGACCGCGCGGCCCGTGCCCCCATGGCGGCCCAACGGGTGCGCCGCGCCTTCTACGACGGCCGGCTCACCGACCTCGGCGGCACCGCACCGGCCTCCTTCGTCCCGCTGATCAGCGACAACTGGACGCTCAACTTCACCTGGCAGGGCGTCGGCGCCTTCCCCGACGCCGAGCGCCAAAAACTCCGCGACATCGTGGGCACCGCCCACGCGCGTGGGCAGCGGGTGCGGTTCTGGGCCACCCCCGACCTGCCGGGCCCCGCCCGTGACGCGCTCTGGGGCGAACTGGTGGCGGCGGACGTCGACCACCTCAACACCGACGACCTCGCAGGGCTCGAATCCTTCCTCGACGCCCACCGGAAGGCGTGACACCACACGTTCGGAGGACAGGTCAGCCGCCCGGACGAACCCTCCGCTACGCCACACTTGCGGCCGAACGCCGCGAAACGGATGTGGCGGAGGAGGTTGATGATGGCCATTTCCATCTCTGTGGTGCTACTGCTCTCAGTCCTTGCGGTGATCTTCCTGCGCAATGGCGGGCTGAAGGTCTCCCACGCGCTGGTCTGTCTGCTGCTCGGTTTCTACCTGGCCAGCACGAGCATCGCGCCCACGATCCACAGCGGTCTCACGGCGACCGCCGACATCGTCGGCGGCCTGCGGCCGTGAGGCCACCGCGCCGGGCGCGGTTCAGCGGTCGGCGACCGCGTCCCGCGACAGCGCGGTGACGCGGTGGAAGTTGCACCCCGCCGGTGCCGGCGGCGCGGACGGGGGCCTGTTCCGGTGCGCCTTGAGGGCGACGCTCACCAGACTCAGCAGCAGGTCCACGTCCGTGGCGCAGTCCAGACGCGCCGTCACCCAGCAGGATCTCGGCACCAGTTGTATCGCGCTCGACCTGCCCAGGTAGTAGTGGAAGCGCTGGATGGCGCGACGGGTGAGGTGGAGGTCCGCGTCCCGCGCGGAGTGGAAGTGGACGACCTCGTCACGGGCGGTGCGGAGCGCCCGCCCCGTACCGCAACCGGCCGGACACGCCGTGAGATCGGACCAGGAGAGCAGTCGCTCCGTGGATCGCTGCGCCGGTGTCATGCCCTCATCGTTGCCTGCTCGACGTCCGGCCACCAGGAGTCGGGCGGTTCGTGACCGGGCGGTGAGGTGGTGAGGCCGCCGGAGCCCCGGTGAGAAGCCGACACACGATCATGTCGTGGCAGCCGACCAGCTCATGACCTGGCACGGCGTTCCCGTCCTCGTGTGCGACCAGGACGGCCGGAAGCCGAGCGGCGGCGACACCGCCCTCGACCTGATCGGCGATGCCATGGGCTGTGACGTGGAGAGGGTGGCCGCCCCCGTCGAACGGGTGGCCGACGATTTCTTCGCCCTGCGCTCGGGAGTCGCCGGGGACGTGGTGCAGGAATTCGCCGATTACCGGCTCCGTCTGGTGATCGTCGGCGACATCGCCTCCCATGCGGCGGCCGGCGACGCCCTGCGCGACTTCGCGCGGGAGGCGAACCGCGGCACCCAGGTGTGGTTCGTGGCCGACCGCGCGGAGCTCGAGGAAAGGCTCGCGCGCGGACAGCCGCGTGTCCCGGGCGCGCGTCAGACCCGTTCGGCCACCGCCGCCGGGTCGTCCAGGACTCCCCGCACCACCGAGTGCGCGGCGCCCAGCAGCGGGCCCTCGGGGCCGAGCGGGGACACGGAGACGGGACATGGCGGCCCCGCGGTACGGCGGGCCAGTTCGGAGCGGAGCGACGGCAGCAGCCAGGGCGCGAGCCCGGACAGGGCTCCGCCCAGCACCACGCTCTCGGGGTCCAGCAGATTGACCGCCCCGGTCAGGGCGATCCCGAGGGCCGTTCCCGCGTCCTCCAGGGCGCGTCGTACGTCCGTGTCGCCCTGCTCGGCGCGGCCCGCGAGGAGGCCGACCCGGTCCTCGCCCGGCTCCAGTCCGGCCGCGCGCAGCACCGCCTCCTCGCCGGCGTACTGCTCCAGACAGCCCCGTCCGCCGCAGGCACACTCCGGTCCGTCGGGCCGTACCGGTACATGGCCCAGTTCGCCCGCGAAACCGCGGTTTCCGTGCAGCAGCCGTCCGTCCACGACGACCGCGGCACCGATACCGATCTCGGCGGACACATGGAGGAAGTCGCGCGGGGTGTCCTCGCCGAGCCACAGTTCGGCCAGCGCACCGAAGTTGGCCTCGTTGGCCACGGTGAGCGGCAGGCCCGCCGGGAGCAGGTCGCCGAGATCCGTATCGAGCCAGCCGAGGTTCGGGGCGCGTACGACGGTCCGGGCGTCGCGCGCGACCAGACCCGGTACGGCCACGGCGAGCCCCGCAGGCCACAGGCCCTCGCCCTCCGCCTCGGCGACGACCCGCTCTATCAGCCCGGTGAGTTGCCCGAGCACCGGCCCGGGGGAGCGGTCCCGGTTCGGGCCGTGCCGCACCGCCCGTGACCGGACCCGTCCGCGCAGGTCGACCGCGCAGACCGCGAGGTGATCGACGCCGACCTCGGCACCGATCCCCGCGGGGCCGCGCCCGCTGACGGCGAGCGCCGAGCCGGGACGGCCCACGCGTCCGGGCCGCTCGGGGCCCAGCTCCTCCAGCAGGCCCGAGCGGATGAGCTCGTCGACCAGCGTGGACACCGCCGCGCGGGTCAGGCTGATGCGGGAGGCGACGGCGGCCCGGGACAGCGGCCCCTCGGCGCTGACGGTGTGCATCACCCGCGAGAGGTTGCGGCGGCGCATGCCCTGCTGGGTGTCGGGCAGCGCGCGCCCCGGACCGGCCGGGCGTGCCTTGTGCAGCGGTGCGCTCATTCCTCCGTCGTTCCTCGGTCTCTGCGGTCGTTGGCGTACTGAGGTCGCCACAGCCGGTCGGCCTGTGTCTGCCGACCTGTGTCTGACGGTCCGTGCCTTCCGGTCGGTACCGGGTCGGCAGGCACGGACGGCCGGTGCCGTGTCGGTGGGCGCCGGCGGTCGGTGCCCACCGGCGGGTGCCGTCAGCCGGTGGTCGTGCCGCGGCCCAGCAGCGGGGCCGCGTCGGAGAGTACCCCGGCCAGCCCGGCCAGCGTCTCCTCGTCCCGCTCCACGGCCTCCAGCACCGGGCCCGCCGCCGTGTCCCAGCGCCGGGCGACCGCGGCCGGGTCCTCCCCGGTGAGCAGCCCGGCGGCCTGTGCCGCCGCACCGAGCGCGACCAACTCCTTGACCCGGGGTACCTGCACCGACCGCCCCGACAGCCGCCGTACGGTCTGCTGCCAGGCCGTACCCCGGGCGCCGCCGCCGATCAGCAGCAGGGGCGCCGACGGGTCGGCGTCCTCGTCGAGGACGAGGTCGAGCGCGGCCAGCAGGGAGTACACGGCACCGTCGTAGGCGGCCTGGAGCAGCTGGCCGCCGGTGGTGTCGTGGCGCAGCCCGTGCAGCAGACCGGAGGAGTTGGGGAGGTTCGGGGTGCGCTCGCCGTCCAGGAAGGGCAGCAGCGTGACGCCGCGGCCGGGTTCGACGGCCTCGCGGTCCAGGTTCAGCAGTGCCGCGACCCGGTCCACGGCCAGCGTGCAGTTGAGCGTGCAGGCCAGCGGCAGCCAGTCGCCGCGCGCGTCGGCGAACCCCGCCACCGTGCCGGTCGGATCGGCCGGCCTGCGCTGCGTCACCGCGTACACGGTGCCCGAGGTGCCGAGGCTCATCACCGGTGTGCCGGGGCGCACCCCGAGGCCCAGCGCGGCGGCGGCGTTGTCACCGGTGCCGCACGCCACCAGGGTCCCCTTGGAGAACGGCAGGTCGTGGCCGTCGCGCACGGTCCCGGCGACCTCACCGGGACGCACCACGCGGGGCAGCAGCGCCGGGTCGAGCCCCACGTGCGCGAGGATCTCCTCGTCGTACGCCTCCGTCCCCGAGGCCCACCAGCCGGTGCCGGAGGCGTCGCCGCGGTCGGTGGTGCCCTGCCCGGTGAGCCGCTCGGTGAGGTAGTCGTGGGGGAGCCGGACCGCCTTGGTGGAGCGCACCGCGTCCGGCTCGTGCTCCGCCAGCCAGGCCCACTTGGTGACCGTGAAGGAGGCGGCCGGCACGCTTCCGGTGCGCTCGGCCCAGAACTTCGCGCCGCCCAGCTCCTCGATCAGGCGGCGGCCCTGCGGCGCGGAACGCACGTCGTTCCACAGCAGCGCCGGGCGGACCGGCTCCCCGTGCCGGTCCAGGGTGACCAGGCCGTGCTGCTGCCCGCCGATCGACACCGCGGCGGCCTCGTGCGCCGCCTCGCCGCACTGGCGCAGCGCCTCGGACAGGGCGTCCCACCACTGGCGCGGATCACTTTCCCGGCCCGCCCCCGAGGTCACCGTGTGCGGTGCCTGGCCGCTCGCGACGACCCGGCCGGTGGCCACGTCGACGACCAGCGCCTTGGTGGACTGGGTGGATGTGTCCACGCCGACGACGAGCGGACCCTCGGCTGCTGACATCGGTCTCTCCCTTTTCCGCGCCTCGGCGGGGTGTGTCTCTTCCCAGAAATGTTCCTGCATACTAATTTGTAAACCGCCATGACGAAATAGTCTCAGCGAGCAAGGAGCCGCGGCATGAACTACCAGCCCACCCCCGAGGACAAATTCACCTTCGGACTGTGGACCGTCGGCTGGCAGGGACGGGACCCCTTCGGTGACGCCACGCGGCGCGCCCTCGACCCGGTCGAGTCGGTGCGGCGCCTGGCCGAGCTGGGCGCCCACGGCGTCACGTTCCACGACGACGACCTCATCCCCTTCGGCTCGAGCGACAGCGAGCGCGAGGAGCACATCAAGCGGTTCCGGCAGGCGCTGGACGACACCGGCATGAAGGTGCCGATGGCCACCACCAACCTGTTCACCCACCCGGTGTTCAAGGACGGCGGGTTCACCGCGAACGACCGCGACGTGCGCCGCTACGCGCTGCGCAAGACCATCCGCAACATCGACCTCGCGGTCGAGCTCGGCGCCGAGACCTACGTGGCCTGGGGCGGTCGCGAGGGTGCCGAGTCCGGCGGCGCCAAGGACGTGCGGGACGCCCTCGACCGCATGAAGGAGGCCTTCGACCTGCTCGGCGAGTACGTCACCTCCCAGGGCTACGACATCCGCTTCGCCATCGAGCCCAAGCCGAACGAGCCGCGCGGCGACATCCTGCTGCCCACGGTCGGCCACGCCCTGGCGTTCATCGAGCGCCTGGAGCGCCCGGAGCTGTACGGCGTCAACCCGGAGGTCGGCCACGAGCAGATGGCCGGGCTGAACTTCCCGCACGGCATCGCGCAGGCGCTGTGGGCGGGCAAGCTCTTCCACATCGACCTCAACGGCCAGTCCGGCATCAAGTACGACCAGGACCTCCGCTTCGGTGCCGGTGACCTGCGCGCTGCCTTCTGGCTGGTGGACCTGCTGGAGTCGGCCGGGTACGAGGGCCCGCGGCACTTCGACTTCAAGCCGCCGCGGACCGAGGACTTCGACGGCGTGTGGGCCTCGGCGGCCGGCTGCATGCGCAACTACCTGATGCTCAAGGAGCGCGCGGCCGCGTTCCGCTCCGACCCGGAGGTGCAGGAGGCGCTGCGCGCGGCCCGGCTGGACCAGCTGGCCCAGCCCACGGCGGCCGACGGCCTCCAGGCCCTGCTCGACGACCGGTCCGCCTTCGAGGACTTCGACGTCGACGAGGCCGCCGCGCGGGGCATGGCCTTCGAGCACCTCGACCAGCTGGCGATGGACCACCTGCTGGGCGCCCGGGGCTGAGCCCCGACCGCGAGGGCGTGGCCGGCCCGCCCTGCCACGGGACGGCCACGCCCCCGCACATGGTCCGGGACGGCCGCATCCCGCGCGATGGTGGGACGACCGTGCCCCCACAGGTGGTTCGCACCCGGTTGTGGCCGACGCGGCGCGTGTGCGCAGGCGCCTCCCGAGGCATGGCGACCGCGCGGGTCCACGTGCGCGTCGGTGCGTATCCGGGCCGACGCGGGGCCTCCCGGCGGCGACATCCCGGGTGCGAGGGCGCGACCCGAGTCGGCCCGGTGTGCATCCTGCGGCTGCGCCCCTTGCGCACCACGACCGTGTGACGCACACGAGTGGTAGGGGTCAGGCCCGCCGCAGGGGAATCCCGCGTCGGGCCCGAAGCACGCGCGGGGCGGAGCTGTGCGGGGCGTGCGCTCCGTGTGGGGTACGTCGTCATCATGGCGCTCGTGCCCTGAGTCCGTATCAACTTCCGTGCGGCGTCCTCGCGCAGGCCCCGGGTTCGCGGCGACCATGGGGTGTATGGCCATGCCACCCGTACCGCCCCGGCCGCCGGACGGCGGCAGCTTCGGACCGTCCACGAACAGCGGCGCGCCGCCACCCTGGCCGCCCGGCGTGCGCAGGGTCGTGCTCCTCCTGCTCGCGGCCGTCGTCGCCATCGCGGCCGTGTCCCTCGTCGTGCTGATGGCCACGGGCGACGACGACTCGCCGGACAAGGCGCCGAGCAGCAGCACGGGAACCGGCGGCTCGCCCGATCCGTCGCCGGGCATTCCCTCGGAGCTGCCCAGCGGTCTCCCGAGTCGGCTGCCGTCCGGTTTTCCCACGGAACTGCCGTCCGAGTTCCCGAGCGAGCTGCCGAGCGGTCTGGAGTCGCTCCTGCCGTCCCTGGGCGACATGGAACTGCCCTGACGCCACGGCACCGAGCGCGGTCACTCCCCGGAGGGACCTCTGCCGAGGCCGAGGCAGGTGCCGTTGCCGTCGCCGGGTCCCGGGAGGAATTCCCCGCCGGGACCCAGCGCCCGCGTTCCTTGCGGTACGGCCACCAGCGCCCGTCGTGGGCCGGGTGCGGTGGTGTCCTGGCCGGTGGTCACCTTTCGGGTGCGCGCTCCGCCGAGGCCAGTGCCGTCGCCGGGTCCCGGGAGGAATTCCCCGCCGGGACCCAGCGCCCGCGTTCCTTGCGGTACGGCCACCAGCGCCCGTCGCGGCCCAGGCGCAGCTGGACGGGTGCGCCGGCCACCGTCCACCGGTTGGCCCGGGCCCGGAGCGCCGGCCGTTCGTCCTCGTCCCACGCCGAGTCGAGGGCGGCACGCGCGCGTGCCAGCCGTTCGCCGTCCACGGTCCACTCCTCGTCGAGCACGGCCAGGGCCGCCGTGCCGCCGTGCCGCCAGGCCCGTACGGCCACGGCCAGCCCTTCCCGGCCGCGCCCCGACCCCTCGGCGAGCCGCTCCGTCACCGCGCGGCAGGGCTCCCCGGCGGCCAGCCGCACCGCGTCCTGCGCGACGGTCGGTCCCGGTTCCACGGGTTGCCGTTCGTGCCCGTCCCTGAGCGCCCGGGCCAGCAGCCGGTGGGCCTGTACGGCGGTCCGGGCGGCCAGGAACTCCAGCGCGGGCGGATCGATCCCGGCCGCGGGCTCCGCCTCCGTGTCCAGCGACGGCGGAACCCCCGGCTCCGCGGGGAGGACGGGGGCGCCGGGAAGCGACGGCAGGATGTCACCGGCCGCGTACGCCTCGGCCGCGTCCACGCCTTCCGGGCCCTGGGCGGGGCGCCCGGCGGATGCGTCGCCCCGGGCCTGGAGCGCGTCCAGCAAGGCGCGTTCCCCCCGCCCCCGCATCAGCAGCAGGACGAACGGGTCCCGGTCCAGCAGCCGGGCCACCTGATAGCACAGCGCCGCCGTGTGACCGCAGTGGTCCCAGGCGCCGCAGTCGCACTCCGGCTCCAGATCCCCGAGGCCCGGCAGCAGTTCGACGCCGGCCAGCTCCGCGTCCTCGACCAGGTGCGTCGGCATCTCGCGGTCGAGCAGCGCCGCGACATGCCCGGCCCGCTCCACGGTCATGGCCAGGAAACGGTCCCACTGCTCCTCGGACAGCTCCTGCAGCAGCACGTCCGCGCGGTGGGCCGTACGGTCCCGGTCCTGTACGACCGCCGTGATGCGCCCCGGTCGTACGGACACCGCGCCGACCGCGCCCGCGCGGGCGAGCCCGCGGCCCGCCTTGAGCTGCCCGGAGTCCAGCGCCGTACCTTCCAGCGCCGTCAGCCAGGCCCGGCCCCACCAGGTCTGCGCGAAACCACGTCCCCGCAGGGGCGGCAGCGCGGCGAAGGTGCGCTCCACGCCGGCCTCGTCACCGTCGTACCGGGTCATCCCCGTCCCCCTCGCAGTTCGACCAGCTCCGCCAGTTCGGCGTCGGTCAGTTCGGTGAGCGCCGCCTCGCCGGAGCCGAGCACCGCGTCGGCCAGCTCACGCTTGCGCTCCAGCAGCCCGGCGATGCGGTCCTCGATGGTCCCCTCGGCGATGATGCGGTGCACCTGCACCGGCCGGGTCTGGCCGATGCGGTACGCGCGGTCCGTCGCCTGCGCCTCGACGGCGGGGTTCCACCAGCGGTCGTAGTGCACGACATGCTCCGCGCGGGTGAGGTTCAGCCCGGTCCCCGCCGCCTTCAACGACAGCAGGAAGACCGGGACCTCGCCGTCCTGGAAGCGGCGCACCATCGCCTCACGTCCGGCGACCGGCGTGCCGCCGTGCAGGAACTGCGTCGGTACGCCCCGCGCGGCCAGGTGCCGTTCCAGCAGCCGGGCCATTCGCACGTACTGGGTGAACACCAGGACACCGGCCTGTTCGGCGAGGACCGTGTCGAGGAGTTCGTCCAGCAGTTCCAGCTTCCCCGACCGTCCCGCGACCACCGGCCGTTCCTCCTTGAGGAACTGCGCCGGGTGGTTGCAGATCTGCTTCAGGCCGGTCAGCAGCTTCACGATCAGTCCGCGCCGCGCCATGCTGTCGGCGCCGGCGATCTCGGCCATCGCCTCGCGCACCACGGCCTCGTACAGCGCCGTCTGCTCCTGGGTGAGCGACACCGCGTGATCGGTCTCCGTCTTGGGCGGCAGCTCGGGCGCGATCCCGGGGTCCGACTTGCGGCGGCGCAGCAGGAACGGCCGTACCAGACGGGCCAGCAGGTCCGCCGCGGCCGGATCCTGCCCACTCTCGACGGCGTCCGCGTACCGCCGTCGGAAGGCGCCGAGCCGGCCCAGCAGGCCGGGGGTCGTCCAGTCGAGGATCGCCCACAGTTCCGACAGGTTGTTCTCCACCGGTGTGCCGGTGAGCGCCACGCGCGCGCGTGCGTCGATGGAACGCAGCTGACGGGCCGTCGAGGAGTACGGGTTCTTCACGTGCTGGGCCTCGTCGGTGACGACCATGCCCCAGGGGACCTCGGCGAGCCGGGAGGCGTCCAGCCGCATGGTGCCGTACGTGGTGAGCACGAACTCACCGTCGGCCAGGTCCTCCAGCGCCCGCCGCGGGCCGTGGAAGCGGCGCACCGGGGTGCCGGGCGCGAACCGCTCGATCTCCCGCTGCCAGTTGCCCATCAGGGAGGTCGGGCAGACCACGAGAGTGGGGCCCGCGGACTCCGGATCGGTCTGGCGGTGCAGATGCAGGGCGATCAGGGTGATGGTCTTGCCGAGCCCCATGTCGTCGGCGAGACAGCAGCCCAGGCCCAGGGAGGTCGTCCGGGCCAGCCAGTTCAGGCCGCGTCGCTGGTAGTCCCGCAGCGTGGCGGCGAGAGCGGCGGGCTGCTCGACGGGTTCCTGCGCCTCGGGGTCCGCGAGCCGGTCCCGCAGGGCCGCCAGCCACCCGGTGGGCCGGACCTCGATGCGGCCGCCGTCGGCCTCCACGGAGCCCGTCAGGGCCGCGCCGAGCGCGTCGACCGGCGTGATCTTGCGGTCCTGCCGCGCACGGGCCCGGGCCAGCGTCCGGGGGTCGATGAGGACCCACTGGTCGCGCAGCCGTACGAGGGGACGGTTCGCCTCGGCCAGCCGGTCCAGTTCCTCGCGCGTGAGCCGCCGGTCGCCCAGGGCGAACCACCAGTCGAAGGCGAGCAGGGCGTCGGCGGACAGGAACGACGGCCCGTCCGCGTACCCGGGTCTTCCGGGCCCCGGCTCGTCGTCGGCGGGACCGATCTCCGCGCGGGTGGTGAGTTCGCGGACCAGTTCCTTGGGCCAGTGCACGTCGACGCCCGCGCCGGCGAGCACCCGGCCGCCGTCGCCGAGGAGTTCGGCGATCTCCTCTTCGGCGAGGTCCACCGCGTCCGGCACGGTCGCCGACAACAAGGGGGTGAGCGGCGCCCAGGCCCGCGCCGCGCGGCGGAGCGCGAGCAGGGTGTCCATCCGCGCGCGGGAGTCGAAGGCCGCGTCGGAGGCCCCGGCCCACACCTCGCCGGCGTCCGCGACGAGGGCGGGGTCGCTCACGCCGTGCATCTGGAGGACGGCCCGGAACGACACGTCCGCGGTGTCGGCCGCGTCCGTGAGCCCGCGCACCTCGATCCGCAGCGACAGCCGTACGCCGGCGTCGTGGCCGGCGGCGATGTCGGCGGCCCAGGTCCGCAGTCCGGGCAGCCGTCGCGGCCCCGGTACCGCGAAGGCGTCGGTGCCGGTCGCGAGGTGGGCGGCGGGGGAGCGGGGGAGGGTGTCGGCGACCGCGTCCAGGAAGGCGCGCAACAGCCGTTCGGGCTCGGGCAGTCGCGGCGGCCCGGTGCCCTCCAGCGGCATCGCGTGCGCTTCGGGCGGCATCGCGGCGGCGAGCCGGCGGATCGCCTCGACGTCCTCCGCGTCCAGCGGGCCGACGCGCCAGGCGTCGTGGTCGGCGGGGGAGAGCCCGGGCAGCAGCAGACCGCGTGCCACCAGGTGCAGGGCGTGCACGGCGGCGGCGCCCCAGAACCGGGTGGCCCGGTGCCCCGCGCCACCGGCACGCGCACGCGTGAGGAACGGGAGCGCGTCGCGCACCGGCAGCACGGTGGCGGGCACACGCACTGTCTCGATCCCGTCGTCGCAGGGAACCACGACGGTCAGGTCCTCGGCCGACGCCGCGTCCACGGCCGGAGGAGGCGAGCCGTCGGGCCGCCAGAACGCGACCCGACCGGTGCGGGCGGGGTCACCCGGTACGAATACGGCCGGACAGCCGGCCAGTTCGGAGTGTGCGGAGGAGGGCGCCGGGGGAGTCGTCTGCGCAGCGATGACAGGGGTCCTCAAACTTGACTAGTGAAGCCGGAGTCGCCGAGGGTACAGCACGGGCGGCGCCGAACGGGCGTGCCTGCGCTGTGAGGTGAGTCACCATGGAGGCGTGGGGGGGGGGGGGGGGGCGCCCCCCCCCCCCCCCCCCCCCCCCCCCCCCACCCGGCGCCCCCCGACCCCCCCCCCCCCCCCCGCCCCCCCCCCCCCCCCCCCGGCCCCCCCCCCCCGCC
>NZ_JBIRTN010000006.1:27588-94973 GCF_044334705.1 Streptomyces sp. NPDC020731
GGGGGGGGGGGGGGGGGGGGCCGCCCGGGGGGGGGGGGGGGCGCCCCCCCCCCCCCCCCCGGGGGGGGTGGGGGCGGGGGGCGGCCCGCGCCCCCCCCCCCCCCCCCCCCCCCCCCCCCCCCACGCCTCGGAGACCTTAGGGGCGCACCTCAGGGACGTTTCAGGGTCGTGGTCCGGAACCGCCGCGGGCGCGGGCCCGTTTTCACGGCAGAGAGCGGCAATGGCCGCGAAGGAGGCGACACTCATGTCGAAGAACGCCAAGATCGCCGCGGGGGGTGTGGCGGCCGGACTCGTCCTGTTCTTCTGGCTGCCCTGGTGGGCCGCGCTTCTGATAGTCCTGGGAGTCCCGGCCGCCGCCTACCTCGCCCTGGACCCCGCGCAGCGGCGCAGGCTGCGCCGGGTCTCGCGCAAGGAGCTGGGCCGCTGAGGCGCTACGACGTCACCGCCTCACCGGAGTCCAGCGCGCAGGAGTTGACCACGTCGCCGTCCGCGGGCCTGCCGACCGTCCGGTCCGCGGGCGGCGCGACTCCGCGCTCCACCCACGCGACCAGGGCGTCGAACGCCGAGTGGTAGCAGGGCAGGATCGGCCGCAGCCGGTCCGGATGGGTGTCGTACAGCCCGTCGACGTGCGTGCCGTCCTGCACCGTGTAGTAGCGGTGCATCCGTCCGCGTCCGCTCGCCTCGACCATGCCGTCGTACACGTCGGAGTCGACGGACTTGGGCAGCAGCGCGTCCAGATCGCCGTGCAGGGTGATCATCGGCCGCCCGATCCGCCCGGTGAGCGCCACGCGCTCCACGGCACGGTGCACGGACGCGGGGCGCGAGGCGTAGTCGTAGGCGGCGTCGGACGGACACGGCGCGAGGATCTGTTCCGTCGTCGACCCGGCGGAGGGGCCGGGACAACCCGGGTCGTGGTCCGGGTCGAACTCCGTGCGGTAGATCTTCTGCGTGACCCCCCAGTAGGCCTTCTCGTGGTACGGCCACAGGAACTCGGATCCGCGTGCGAAGCCCGCCGTGTACATGTCCTCGTCGGTCGCCTTGCCGTACATCCGGGCCACCGCCACCGGAAGGGAGAGCAGCGGGTGACGCCCTTCGGCGGCCCACAGGGTGCCCTCCCAGTCCACCCCGCCGTCGTACAGTTCCGGATGGTTCTCCAACTGCCAGCGCGTGAGGTAGCCGCCGTTGGAGACGCCGGTCATGTACGTACGGCGCGGGGCGTGCCCGTAGCGCTGGGCCACCGCGCGCCGGGCGGCGCGGGTGAGCTGCGTGGTGCGCGTGTTCCACTCGGCGACGGCGTCACCGGGCCGCTTCCCGTCACGGTGGAAGTCGACGCTGCTGTTGCCCTTGTCGGTCGCCGCATAGGCGTAGCCCCGAGCCAGTACCTGGTCGGAGATCGCCTTGTCGGTCGCGTACTGCTTGCGGTTGCCGGGCGCGCCGGTGACGACCAGTCCGCCGTTCCAGCGGTCGGGCAGCCGGATCACGAACTGGGCGTCGTGCCGCCAGCCGTGGGTGTCGTTGAAGCGGGACGAGTCCGGGAAGTAGCCGTCGATCTGCACCCCGGGCACGCCGGACGGCGACCGGGTGGCCGCGGCGGTCAGCCCCGCCTGGTCGGCCATGTCGGTGTACGGCGTACCGGCCAGTCCCGCCGTGGTCAGATCGACGAGGCAGGCACTGCGCTGATGGGCGGCGCCCGGCACGCGCACACGTTCCTGGCGCGCGCAGTGACCGTCTCCGGCCGCGCCGGCCGGAGACGGAGCGGTGAGGGCGGCCGCGGCGAGGGCGGCGACGAGCAACGGAACGCCACGGGAGGGGCGCATGACGGCCTCCGAGAGGACGAGCGGCGGAAGGGGGACATGGGGTCGATCGCGGAACTGCCCCATGGTGAGGGCCCACCCTCGCCGTCATCGATGGGCTGGCGCCCTATGGAACGGCGTCCACACGTGGGGTTTCAACACACGCTAACGTCCATCACCCCTGGCCTTTTCGAAGCCACGTGTGCTCAGAGCGGCCGTACGGCCATCCGGTCGAGCGCTTCGAGCAGGCCCGGCAGCTCCGGGCCCCGGCCCACCGGCAGGACCTCGCCGGGTTCGTCGTCGAGCAGGACGAACGCGATGTCGTCCGTCCGGGCCACCAGCGACCAGCCGGGGCCGTCGGCACGCAGGGTGCGCGCGCCACCCGGGGCGAAGGACGAGCGGACCCGGCCGAGCGGCGGCGACGAGTCGACGTACGCGCGTGCCTCCACCAGCACCCGCCGGATCCCGCGGTGCCCCGGCTGCCCGTCCGGTCGGCCGCCCGCTTCCTCCGCCCGGCCGTCCTCCGCGCGCTCCTCGGCGTCGTCGGCCGCCCGGGCCGGGCCACCCGGCGCCGGGAACGCCGCGTCGTCGACCTGCTCCCGCCAGGCCGCCCACTGCAGCGCGATCTCGTCGGCGCCCAGCCGGCGCTGGGCCGGTCCCCAGGCCGCCGCGTCCGGCGGGGTCAGCCGGGGTCCGTCCGCGGCGTCCGGGCCGGGATCGTGCGGCGCGGGCACGTTCGGCGCCGCGACGGCCACCGCGAGGGGCCAGCCGGGCAGCGCGGTGACGACCGTGCGCTCGTCCGGCGACAGATCGTGCTCCATCCCGCAGTCCCAGGACGCGATCGCGACGGCGACCAGCGAGACGTCGTCGACGACCACGGTCCACCGGGCGCCCTCGCCGTCCTGGCCGAGCACCAGCCCGTACCCGTCGGCGAGGGGCGGAAGGCCGAGCGCAGCGCACGCCTCCGGGTAGTCGTCGCCCAGCACGCTCGGGAACTTCGCCGGCGTCAGCAGCGCCGCCGTGAGCACGTAGAGCGCGTCGTCCGCGGCGGCGACGGCTCCCTCGTCCGTCCCGGCCATCCCAGCCTCCCCATCGGTTCGTCCACCGGCGCGCACCCTATGCCGACCCCGAGCCGCTTGTCACGACCCCCACAGCTATGCCCGGAGCTGCAGGTTTCCGGCCGGACGGGACGAATCGACCACGCGTCGGCGGACGGTTCAGGCGGCCGGAAGACCCAGCAGTGCCCGCGCGACCGTCCCCGGAGACTCGTCCCGCTCCCGTGCGAGAGCGGTCACCGCCCGGCACGCCAGCTCGTTCACCCCGAACGACAGCGCCTCCGGCGACACCCAGCCGGCCGCCTCGTCGAGCCGGTCCTGATCGTCCTCCGCGCAGGCCGAGACGTACGCCGCGGCGGCCTCGAACAGATTGTGCGGACGCTCGGTGCGCTCGGCCCGCTCCTCCATGCGCCAACTGCCGGTCACTCTGCTCCCGATCCTCCGGATCCTTCCCCACATGCGGTCCACCTTCCCCAGCACGGTTGTCCTCACCGACCGTTCATCTCCTCCTGCTCAACCTAGAGTTGCGGCTTCGACGGCAGAAGAGGGCAGCACGGTGCGGCACTTCGAAACCTGCGCCGTTGCGCGGATCGGCCGGCTGTTCGCCGGGACGGCAGAGCTCACGGAGCGGTCCGGCAAGCGCGGCCACCGGCCGGCGGACCCGGGTGCCGCCCCCGTACCGGGACTTCGGAGCGGCCGGGTGCGGAACCCGGTCCGAGCGCCCGGCGGGTGGCCGAGTGCTCAGTCCGCACGGACGGCCAGCGCAAGGAAGCGCGTGTCCTCGTCGGCGTACGACGTCATGCGCCACCCCGAACGGGACAGCAGCGCGCGCAGATTCGGCTCCGCGCGGAGGTCGCTCGGGGTGAGCGTGCGGCCCTGCCGGGCGGCGAGCGCCACCCGGCCGACCGGATGGAACAGCGCGAGCACGCCACCCGGCCGCACCACCCGCGCGATCTCCCGGAGGTTCCCGGCCGGGTCGGGCAGATGGGCGATCAGACCTGCCGCGAACACGGCGTCCAGCGCGGACGTGCGCAGCGGCAGCGCGGCGACGTCGGTCAGCAGCAGCGCCCCGTCGCGGTCCCGCCCGGCCCGTGCCGCCTCCCGCAGCATGGCCGGGGTCAGGTCCGCGCCGAGGACCACGCCCGAGGACCCCACGGCCGCACGCAGCGGAGGCAGGGCGCGCCCGGTGCCGCAGCCCGCGTCGAGCACCCGGTCCCCCTCGCGCAGCCCGAGTCCGGCGACCGCGGCGGCGTAGGCCGGACCGTCGTCGGGGAAGCGGCGGTCCCAGTCGGCGGCACGCGCGGTGAAGAACTCCTGGACGTGTGTGTGGTCGTCGCTCATGCTCCGCATGATCCCTCACCGGGACGGGCGACGCCCTTGTGCGCACGTTCGAGCGTGACGCGGTCGTTCCGGTGCACCACCGCGTCATATTTCAGCCGTTTCCGAAACGCGTCCCCCTCGTGCGTCCGTGCCTCCTAGCGTCCCGGGGCCATGGGACACCTGGACCACGCCGCCCTGGGGGGGGCTTACCCCCCGTGCTGTCGTACGCGATGGCCTGCACCGGCGCCGCCCTCGGGCTGCGCTGCACCGTCCGCGCGCTCGCCGCCACCGGCAGCGCGCGCCGCAACTGGCTGCTCACCGCCGCCTCGGCGATCGGCACCGGCATTTGGACCATGCACTTCGTGGCGATGCTCGGATTCGCCGTCAGCGGCACCGACATCCGCTACGACGTACCGCTCACCCTCGCCAGCCTGCTCGTCGCCATGACCGTCGTCTGCGCCGGCGTGTTCGCCGTCGGTCACAGCCGCGACCGGGCCCGGGCGCTGCTGCTCGGCGGGCTCACCACCGGTCTCGGCGTCGCCAGCATGCACTACCTGGGCATGGCGGCGGTACGGCTGCACGGCGGGGTGAGCTACGACCCGGTGCTCGTCGGCCTCTCCGTCCTCATCGCCGTCGTCGCGGCCACGGCGGCACTGTGGGCGGCGCTCAACATCCAGTCACCCGTCGCGGTCACCCTCGCCTCCCTGATCATGGGCGCCGCGGTCAGCAGCATGCACTACACGGGGATGCTCGCGGTGAGCGTGCGCGTCACGCCCTCCGGGGAACCCCTGCCCGGCGCCACGGCGATGCAGTTCATCTTCCCGCTCGCCGTCGGCCTCGGGTCCTACCTCTTCATCACCTCGGCCTTCGTGGCGCTGTCGCCGACGGCCGGGGAGCGCGAGGCGTCCGCCTCGGCCCAGCGCCCGGTCGAGCACACCGCCCGCTGACCGCGCCCCGCGGTGCCGGCGTCCGGTCCGGCCCGCCCCACGCACCACTGCCGAGCGAGGAGTCCATGCGCACATCCCGGAGGACCCCGACAGCCCGCGCGAAGACGCCGCCCCCGCCTCCCGCGCGCGGTCGGCGCGCGCACGCCGGACCACCGGCCGACGAAGGCCCGCACCCCCTGGGCGCGCCGGCCCCGGACACGGCACCCACGCACGCGGGGCGCCGGTTCAGCGGCCCCCGGACCGTGCGTGCCAAGATCATCTGCCTGCTGATGGTGCCGGTCGTCTCCCTGCTCGCCCTGTGGGCGCACGCCACCGTGACCACGGCCCAGGACGTCTCCCGGCTGCGTCAGGTCCAGCGCGTGGACGCCGCGGTCCGCACCCCGGTCTCCGCCGCCGTCGCCGCCCTCCAGACCGAACGCGCGGCCGCGGTGCGCGGTGCCACCGACACCTCGGCGGTACGGCCCGAGGAACTGACGGAACTCGCGCGGCGCACCGACCGGACGGTCGCGAAACTGCGGCTGGGCGGGCACCGGACCGTGGCCGACGGCGAGGAACTGCCCCGCGCGGTGGCCGGCCGCCTCGAAGCCTTCGTCACCGCGACCGAGCGGCTGGGCCCGCTGCGGACGGCACTGCGTGAAGGCCGCGCGGGCTGGACGCGGACCTACGACCAGTACACGAGCACCATCCTCACGGCCTTCGGCGTCGGCGGCGCCCTCACCGGCATCCAGGACGCCGAACTCGGCTCCGAGGCGCGCGTGCTGCTCGAATTCTCCCGCGCGGGGGAGGCGTTGGCCCAGGAGGACGCGATCCTGGCCGGTGCCCGGTTGCACGGCGGTCTCGGCGGGGAACGGCTGCGGCTGTTCACCGGGGCCGTCGCACTGCGCCGCGCACTCACCGGCTCCGCCGTCGCCGACCTGCGCGACCCCGCCCGTACCGAGTGGAGCGCCCTCGCCGACAGCCGTGCCTACGCCGTTCTCCACACCGCCGAGGACAAGATCCTCGTCGGCGGCCCGGGCGCCGGGGCCGCCGACGAGGCCCCGCGGGACACCTGGAACACGGCGCACGCGCGCGTGCGGGACGGCATGCGGACCGTCGAGACCGCCGCGGGCACCGGTGCCGTCCACCGGGCCGACCCGTTCACCCGCGGACTGCTCACCCCGGCCGGCGCCGCCGTGCTCTTCGGCCTCGCCGCCGTCGTCGCGTCGCTCGTGATCTCCGTACGCATCGGCCGGGGTCTCGTGGTCGAGCTGGTCGGTCTGCGCAACGACGCCCTGGAGATCGCCCGCCGCAAACTCCCCGAGGCCATGCGGAAACTGCGCTCGGGCGGAGAGATCGACATCCGGGCGGAGGCCCCGTCAGGGCCGCCCGCCCAGGACGAGACCGGCCAGGTCGCCGAGGCCCTCGGCACGGTGCACCGCGCCGCGCTGCACGCCGCCGTGGAGCGCGCGGAGCTGGCCGGCGGGATCTCCGGCGTCTTCGTCAACCTCGCCCGCCGCAGCCAGATCCTCGTCCACCGGCAACTGAGCCTCCTGGACGGCATGGAACGCCGCTCCGACGATCCCGGCGAGCTGAGCGACCTCTTCCGCCTCGACCATCTCACCACCCGGATGCGGCGCCACGCGGAGAGCCTGATCATCCTCTCCGGAGCGGCACCCGGCCGCGCCTGGCGCATGCCCGTCCCGCTCACCGACGTGGTGCGCGCGGCCGTGTCCGAGGTCGAGGACTACGCGCGCGTGGAGGTACGGCAGCTCTCCGAGGTGTCCGTCGTCGGCGCGGCCGTCGCCGACCTCACCCACCTCCTCGCCGAGGTCATCGAGAACGCGGCCCAGTTCTCGCCTCCCCACACGCGCGTACGCGTCACCGGTGAACCCGTCGGCAACGGCTATGCCGTCGAGGTCGAGGACCGGGGTCTGGGCATGGGCAGGGAGACCCTCGCCGAGGCCAACCGCCGCATCACCGAGTCAGAGGCGCTCGACCTGTTCGACAGTGACCGGCTCGGCCTGTTCGTGGTCAGCAGGCTCGCCGCACGGCACGACATCAAGGTGCATCTGAGGACCTCTCCGTACGGCGGTACCACCGCGGTCGTCCTGCTCCCCACCGCCCTGCTCCCCACCGCCCTGCTCGACGACGGCGCGACGGAACACCCCGGTGGCGCGACGGCACCGAAGGCGCGGCACGAGGAACATGCCTTCGCGCGGACGCCCGACGGCGTCGCGCGCCACGAGGCCGTTCCCGCACCGGACAACCGGCCCGCCCTGGTGGCTCCGGTCACCGACACGGCGGACGGCACCCTCGCCATGGCGGACACCGGCAACGGCCTGCCGGACCGCACCACCGACATCGCGCGGGACACCGCCGTGAACCGACCCCCGGGAGTCGCCGCCTTGCGACCGCACCGTCCGGAGGAACCCGCCGGCTCCGACGACCTCCCACGCCGCGTACGGCAGGCCAGCCTCGCCCCCCAACTGCGCGACGGCCGTCGGGAGACGCCCGCGCACGCGCGGCACGACGGCCGGGACGACCGCACCCCCGAACTCGTACGGGACCGCATGGCGGCCTACCGCGACGGCTGGGCGCGCGGCGGCGGCCGGCCCTCCGGCCCCGCGAAGCACAGCACCGAAGGAGACCCCGCATGATCCAGGAACCGAGCACGAGGACCGGACGGCGATCCGGCGAACCCGACTGGCTGCTCGACGACATGGTGCTCCGCGTCGGCGACGTCCGGCACGCCGTGGTGCTCTCCGACGACGGACTCGCCGTCGGCGCCTCCGGCGGCCTCGGACGCGAGGACGCCGAGCACCTCGCGGCGGTCGCCTCCGGCTTCCACAGCCTCGCCAAGGGCGCGGGCCGGCACTTCGGGGCCGGTGGAGTGCGCCAGACGATGGTCGAGATGGACGACGGCTTCCTGTTCGTCGCCGCCGCCGGGGACGGCACCTGTCTCGCCCTCCTGACCGCCGTGACCGCCGACATCGGCCTGGTGGCCTACGAGATGGCACGACTGGTCAAACGCGTCGGCGAGCACCTCCACACCCCGCCGCGCGCCGACGGGCGGCCACCGGCCGCCGGATGAGACGGGAAGCGGTCCGAACAGATGACCGAGGACATGACGGGCGTCCCGCGCGCGGAGGACAGCCGGTGGTACGACCACGAGGCCGGGCCCCTGGTCCGGCCGTACGCCATGACCGGCGGACGCACCAGGCCCGGCCCCGGCGGGGTGCGGTTCGACCTGATCGCCCTCGTCACCCTGGACCGGGTCGCGCCCGGCACCGACGACCCGGCACTCGGTCCCGAACACCGTACCCTGATCGACCTGTGCCGCCCGGAGACGCAGTCGGTCGCCGAACTCGCCGCGGGCGCGGACCTGCCCGTCGGCGTGGTCCGGGTGCTCCTCGGCGACCTGCTGGAGCGCGGCCGCGTCACCGTCAGCCGCCCCGTACCGCCCGCCCCCCTGCCCGATGAGCGCGTTCTCCGCGAGGTGATCGAGGGGCTGAGGGCCCTGTAGGCGACACCGCGCCCCGGCCGGGAGGCCGCGCGGCGACGCCTCCCGGGCCCGCGGCACACCCGTATCCCCGCCGACCGCGGCCGGCACTCCAGAGAGAAGTGATCGATGGTCCCTGAACACTCCGACGCCCCCGGCGACGAGACGGCCGCGCTGGCGCTGAAGGTACTGGTCGCCGGTGGATTCGGCGTGGGCAAGACCACCCTGGTGGGCGCGGTCAGCGAGATCCGGCCGCTGCGCACCGAGGAACTGCTCAGCGAAGCCGGTCGGTCGGTGGACGACACCGACGGCGTGGACCGGAAGGTCACCACGACCGTCGCCATGGACTTCGGGCGCATCACCATCCGCTCGGGACTCTCCCTGTACCTCTTCGGCACCCCGGGGCAGGACCGCTTCTGGTTCCTGTGGGACGAGCTGGCGCAGGGCGCCCTGGGCGCGGTGGTCCTCGCGGACACCCGGCGCCTGGAGGACTGCTTCCCCGCGGTGGACTACTTCGAGCACCGGCGGATCCCGTTCGTCGTCGCCGTCAACTGCTTCGCGGGAGCCCGGCGCCACGACACGGGGGACGTCTGCCGTGCGCTCGACCTGGACGCCGGAACGCCCGTCGTGCTGTGCGACGCACGCGAGCGCGACTCGGGGAAGGAGGTGCTGATCCGGCTCGTCGAGTACGCCGGCCGTATGTACACCGCCCGGCTGCTCGACTCGGTGGGATGACCGCGGGATCCGGGCTCGCGCCACTGTTCCTCGGTCATCTTCCGCCCCTTGGCTCCCGTCCTCCTTGCCCGGTGCCCGGTCGTGGGGAAGGCTGGCGCGAGGGCCCTCCCGCCAGGAGGGAACGGCACACGGGGCAGACCACGGGGAGATACACGACATGGCGCAGAACCGGGGACTCGACTGGCTGCTGGACGACCTGACCCAACGCGTCGAACACGTACGGCACGCGCTGATCCTGTCCAACGACGGGCTGGTGACGGGCGCGAGCACGGGGCTGCGGCGCGAGGACGCGGAGCACCTCGCCGCCGTCTCGTCCGGACTGCACAGCCTGGCCAAGGGTTCGGGACGGCACTTCGGCGCGGGCGGGGTACGCCAGACGATGATCGAGTTCGACGACGCGGTGCTCTTCGTCACCGCGGCGGGCACCGGCAGTTGTCTGTGCGTACTCAGCGGGGCGGAGGCCGACATCGGCCAGATCGCGTACGAGATGACCTTGCTGGTCAACCGGGTCGGCGAACATCTGGACGTGGACGCCCGCCGACCGGAACCCGACACAGGCCTCTGACCTGCGGGTTCGTCTTCCGCTGTGAAGTTATCCACAGGGTCGCCACGGAGCGTGACAAAGCGGCTACGGTTTTTCCGAGCGGGCGCACCCGGCGCCGACCGCCCACACTCCACGGGGGAAGACGAACATGCCCGGACAGCACACCGTCGCGTACGACATCACCGTGCACGACGCCACCGCCACCACCGAGCGGCCCACGGCGGCACGGGAGGTCCGGGTCGGCCCGGGACGCGCGGCCCGTGAACTCGGCCTCAAGGGCACCGAGTTCGACCTCGCCGTGCAACTCGGGCGGATCCGTACGATCCCCGACGGCGACGGCGACGGCGACGGCGACGGCGACGGAGAGGGCAGGCGGGTGGACCGGGCAGAGATCGAGCGGCTCCGCGCCGGGCCGGGGTTTCCGGAGGCCCTGCGCCGGAGCGTGCAGGCCGTGGGCGCCACGGAGGGCGCCGCCCTCATCGACGTGACGAAGACCCGTTTCACCCGCCTCGCGAGGCTGGGACTGCTGGTGCCCGTGAAGTTCTACCTGAACCGCTACCGCGCCGTGGTCTGGCTCTATCTGGCCGAGGAGCTGAGGCTGTTCGCGGCCGACGACAGGAACACGCCCCTGCTGACGGGGCGCATGCCCGAGAGTCTCAGGAACCGGCTCGACACCGGCACCGACCTGCGCCCGCGCAACTGGCGCACCCGGCAACTGGGCTTCATGCTCCGCCGGGCCGACGACCCCTGGGCGCGCGCCGGGGCCGTGGCGTCGCTGCTCGGCCCGCTGCACGTGTCACAGGCCGTCCCGGATCCCTACGACCGTTCCCACCTCAACCGGTTCCGCCGGCTGCCACCGTTTCGCGGCGCGCCCGGCTCACCGGCCGCGGACCTGGCGGAAGAGCTCATGACCGCTCAGGACCCGGACGAGATCGCCTGGCTGCAGACCGATCTGACCCGGCTGACGGAGGAGGCGCGGGCACACCGGCCGGCGCCCCGTCCCGCTCCCCGCCGCCCCGGACCGGCTGGGCGGACACAGGAAGCCGTCGAGCCGGTACACGGGACGTCCCGCGGCCTGCTGGGCCGGTGGTGGCGCGGAAACCGGTGACCTACAGCACCCGGAACAACCCCTCCTGGACGACGGAGACCAGCATCCGGCCCTCCAGGTCGTAGATCCGGCCGCGGGCCAGCCCTCGCCCGCCCGTGGCGATCGGCGACTCCTGGTCGTACAGGAACCACTCGTCGGCGCGGAACGGACGGTGGAACCACATGGCGTGGTCCAACGACGCCATGTCGAAGCCGCGCGGCCCCCACAGCGGCTCCACCGGAATCCGCACGGCGTCCAGGAGGGTCATGTCACTGGCGTACGTCAGGGCACAGGTGTGCACCAGCGGATCGTCACCGAGCGGGCCGACCGCGCGCATCCACACCGCGCTGCGCGGTTCGGCGCCCTTGACGTCGTCGGCACCCCAGCGCAGCCGGTCCACATAGCGGATGTCGAAGGGCTGGCGGCGCGCCATCCGCTCCAACTGCTCCGGCAGCGCGCCCAGATGCTCACGGATCTCGTCCGTCACCGTCGGCAGCGACTCGGGGTCCGGCACCTCGCGGGCCGGCGGCAGCTGGTGTTCGAAACTCCCCTGTTCAGGCTTGTGGAAGGAGGCGGTCAGATTGAAGATCGTGCGGCCCTGCTGCACCGCGGTGACCCGGCGGGTCGTGAACGACCGGCCGTCCCGCACCCGTTCGACCTGGTACACGATCGGCACCCCGGGTCTGCCCGGACGAAGGAAGTACGCGTGCAGGGAGTGCACGGGACGGTCGCCCTCCGTGGTGCGGCCGGCGGCGACCAGGGCCTGGCCGGCCACCTGGCCGCCGAAGACCCGCTGGAGGGACTCCTGCGGGCTGCGGCCGCGGAATATGTTGACCTCGATCTGCTCCAGGTCGAGCAGGGCGACGAGGCTCTCGGCCGGATTCGTCATGGGTGGGGTTCTCCTGTGCTCACAACTGGCCGACATCGGTGACCCGGACGACCGCACGGCCCTCCGCGTCGGAGGCGGTGAGGTCGACCTCGGCGCTGATGCCCCAGTCGTGGTCGCCGCTGGGGTCGTTGAAGATCTGCCGGACCCGCCACAGCCCGTTCTGCGGCTCCTCCTCGATCAGCAACAGCTTCGGCCCGCGGGCGTCGGGACCGGTGCCGAGCTCCTCGTACTCGTCCCAGTACTTGTCCATCGCCTCGCCCCAGGCATCCGCGTCCCAGCCGCCCTCGGCGTCCAGCTTGCCCAGCTCGTCCACCCGGTCGAGGGCGGCGAGTTCGACCCGGCGGAACATGGCGTTGCGGACCAGGACGCGGAAGGCCCGCGCGTTGGCGGTGACCGGCTTGACCTGGTCGGCCCTCTCCTGCGCCTCCTCGGCGGTCATCTCCTCCGGGTTGGCCAGCTGCTCCCACTCGTCCAGCAGGCTGGAGTCGACCTGGCGCACCGTCTCGCCCAGCCAGGCGATCAGATCCTCCAGGTCCTCCGACTTCAGGTCGTCCGGGACGGTGTGCTCCAGCGCCTTGTAGGCGCTCGCGAGGTAGCGCAGCACGATGCCCTCGGTGCGGGCCAGCTCGTAGTGGGACACCAACTCGGTGAACGACATCGCCCGCTCGTACATGTCCCGGATCACGGACTTCGGCGACAACGGATGGTCACCGACCCAGGGATGGCTCTTGCGGTAGGTGTTGTACGCGTGGAAGAGCAGCTCCTCCAGAGGCTTCGGGTAGGTGATGTCCTGGAGCCGCTCCATGCGCTCCTCGTACTCCACACCGTCGGCCTTCATCGCGGCGACCGCCTCGCCGCGCGCCTTGTTCTGCTGGGCGGCGAGGATCTGACGCGGATCGTCCAGCGTGGACTCCACGACGGACACCATGTCCAGCGCGTACGACGGCGACTCGGGGTCCAGCAGCTCGAACGCGGCCAGCGCGAACGTGGACAGCGGCTGGTTCAGCGCGAAGTCCTGCTGCAGGTCCACGGTGAGGCGGACGGTCCGGCCCTCGGCGTCCGGCCGGTCGAGCTTCTCGACGATGCCGCCGTCCAGCAGCGAGCGGTAGATGGCGATCGCCCGCCGGATGTGACGCAGCTGCTGCTTGCGCGGCTCGTGGTTGTCCTCCAGCAGCCGTCGCATCGCCTCGAAGGCATTGCCGGGCCGGGCGATCACCGACAGCAGCATGGTGTGCGTGACCCGGAAGCGGGAGGCCAGCGGCTCCGGCTCGGAGACGATGAGCTTCTCGAAGGTCTGCTCGCTCCAGGCGACGAAGCCCTCGGGTGCCTTCTTGCGCACCACCTTGCGGCGCTTCTTCGGGTCGTCACCGGCCTTGGCCAGCGCCTTCTCGTTCTCGACGACGTGCTCGGGGGCCTGGGCCACCACGAAGCCCTCGGTGTCGAAGCCGGCGCGTCCGGCACGGCCCGCGATCTGGTGGAACTCACGGGCCCGCAGCGTGCGCACGCGGTTGCCGTCGTACTTGGTCAGGGCCGTGAACAGCACCGTGCGGATGGGGACGTTGACGCCCACACCGAGGGTGTCGGTGCCGCAGATGACCTTCAGCAGACCCGCCTGCGCGAGCTTCTCCACCAGCCGCCGGTACTTGGGCAGCATGCCGGCGTGATGCACACCGATGCCGTGCCGGACGTAGCGGGACAGATTGCGGCCGAACTGGGTGGTGAAGCGGAAGTTGCCGATCAGTTCGGCGATCCGGTCCTTCTCCTCGCGCGTGCACATGTTGATGCTCATCAGCGCCTGCGCCCGCTCCACCGCCTGCGCCTGCGTGAAGTGCACGATGTAGACCGGCGCCTGCCGGGCCTCGAGCAGATCGGTGAGCGTCTCGGTGAGCGGCGTGTACCGGTACTCGTAGGACAGTGGCACGGGCCGGGTCGCCGAGCGGACCACGGCGGTGGGGCGGCCGGTGCGGCGGGTGAGGTCCTTCTCGAAGAAGGAGACGTCGCCGAGCGTCGCCGACATCAGCACGAACTGCGCCTGCGGAAGCTCGAGGATCGGGATCTGCCAGGCCCAGCCGCGATCCCCTTCCGCGTAGAAGTGGAACTCGTCCATCACGACCTGGCCCACATCGGCGTCCTTGCCGTCGCGCAGCGCGATCGACGCCAGTACCTCGGCGGTGCAGCAGATGACCGGGGCGTCTGCGTTGACGGACGCGTCGCCGGTGAGCATGCCGACGTTCTCCGTGCCGAAGATCTTGCACAGTTCGAAGAACTTCTCCGACACCAGCGCCTTGATGGGCGCCGTGTAGAAGGTGACCTCGTCGCGTGCCAGGGCGGCGAGGTGGGCGCCCGCCGCGATCATGCTCTTGCCGGAACCCGTGGGCGTCGACACGATCACGTTCGCCCCGGAGACCACCTCGATCAGCGCCTCCTCCTGGTGCGGGTAGAGCGTGAGACCGCGCTCCTGGGCCCACGACTCGAAGGCTTCGTAGAGGGCGTCGGGGTCGGCGGTCGGCGGCAGCTGATCGATGAGGGTCACGCCCCCATCTTGCCTGCCCGCCCGGCCGATGAGGGAATCGGCTGCGGGCGGGAAGATCACGAGCGCTACGCTGTGTCGCCGGCGGAGGGCCGACGCACCCGGTCGACCGGCCGGCGGCGAACGAGGAATGGGGCGGGGAACGGCGATGATGGGACCAGCACACTCACTGTCGGGCGCCGCGGCCTGGCTCGGGGTCGGCGCGGCGACGGCCGCGGCCGGACACCCCATGCCCTGGCCGGTGCTGCTGGTCGGCGCGCTGATCTGCGCCGGCGCCGCGCTCGCCCCCGACCTGGACCACAAGGCGGCCACCATCTCGCGGGCCTTCGGACCCCTGTCCCGTTGGCTGTGCGAGATCGTCGACAAGCTGTCCTACGCCGTCTACAAGGCCACCAGGAAGCAGGGCGACCCACGTCGCTCCGGCGGGCACCGCACGCTCACGCACACCTGGCTGTGGGCGGTGCTGATCGGTGCCGGCGCCGCGGCCCTGGCGATCACGGGCGGCCGCTGGGCGGTGCTGGTCATCCTCTTCGTGCACATGGTGCTGGCCATCGAGGGCCTGCTGTGGCGGGCGACGCGAGGCTCCAGCAGCGATGTCCTGGTGTGGCTGCTGGCGGCGACCAGCGCCTGGATCCTCGCCGGCGTCCTGGACGAACCGGGCCACGGCTCCGACTGGCTGTTCACCGCGCCGGGCCAGGAGTACCTGTGGCTGGGGCTGCCGATCGTGCTGGGCGCGCTGGTGCACGACATCGGGGACGCGCTGACCGTCTCCGGCTGCCCGATCCTGTGGCCGATACCGGTGGGCCGCAAGCGCTGGTACCCGATCGGCCCGCCGAAGGCGATGCGGTTCCGGGCGGGCAGCTGGGTGGAGCTGAAGGTGCTCATGCCCGTATTCATGCTGCTGGGCGGGGTGGGCTGTGCGGCGGCGCTCAACGTGATCTGAAGGACGAGCCGGTCCGGGACTCAGCCGGAACCCTCACCGCCGTACCGGCGCTCGAAGCGGGCGACACGGCCCTCCGTGTCCACGGTCCGGGCCCTGCCCGTGTAGAACGGGTGGCTCTCCGAGGAGATCTCCACCTCCACCACCGGGTAGGTCTCGCCGTCGTCCCACTCGATGGTCCGGTCGCTGGTCGCGGTGGACCGGGTGAGGAAGGCGTAACCGGCGGCACGGTCACGGAAGACGACCGGGTGGTAGTCGGGGTGCTTGTCCTGCTGCATGAGTGCTCCTCGGGGTCAGCCCGGCAGGTTGTCCTCGTCGACGACGTGCATCGCGGCCTCTTCGGCGGAGGCGGCCGCGCCGTCGATGCCGACGTCCATGGCGACCAGGGCCTCCTCCTCGTCCTCGTGCGCCCCTTCGTCGGGGGCCACGAGCCGGCCCGAGCGCGCGGCGCCCACCTCGTCGTCCAGGAGTTCCCCGTCGGTGCCCGAGGAATCACCGATGCCGTCGCCGTCGCCGTCGGCGAGATCGGGCAGTTCCTCGGCGAGACGCTGGTCCAGCGTCTCGCCCTCGTGGCGCTCCGCCGCCGTCACGCCGTAGTGCTCCACGGCCCAGGGCCGTTCCGGAGGGGACCAGCCCCGGTCGAGGGGGTCGGCGACGCCGTCGTTCTCCAGAGTGTCCTCGGCGTCGAGCAGTCCGGCGTCGTCCTGAATCTCGGACGCGTCGGGCTGGTAGACGTCGTCTCCCCAACCGTCGGCGCTGTTCACGGGTACCTCCAGAGGGTGGGGGCGGGCCCGTTCCCACCGCGGCCCGCGCTGGGCCGCCGGTACGAGGCACTGGCGCCTCCGGTGCCCGGTCCGCCGGGCCCCCGGGTGCTCCCCGAGCCGGTGCCTGACTCCAGCCTTCCACCGGAACTCCCCACCGCGCAACGGCACACCACCGGCGGGCGGCGCGCCCGGGGCCCTCACCCCGCCCCGCCCGGCACCCCCGCCGGTGCCCCGGAACCGTCCCCCGGCCCGCGGACCCGCACGGGTCCGGTCGCCGGCGAGGGCCGCGTTCCCCGGCCCCACCGCTGCTGGAGGCGCCGCATGTCCCGGTCCGGCGCCACCGGCCCGGGCAGCGGGATTCCGGACCGGCCCGAGGTCACCCCGGCAGGCCCGAGGGGACCTCACCCGCAGGCCCGCCCCCCGCCGGGGCGGTGCGGGTTCAGCCGTGCCAGGAGCGCCACAGCGCCGCGTACGCTCCGTCCGCCGCGACCAGGTCGTCGTGGCTGCCCAGTTCGCTGATGCGGCCGTCCTCCACGACGGCGATGACGTCCGCGTCATGGGCGGTGTGCAGGCGGTGGGCGATGGCGACGACGGTCCTGCCGTCCAGGACACGGGCCAGGGAGCGTTCCAGGTGCCGCGCCGCGCGCGGGTCGAGCAGCGAGGTCGCCTCGTCCAGGACCAGCGTGTGCGGGTCGGCCAGCACCAGCCGGGCCAGCGCGATCTGCTGGGCCTGGGCCGGGGTGAGCGCGAATCCGCCGGAACCGACCTCGGTGTCCAGACCCTCGTAGAGCGCACGGGCCCAGCCGTCCGCGTCGACCGCCCCGAGCGCCGCCCACAGTTCGGCGTCCGCCGCGTTCGTCCTGGCGAGCCGCAGATTGTCGCGCAGGGAGCCCACGAAGACGTGATGCTCCTGGTTGACCAGGGCCACATGCTCCCGGACCCGTTCCGCGGTCATCCGCGACAGCTCGGCGTCACCCAGGGCGACCCGCCCGACCCGGGGCGCGTAGATCCCGGCGAGCAGCCGGCCCAGGGTGGACTTGCCCGCGCCCGAGGGGCCGACCAGCGCCAGCCTGGTCCCGGGAGCGACCTCGAGGGTCACCTCGCGCAGCACGTCCACGCCCTCCCGGTAGCCGAAGTGCACCCGGTCCGCGTGCACCCGGCGCCCGTCGGGGGCGAGCGCGGCGTCACCGGCGTCGGGCTCGATGTCCCGGACCCCGACCAGCCGGGCCAGCGACACCTGCGCCACCTGCAGCTCGTCGTACCAGCGCAGGATCAGCCCCACCGGGTCGACGAGCATCTGCGCGATCAGCGCGCCCGTGGTCAGCTGGCCGACACCGATCCAGCCCTGCAGGACGAACACCCCGCCGATCATCAGCACCGAGCCGAGCACGGTCACATGGGTGATGTTGATGACGGGGACGAGCACCGACCGCAGCCAGAGCGTGTAGCGCTCCCAGGCCGTCCACTCCCCGACCCGCTGGTCGGACAGGGCGATGCGACGCTCGCCGAGGCGGTGCGCCTCCACGGTCCGCCCCGCGTCCACGGTCTCGGCGAGCGAGGCGGCCACGGCGGCGTACCCGGCGGCCTCCGAGCGGTAGCCGGCCGGCGCCCGCCGGAAGTACCAGCGGCAGACGACCACCAGCAGGGGCACGGCGACCAGCACGGCCGGAGCCAGCTCGGGCGCCGTGACGACCAGTCCGCCCAGCAGCAGCGCCGCCCACACCACGCCGATGGCCAGCTGGGGCACGGCCTCGCGCATCGCGTTGCCGAGCCGGTCGATGTCGGTCGTGATCCGCGACAGCAGATCACCCGTGCCCGCCCGTTCCAGCACACCCGGCGGCAGCCCGACCGACCGCACCAGGAAGTCCTCGCGCAGATCGGCCAGCATCCGCTCACCGAGCATCGCCCCGCGCAGCCGTACCTGCCGGACGAACGCCGCCTGGACGGCCAGCGCGAGCACGAACAGCGTGACCGTGAGCCCCAGATGCAGCTCCCGCTCCCGGTCCGAGACCCGTTCCACGAGTCCGCCCAGCAGGTACGGGCCCACCATCGAGGCGACCACGGCGACCGTGTTCACGGTGATCAGCAGCAGGAAGGCCCGGCGGTGCCTGCGCAGCAGCTCACCCACGTAGGCGCGGACGGTCGCGGGCGCACCCACGGGCAGTGTGCCGGCCGCGGTCGGGGCCGCCGGGTCGTAGGCCGGTGGCGCCACGCCGATCATGCTGTCTCCTCGATCTCTTCCAGCTGTTCCAGTCCGCGCAGTACCTCGTCCTCGCGCAGAACGCCGTCCTTGTCCAGGACCTCCGTCGGCGCGGCCTCGTCCTCGGTCTCGCGCGTCACCACGGCCCGGTACCGGGACTCGGTGCGCACCAGTTCGCGATGGTCACCGACCGCCGCGACGGTGCCGTCGTGCAGGAACACCACCCGGTCGGCGCGGTCCAGCAGCAGCGGGGACGAGGTGAACACCACGGTGGTGCGCCGCGCACGCAGGTCACGCACGCCGTGGGCGACACGGGCCTCGGTGTGCGAGTCGACGGCCGAGGTCGGCTCGTCCAGGACGAGCACCTCCGGGTCCGTGACGAGCGACCGGGCCAGCGCGAGCCGCTGGCGCTGCCCGCCGGACAGGGACCGTCCGCGCTCGGTGATCCGCGCGTCCATCGGGTCCGCGGCGTCCAGCGAGCCCTGCACCAGCGCCGCCAGCACGTCCCCGCACTGCGCGGCGTCCAGCGCGTCGCGCGGATCGACCGCACCGGACGCCGGCACGTCGAGCAGCTCGCGCAGGGTACCGGAGAGCAGCACCGGATCCTTGTCCTGCACGAGGACGGCACGGCGGGCGGAGTCCAGCGGCAGTTCGTCGAGCGGCACCCCGCCGAGCAGCACCGAGGCGCCCTGCTCGGAGGCGTGTCCGCCGAGCCGCTCGGCCAGCCGTCCCGCCGCGTCCGGGTCCCCGCACACCACGGCGGTGAGCCGGCCCGCGGGGGCGAGCAGACCGGTCGCCGGGTCGTACAGGTCACCGGACGGGTTCTCGGCGCCGCGCGACCCCGCGGTGTCCGTGGCCCGCTCCAGCGACAGCACACGCGAGGCCCGCTTCGCCGAGGGACGCGAGAAGGAGTACGCCATCGCGATCTCCTCGAAGTGCCGCAGTGGGTAGGTGAGCACCATGACCGAGCTGTAGACGGTGACCAGTTCGCCGACGGCGATCCGGCCCTCGCGGGCGAGATGGACGCCGTACCAGACCACCGTGATCAGCAGGATCCCCGGCAGCAGCACCTGGATCGTGGCGATCAGGGCCCACATCCTGGCGCTGCGCACGGCGGCGTGGCGGACCTCCTGGGAGGCGCGGCGGTAGCGGTCGAGGAAGAGCTCCTCGCCGCCGATGCCGCGCAGTACGCGCAGCCCGGCGACGGTGTCCGAGGCGAGCTCGGTGGCCCGGCCGGCCTTCTCGCGCTGGACGTCCGCCCGCCGGGTGGCGCGGGGCAGCAGCGGCAGCACCGCGATCGCCAGCACCGGCAGTCCCGCGGCGACGACGACCCCCAGCGCCGGCTGGTAGACGACCAGGCCGACGCAGACCAGCACGATGGTGACCGCCGCCGCGGTGAACCGTGACAGGGCCTCCACGAACCACCCGATCTTCTCGACGTCGCCGGTGGAGACCGCCACGACCTCCCCGGCGGCGACCCGTCGGGTCAGCGCGGAGCCCAGCGTCGCCGCCTTGCGGGCCAGCAGCTGCTGGACACGGGCCGCCGCGGTGATCCAGTTGGTGACGGCGGCGCGGTGCAGGAAGGTGTCACCGATCGCGTTGCCCACGCAGGCCAGCGCCATCAGGCCGCCGGCCAGCGCGAGCCGGCCGCCGGAGCGGTCGACCGCGGCCTGGACGGCGACACCGACGCAGAACGGCAGCGAGGCGACGGAGGCGAAGTGCAGCAGGCCCCAGGCCAGCGACTTGAGCTGCCCGGACAGTTGATTCCGGAAGAGCCACCACAGGAATCGGGGACCCGAGCGGGCGTCGGGCACCCCCGGGTCGGGAAACGGAAGGTCTTGAATCTGCATGACGTCCCAGTGGCTCGGATCAGGGGGCGGTGGAAACGGGAGAAAGCCGGAGGAGGCGTGGGCATGGCTGGGCACCGCCCAAGGACGGCGGCAGCAAACCGTGACAGGTTGACCCCGCTACGCACCGAGAGGCAAACGGTTTTCCACACGAGCGCACAGAACCGGCGGCCCGGGCGGCCGGCACCGCCGTACCGTCACGTCGAACGGGTCATACGGACGCGTCGCCGCAGTGTGAGGGGACCGTCCCGTCGATCAGGGTGTCCAGCAACTCGCCCAGCGCCTCGCGCTGTGCGTCTCCCAGTGGGGCCAGGATCTCCTCCGCGGCGGACCGGCGCGCGGCGCGCAGTTCCCGCAGGGCCGCGCGCCCGTCGTCGGTGAGCTCGATCCGGATCACCCGCCGATTGGCCGGATCAGGCACCCGCCGCACCTTGCCGTTCGCCTCCAACCCGTCGACCAGTGTGGTGACGGCACGGGGGACCACCTCCAGCCGCTCGGCCAGATCGGCCATACGGGGCGGTGAGCCGTAGTGCGCGAGGGTGCGCAGCAGCCGTGACTGGGCAGGGGTGATACCGAGCTCGCGCCCCGCCAGATGGCGCTTCTGGATGCGGTGCACCCGGCGGGTCAGCCGAAGCAGCTGCTCGGCCAACAGGCCGTCGGGATCGGGGGCGGTCATGCGGGAACAATATCAGGATGTCGTTCATTGTGAGCATAGGTAACAATGAGCTAGGCTCCGCTCGCCCTCGGGGCCACCCCCGGGCGCCCGTTCCGAAGGAGACCATGCACCCCGACCGCGAACCCGACTGGACCCCGCCTGCCGGCGCCGAGGAGCAGCCCCGGCAGGTGCGGCGCATCCTGAAGCTCTTCCGTCCCTACCGGGGCCGCCTCGCGGTCGTCGGCCTGCTCGTCGGCGCCGCCTCGCTGGTCTCGGTCGCCACCCCGTTCCTGCTGAAGGCGATCCTCGACGTCGCCATCCCCGAGGGCCGCACCGGGCTGCTCAGCCTGCTCGCGCTCGGCATGATCCTCAGCGCGGTCCTCACCAGCGTCTTCGGTGTGCTGCAGACCCTGATCTCGACCACCGTCGGCCAGCGCGTGATGCACGACCTGCGCACCGCCGTCTACGGCCGGCTCCAGCGCATGTCGCTCGCCTTCTTCACCCGCACCCGCACCGGCGAGGTCCAGTCCCGCATCGCCAACGACATCGGCGGCATGCAGGCCACCGTGACCTCCACGGCGACCTCCCTGGTCTCCAACCTGACCAGCGTGGTCGCCACCGTCGTCGCGATGCTGGCGCTCGACTGGCGGCTGACCGCGGTCTCACTGGTCCTGCTGCCGGTGTTCGTCTGGATCAGCCGCCGCGTCGGCAACGAGCGCAGGAGGATCACCACCCAGCGTCAGAAGCAGATGGCGGCGATGGCCGCCACGGTCACCGAGTCGCTCTCGGTCAGCGGCATCCTGCTCGGCCGCACCATGGGCCGTTCCGACTCCCTGACCGGCGCCTTCTCGGACGAGTCCGAGCGTCTGGTCGACCTGGAGGTGCGGTCGAACATGGCCGGTCGCTGGCGCATGGCCGTCATCGCGATCGTCATGGCCGCCATGCCGGCGATCATCTACTGGACGGCCGGCATCGCCCTGCGGACGGGCGGCCCGGAGATCTCCATCGGCACGATCGTCGCGTTCGTCTCGCTCCAGCAGGGCCTGTTCCGCCCGGCCGTGAGCCTGCTGTCCACCGGTGTCCAGATCCAGACGTCGCTCGCGCTCTTCCAGCGCATCTTCGAGTATCTCGACCTTCCGGTCGACATCACCGAGCGCACGGACCCGGTCCACCTCGACCGGGTCAAGGGCGAGGTCCGCTTCGAGGACGTCACCTTCGGATACGACGACAAGAGCGGCCCCGTCCTCGACGGCATCGACATCGTCGTCCCCCCGGGCGGCAGTCTCGCCGTGGTCGGGCCGACCGGCGCCGGCAAGTCCACCCTCGGTCACCTCGTGCCGCGGCTGTACGACGTCACGGGCGGGCGGGTCACCCTCGACGGCGTCGACGTCCGCGACCTCGACTTCGACACGCTGGCCCGCGCGGTGGGCGTCGTCTCCCAGGAGACGTACCTCTTCCACGCCTCGGTCGCGGACAACCTGCGCTTCGCCAAGCCGGACGCCACCGACGAGGAGCTGCACGCGGCGGCGCGGGCCGCGCAGATCCACGATCACATCGTCGCCCTGCCCGACGGGTACGACACGGTGGTCGGTGAACGCGGCCACCGTTTCTCCGGTGGTGAGAAGCAGCGCCTGGCGATCGCCCGCACCATCCTGCGCGACCCGCCGGTCCTGATGCTCGACGAGGCCACCAGTGCCCTGGACACCCGTACCGAGGCCGCCGTCCAGGAGGCCATCGACGCGCTGTCGGCCAACCGCACCACGGTCACCATCGCCCACCGGCTGTCCACCGTTCGGAGCGCCGACCGGATCGTGGTCCTCGAGTCCGGCCGCGCGGTCGAACGCGGCACGCACGAAGAGCTGTTGGAGCGCGGCGGGCGCTATGCGGCCCTCGTGCGCCGGGACGCCCGACTGGAGCCGACAAGATGAAGATATGCCGTGTTTGTGGCGATATGCGGGTTACCGTGCCCGCATGCAGACGAACACTCCGTCACGGAGCACGATCCGACTGACGCGCCGGGGCCGGCTCGCCCTCGCGGCGCTCGGGGCCGTCGTGGCAGGCACCGCCGTGGCGGTGCCGCTGCTGATCATGAACGACGACGACGAGTCCCGCCCCACGACCCTGGTGGTCCCGGAGGGCTGGCGCGCGAGCCAGGTGTACGCAGCCGTCGACAAGGTCCTCGGCCTGCCCGCAGGCGCCACGAAGAAGTCCCTCGCCAAGGCGGACCTGAAGCTGCCCGACGAGGCCGGGGGAAACCCGGAGGGCTACCTCTTCCCGGCGACCTATCCGCTCCAGGAGGAGGCGACCCCGCAGAAGCTGCTGTCCCGCATGGTCGACACCGCCGACAAGAAGTTCAACGGAGCCCCTGTCGCCGCCGGTGCGCAGCGCAACGCGATGAACGTCTACCAGGCGGTCACCGTCGCGAGCATCGTCCAGGCGGAGACGGCCGCCAAGGCCGACATGGGCAAGGTGGCCCGGGTGATCTTCAACCGGCTGGAGCGCGGGATGCCGCTCCAGATGGACTCCACCGTCGACTACGCCCTGAACCGCACGGGGCCGCGCACGACGGCCGCCGACACCGAGGTCGACAGCCCTTACAACTCCTACCGGCGCATGGGGCTGCCGCCGACCCCGATCGACAACCCCGGCGAGGACGCGGTGCGCGCCGCCATCAACCCGGCCCCGGGCGACTGGCTCTACTTCGTCACCGTCAAGCCGGGCGACACCCGCTTCACGGCCGACTACGCGGAACACCAGCGCAACGTCGCCGAGTTCAACGCACAGGGGAAGAAGGCGAGCGGACCGCCGAAGGAATGAGCGGCGCGCTCCCGGCCGTCATGCCGCGGTCCGTTCCTCCTGCGCCAGCAGCCGCCTGATGTCCCGTACCGCCGCGCGTCCGGCCCGGTTGGCGCCGATGGTGCTCGCCGAGGGGCCGTAGCCGACCAGATGGATCCGCGGATCGGCGACCGCCCGCGTCCCCTCGACCCGGATCCCACCCCCCGGCTCCCGCAGCCGCAGCGGGGCGAGATGCTCGACGGCGGGGCGGAAGCCGGTCGCCCACAGGATGACGTCGGCCGCCACCCGCCGTCCGTCCACCCACTCCACGCCGTCGGGCGTGATCCGGTCGAACATGGGCTGCCGGTCGAGCACACCGTCCGCCAGACCCCGGCGGATCGCGTCATTGAGCGGCAGCCCCGTCACGGAGACGACGCTGCGCGGCGGCAGACCCTGCCGCACCCGTTCCTCGACGAGCGCCACCGCCGCCCGGCCCGCCTCCTCGTCGAAGGGGCCCTCACGGAAGACCGGGGGCCGCCGGGTCACCCACGTCGTGGCCGCCGCGTACGGCGCGATCTCCAGCAGATGCTGGGTACCCGACGCGCCGCCGCCCACCACGACCACCCGCTGCCCGGCGAACGCCTCCGGCCCCGGGTACTGCGCCGTGTGCAACTGCCGTCCCCGGAAGGTCTCCTGGCCCGGATGGCGCGGCCAGAACGGCCGGTCCCAGGTGCCGGTGGCGTTGATCACGGCCCGCGTCGACCAGTCACCGTCCGAGGTCTCCACCAGTAGCCGTCCGCCGGATCCCTCCCGCACCGCCCGTATGTCCACCGGACGCCGTACCCGCAGGTCGAAGGTCCGCTCGTAGCGGTCGAAGTACTCGCTGATCACCTCGGAGGAGGCCCGCGCCGGATCGGCGCCGTCGAGCTCCATGCCGGGCAGCGCGTGCATCCCGTGCACCTTGCCGTACGTCAGTGACGGCCACCGGAACTGCCAGGCGCCGCCCGGGCCGGGGGAGTGGTCCAGCACCACGAAGCCGCGGTCCGGCTCGAACCCGGTCCGCCGCAGGTGGTGGGCGCTCGACAGCCCGGCCTGCCCGGCGCCTATGACGACCACCTCGACCTCGCGCGTGTTGTTCACGTTTCTACCAACCAGGCGGAGGTCGTGGATCTTCCCGTCGGTGCTCCCGCGGGAGCACCGGCGCATGGGCCAGGATGGAGCACATGTCCGATGCCTTCACCACCCGAGTCCTGAACATCGCCACCGGCTCCGACGAGAGGGTCGTCGACATCACCGGCGACTGCGAAGCCTTCCTGCGGGAGACGGCGGCCGGCCGGGACGGCCTGCTGAACATCTTCGTGCCGCACGCCACGGCCGGTGTCGCGGTGATCGAGACCGGCGCCGGCAGCGACGACGACCTCCTGTCCGTCCTGCACACCCTGCTGCCCGCCGACGACCGCTGGCAGCATCGCCACGGCAGCCCCGGCCACGGCCGCGACCACGTCCTGCCCGCCTTCGTCCCGCCGCACGCGACGCTCCCGGTGGTGGACGGACGGCTGGAACTGGGCACCTGGCAGTCGGTGTGCCTGGTCGACACGAACGTCTCGAATCACAACCGTCAGGTGCGGTTGAGCTTCCTCGGATAGGGCGCCGGCTCGGTGCGGAGTGTGGATGGCAAGTCCGGCCGCACCAACTGCCCCCGGAGTGAGGCTGCTGTCAAGGCTGCCGACGGGTTCCTCGTCTGCTGGCGGTACAGCAACCTGCACCCACGTACACGTTCATGGGCACTCGATTCTGGTTGAAGGACATGGTGGAACGTCCGCAGGACTCGGTCCACGTGGGAACGCGGTACCCAGGAATCGGCTCCAGTCGCCACTTCCCGTCGCTGCCCTTGACGGCGCGCGTGTTCACGCACTGATCGCCGGATTTGACAGGGTTCGGGTTCTGTCCGCCCCACTTCGTCGGCATGCCAGCACATCGGTAGGACGAGGCGAACGGGAACTCGGGGGGCAGGGAATCCTGCGATGCGGACGTGCCGCCGCCCGGGAGTGCACGGCCCGGCCGTTGTCAGTGCCGAGGTCTAACGTGATCGGTGACTGCTCATGAGGTCCCCGTGCAACGGGTGACGGGGAGGAACAGCGCCATGCACCAGGAAATTGCCGACGAGGACCGGTTCGAGATGCCCGCCGCCTGGCTGCGAGCCCTCCCCGTGCTCCGGGCCGCCGCGAAGCCGGCCGAGGACGCGGTGGAGAAGGCCGCTCGCCGCTACGCGCAGGAGGCGGCCTGGTTCGAGGAGATGTTCTCCTCCTCCGACAGCGACCCGGAGCTGGTGAAGGAGGGCCGGGCCCACAGGGAGGGCAGTCCCTCTCCGCTCGGAGCCGCCGTGGAGATCGCCGTCGGCTGGCACTACACGATGGTGGACGTGCTCGTCGACGCCTGCGTGACCGAACACGGCCTGCCGTTCGCCGCCCGTGCCGTCGTGGAGCTGGGATGCGTCAACCCCCATTACATGCAGGCAGGTTCCCGACGGTACGATGCGGCGCTGCGGAGATCGACCGGTTACCAGACCTACTACGTGTGGGAGACCGCCGCCCGTATCCGGGACCTGCTCGCGGCGGTCGACGAGGAGACCCGGCGGCGGACCGTCGAGGCCCTCGCCGGCCTCCGGGACAGCGCCGAGCGCCGCATCGTGGTCTCCTACCTGGTACCCGAGGAGCATGCCTGGGTCGACGAGTGCTGCGACGGCCCGATACCGAACGACTCCGTCCTGCGGCGCATGCTCCTTCTCTCCCTGTACCGGCCGGAGCAGATCGCCCGCATCGGCGAAGGAGCACGACTCGGCTGGAACGGCTGGAACCTCCAACTGCTCGCCACCCTCGCGAACCGGCTCGGTCCCGACGTCGGGTCCCTGCTGGAGGACGCGTTCGACGGAGCCTACGGATCCGACGGACACCGGGACGTCGCGGGCTGGGCCGCCGAACTGCCCACCGACGACGCCTTCCACCTGCTGCTGAAGAAGGGCGGCGACCGCAATGTCCGCCCCGCCCTGCTCGACGCCATGAACCGCTACCCTCGGCGGGCCCTGCGGCTGCTCTCCGCCGCCGCGGCGGGCGACAGCGAACAGGCGTCCCTCTCCCGGATGCTGCTGCCCCTGCACGTGGTGACCCACCCGGAGCTCACGAAGGAGACGTTGCCCGCCCTGCCCGAGGCGTCCGCAGCCGTCGTCGCCCCGCTGCTGGAGCGGAGCGAACGGGACGCAGAAGCGCCTGCGGATGCGCTCCCCGCCCTGCTGGTCGCCCCGCCGTGGACCCGGAAGCGCACCAGCCGCAAGGCCCGTGTGGCCCGCGACGTCCCCGGGGCGCCGCAGGCCGAGGTGGCCTGGAAGCCCGGGGAGCAGGAGGCCTGGGCGGCCACCGTCGTCGCCGAAACCCCCTGGTGGCGCGAGTACGACTGGTCCCGCGAGATCCAGCAGATGCAGCAGGGGACGTGGCGGGGCAACATCCACGCCGCCCGCCTCTTCACCACCGGCCCCGAGGACGTCGTACGCCCACTGCTCGACGTCTTCGCCCCCGAGCACGTCTGGGACACCGAGAGTCACCTCAGGCCCGTCGCCGCCCGCCACGGCCTGCACGCCCTGCCGATGCTGAGCCGGCTCGCCGCCCGCTACCCGGCCACCGCCTGTGGCCTGCTGCTGCCCTACCGCAGCGTCGAGGTGGCCCGGCAGATGGCCGAGTGGCTGGTGCGCCGCCAGTCGCTGAGGCCCACGGTTCTCGCCTGGCTCCGCCGCCACGGCCGGGCCGCGGCCGCCCTCCTCGTTCCCGACGCCGTCGGCCCGGCGGGCACACCCCGCAACCACGCCGAACACGCCCTGCGGCAACTCGCCGCAGAGGTGGGCGCCGAGGCCGTGCGGGAGATCGCCGCCGGCTGCGGCACCGAGGCCGAGGAAATCGTCGCCGACCTCCTCGCCGGCGATCCGCTGGAGGCCGCCCTCCCGGCGAGGATGCCGTCCCCCTGCACCTGGGCCGACCCCGCCCTGTTCCCGCAGATCCGGCTCACCGGCGGCCGCGGCGCCCTGCCCGCCGACGCCGTCCGCCACGTGACGACCATGCTGCAGATCTCCAAGCCCGGTGACGTCTACCCCGGCCTCGCCACCGTCACCGAGCACTGCGACGCCGGCTCCCTCGCCGAGTTCGCCTGGGCCCTCTTCATGACGTGGCGGTTCCACGGCATGCCGGCCAAGGACAGCTGGGCCCTCCACGCCCTCGGCCTCCTCGGCGACGACGAGACCGTCCGCCGTCTCACCCCCCTCGTGCGTGCCTGGCCCGGTGAGAACGCCCACCACCGGGCCGTCGAAGGCCTCACCGTCCTCGCTGCGATCGGCACCGACACCGCCCTGCGCCATCTGCACGGCATCTCCCAGCGTGTGCCGTTCAAGGCCCTCAAGAAGCGAGCCCGGGAGAAGATCGACGAGGTCGCCGAAGGACTCGGCCTCACCACCGACCAGCTCGCCGACCGGCTGGTCCCCGACCTCGGCCTCGCCGACGACGGCAGCACCGTCATCGACTACGGCCCGCGCCGCTTCACCGTCACCTTCGACGAACAGCTCCGCCCCTGTGTCCGCGACGAGACCGGCAAGCTCCGCAAGGCCCTGCCGGCCCCGGGCGTCAAGGACGACCCGGAACTCGCCCCCGCCGAGCGCAAGCGGTTCGCCGCCCTCAAGAAGGAGGTCCGAACCATTGCCTCCGACCAGCTGCGCCGCCTGGAGGCCGCCATGGTCACCGGCCGCTCCTGGACCGCCGCCGAGTTCCGCGAACTGCTCGTCGAACACCCCCTTCTGCGCCACTTGGTGCGCCGCCTGGTCTGGCTCGGCGACGGCGACGGCATGGTGACCGCGTTCCGTGTCGCCGAGGACCTCACCCTCGCCGACGTCCACGACGACGCATGGACCCTCCCCGCCGACGCCACCGTGCGCCTCGCCCACCCCCTCCATCTGGGAGACGAACTCAAGGCCTGGGCCGACCTCTTCGCCGACTACGAGATCCTCCAGCCCTTCCCGCAGCTCGGGCGCCCCGTGCACGCCTTCACCGACGCGGAGGCCACCGGCCACCGGCTGACCCGCTTCGAGGGCGTCACCGTCCCCGTCGGCAAACTCCTCGGCCTCACCAAGCGCGGCTGGGAACGCGGCACGCCCGAGGACAACGGCGTGGAACGCTGGTTCTCCCGCCCGATCGCCCGCGACCGCCACCTCGTCATCGCCCTCGACGACGGCATCGCCGTCGGCATGGTCGACGCGTTTCCCGACCAGACCCTCGAGACCATATGGATCGACACCGCCCCCGGTGACTACTGGCGCAACCACACGTACCCGCACCGCATCGGCGAGATCGACCCCGTCATCGCCTCCGAGATCCTCGCCGACCTGACCGACATCACCGCCAAGTGAGCCCCGCCATGACTACAGTGAGGGACCCGCACCCGCCCCGCCTGCAGCGCCCGCCCGCAGAAGTGCGCCACGCCGACGAACTCGCCGAGCTGCGTGCTGGGGACACCGACCCGCGGCCGCCCGGCTGGCAGCTCAGCCTCCGTGCCGCCCTCCGCTTCGTGGCCGGAGACCCCGACGCCGGCATCAGCCGCAAGTTCGTCGGCAGCCCCTCGCTCGTCGAACGGGCCCTCGTGACCCTGGCCACCAACCGGGGCCTGATGCTCGTCGGCGAACCCGGCACTGCCAAGTCACTGCTCTCCGAGCTCATCGCGGCAGCCGTCAGCGGCACCTCCACGCTCACTGTGCAGGGCGGCGCGGCCACCACCGAGGACCAGATCAAGTACTCCTGGAACTATGCCCTGCTGGTCTCCGAAGGCCCCTCCCGCCGCTCCCTGGTGCCCGCCCCCATGCTCCGCGGCATGGCCGAAGGACGCATCGTCCGCTTCGAGGAGATCACCCGCTGCCCCCTCGAGGTCCAGGACTGCCTGCTCTCCCTGCTCTCCGAACGCGTCGTCGCCGTCCCCGAACTCGACGGCGACGACGGCATGGTCTTCGCCCGCCAGGGCTTCAACGTCATCGCCACCGCCAACACCCGCGACCGCGGCGTCAATGAGATGAGCGCCGCACTCAAACGCCGTTTCAACTTCGAGACCGTCTTCCCGATACCCGACCTCGACACCGAACTCGCCCTCGTCGAAGCCGAGTCCACCGCCCTGCTCCGCGAGTCCGGAGTCGAGCGGGCACCCGACCGGGACGTCCTCGAGGTACTGGTCGGTACCTTCCGCGAACTGCGCGGCGCACCCGGCCAGGGCGACCGGCCCTCCGCAGTGATGAGCACCGCCGAAGCCGTCTCCACGGCCCACGCCGTCGGCCTGCGCGGCTGGTTCCTGCGCGGCGAGGCCGGCAACGCCGCCGACATCGTCTCCTGTCTCGCCGGCACCGCCGCCAAGGACAGCCCCGAGGACCTCGCCCGCCTGCGCCGCTTCCTCGAACAGCAGGCCCGCCTGCGCCGAGGCCTCCAGTGGCAGGCCCTCCACGAGGCCCGGCACCTGCTGGACCAACGGTGAGCACCGCCCGCGTCACCTTCCTGGGGGTGCGCCACCACTCACCGGCCTGCGCCGGCCTTGTTCGCTGCACGATCCGCGAACTGCGCCCGGCATACGTCCTGGTCGAGGGCCCCGCCGACATGAACGACCGGATCGACGAACTGCTCCTCGGACACGAACTGCCCATCGCTGTCTTCAGCCACTACCGCGGCACCGAACGGGTCGCCACCTCCTGGGCCCCGCTGTGCGCGTACTCCCCGGAATGGGTGGCACTCACCGAGGGCCGTACCGCGGGCGCCGAGGTCCGGTTCATCGACCTGCCCGCCTGGCACCGCGCCTTCACCGACCGCCCCGACGGCGCAGCCAACCGCTACGCCGACGTCGAGGCCCGCTACAGCCGCGCCACCGAACGGCTCCGCGCCCGTTACCGGGTCGACACCGTGGACGCCCTGTGGGACCGCGTCTTCGAGATCGCCGATCCGGACGGCCTGCAGGACCGCCTGGACGCCTACTTCGCCCTGGTGCGCGGCGACACCGAGGCCGACGACGGGGACCGCGCCCGCGAGCAGTACATGGCCTCCTGGGTCCGTGCCGCAGTTGCACACGCCGGCAGCCGGCCGGTCCTGGTGGTGACCGGCGGCTTCCACCAGCCCGCCCTGCGCGCCCTCATCGCCGCCCCCGGCACGTCTCCGGGCGCGGAACCCGCCGCATGGCCCCCGGTGCCCGTCCCGCCCGACGGGGCTGCGGGCGGCAGCTTCCTGGTGCCCTACTCCTTCCGCCAGATGGACGCCTTCGCCGGCTACCAGTCCGGAATGCCGTCCCCCGGCTACTACCAGCACCTGTGGGACGAAGGCCCCGACGCGGCCGCGAAAACCCTCCATCGCACCGTCGTGGAACGGCTCCGCGCCCGCCGCCTCCCCGCCTCCACCGCCGCCCTGATCTCCGCCCACACCCTCACCGAAGGCCTCGCCGCCCTCCGGGGGCACCCCTGCCCCGCCCGCGTCGACGTCCTGGACGGCCTCGCCGCCGCACTGATCACCGATGACCTCGACCAGCCGCTCCCCTGGAACACCGACGGCCCCCTGAGGCCCGGCGCCCACCCCGCCGTCGTCGAAACGGTCGTCGCCTGCACCGGCGACCGCACCGGCCGCCTCCACCCCGACACCCCGCTGCCACCCCTGGTCCACCACGTGACTGCCGAGGAGATTCGCCTCGGCCTTGACGGCGACCGCACCCTCGACCTCGACCTCACCAACCCCCGAGGGCTCGAACGCAGCCGCTTCCTCCACCAGCTGCGCATCCTCGGCATCCCCGGCCACACCCGCCTCACCAGCCCCGACCACGGAGCCGATCTCCGCGACCACGAAACCTGGGAACCTTGTCCCCGCACCGGCCGCGACGCCGCACTGACCGAGGCCGGCGCCTACGGAGCCCGCCCCGACGAGGCCGCCACAGCCCTCCTCGCCCGCCGCCTCCGCGACACCGGTACAGCCGCCGACCCCGGGACCACCGCCGCCCTCCTTTTCGACGCCGTCCTCTGCGGAGCCGGAACCCTCTCCCGCGACCTCCTGGACGGCCTCGCCCACCGGATCCGTACCACCGCCGACCCCGGCCCCCTCGGGCGGGCCCTCGCTGTGGTCCTGGGCCTCTGGCGCCATGACCGCGTCTTCGGTACCGCCCGTGACCCGCTGCTCGGCACCGTCCTCGACCACGCCGTCGACCGGCTCTTCCACCTGGTAGAGGGCCTCCACGGCGGCCCGCCCGGCGTCGACGTCCCCCGCCTGCGCGCCCTGACCGCCGCCCGCGACGCCCTCCTCCACGCCGCACCCGCCCTTACCCTCACCCCGGAAACCGCCGCCGCGACCGCCGCCCGCATCGCCCGCGACCGGCACGCTCCCGCCGACCTGCGCGGCGCCGCCCTCGGCCTGTGCCGCGCCCTCGGAGCCCTGGCCGAACCCGCTGGCGAGGCCGAAGCGTTCGCCGTCGCGTCCGACCCCGCCGTCCTCGGCGACTGGCTGGCCGGCCTGCTCGCCCTCGCCCGCGAAGAAATCCTGCGGCCCGCCCCGAAGGGCGAACAGTCCCTGCTCGACACCCTGGACGGCGTCGTCACCACCATGACCGACGACGTCTTCCTCCACGCCCTGCCCGCCCTGCGTCAGGCCTTCGCCTTCTTCCCGCCCCGTGAACGCGAACGCGTCGCACAACTCCTCCTCGACCGCCGGAACCTGCACGGCTCCGCCCGCACCCTGCTGCGCACCACCGCCGACCCGCTGCTCCTCGCCCGTGCCGCGGCCCTCGAGGAACACACCGACCTCCTGCTCGACCGGCACGCCCTCGGAGCACCCCGATGACCCCCGACGACCCCCGCGCAGGACTGGAACGCTGGCGGCTGATCCTCGGCGCCCCCGCCGAACGCCGCACCGGCGGCCTCGACGGCCCGGACGCCGCCCGCGACACCGCCCTCCAGTGGCTCTACGGCCGCGACGACGACCTCGCCCGCCGTGGTGAACGCCGCGGCACCGCCGACGACCGGGAGGGCGGCGACGGTCCCTCCACGCTCGCCGTTGTCGACTGGCTCGACGACATCCACCGTCTCTTCCCCCGGGAGGGGGTCGAACGCCTCGAACGCGACGCCGTGGAGACCTACGGCATCGACGAGATCGTCACCGATCCCGACGTTCTTCTCCGCGTAGAACCCAGCACCAGCCTGCTGCGGGCCGTGCTGCGCACCAAACACCTGATGAACCCGCAGATTCTGGCCGCCGCCCGGCGCATCGTCGAAGCCGTCGTGCGCGACCTGACCGAGCGGCTGAGGCCGGAGATCCGGCGCGCCCTCACCGGAGCCCGCTCCCGCCGCCCCAGCCGAACCCCCCGCGCCCGGAACTTCGACTTCAGGGCCACGATCCGCGCCAACCTCGCCCACTACCGGCCCGAGGACCGCCGCATCCTCATCGAGCAGCCGCACTTCCACTCCCGCACCCGCCGCCACATCGAGCAGTGGCAGCTGATCCTCCTCGTCGACCAGTCCGGCTCCATGGCCGGATCCGTGATCCACTCCGCCGTCACCGCTGCCTGCCTGTGGGGCCTGCCCGGACTGCGCACCCACTTGGTCGCTTTCGACACGCAGGTCGTCGACCTCACCTCCGATGTCACCGACCCCGTCGAACTCCTGATGAAGGTCCAGCTCGGCGGTGGCACCGACATCGCCCGCGCCGTCGACTACTCCGCCGGCCTCGTCGACAACCCGCGCCGCACGATCGTCGCCCTGATCACCGACTTCTACGAGGGCGGCGACGCCCACCGCCTGACCCGCACCGTCCGCGACCTGACCGGACAGGGCGTCACCGTCCTCGGCCTCGCCGCCCTCGACGAGGAGGCTGCCCCCTCCTACGACCGCAACCTGGCCGGCCGCCTCGCCGAGGCCGGCGCACACATCGGCGCCATGACCCCCGGCCACCTGGCCGAATTCGTCGCCGAGAGAATGGCCCACGGAGGACGAACGGCATGACCCGCACCGACCTGCTCGCCCTCACCCCCGACACCCTCGCCGCCCTCGCCAACCGCGGCCTGGTCAAACGCGCCGCCAAGGACCTCGACGCCGGAGCAGGCCCCGACCTGGACGTCACCGGCGACCACACCGTGCACGGCTGCTTTCCTGACGGCACCGAGACCCGACTGCCGCCCGGCGCCACCCTGCAGGACGCCCGCTGCAGCTGCGAGGCCCACGGAGTCTGCCGCCACCGCATCGGCCTCGTCCTCGCCTACCAGCGCACCGCGACCGCATCGGACACCCCGCCGCCTTTCACCGACTGGTCCCCCGGAAGCATCGACGACACCGCCCTCGCCGAGGCCTTCGGCCGTCCCGCCCTCACCGCAGCCCGTCGCACCCGCGACCGCGGCTACCAGGCCGTCCTCCACCGCCCCACCCCCGCCGACCCCGTTCCCGCCGTCGAACTCCCCGCCTGCACCGTCCGCTTCCCCGTGCCCCACCGCCCCGGCTTCGCCGTCACCGACGCCGCCGAGCCGCTGCGCGGCGCGACGGTCGTACTTGCCGTCTGGGCCTTCCGAGCCGCCGACACCGAGGGCAGCGACCGAGTCACCGTCGGAGGAAAGGAAACAACCCCGGACAACGGCGACAGCGCCCACCGCGCAGCCATGGACCTCGTCGACGAACTCCTCGTCGAAGGCGTCCCCCAGGCCGGCCCCGCCCTGGACGGAACCCTCCGCCGTGCCGGCGCCGCCCTCACGGCCGCCGGCCGCCACTGGCCCGCCGCGGCCCTCGAGGGGATACGCCACCAGCTCGCCGAGCACGCCGTCCGCGGCGCCCGCCACGACCGCGAGACCCACGCCCTGCTCCTCGCCGAACTCCACGCCCGCCACCGCGCCGCCCCCACCGACCCCGCAGCCGTCCTCGGCACTGCCGAGACGGCCCGCACAGCCTTGCGCCGAGTCCGCCTCGTCGCCCTCGGCTGCCACGTCGACGGCTCCGCCCGCGACCGCACCGCCGACGTCTTCTTCGCCCACCCCGATGCCGGTATCGTCCTCGTTCTGCACAAACGCTGGGAGCTGCCCGACGGTCAGGCGCCCACCGGCCACGACCTCGGCTCCCGCAGGATCCTCGGTACAAACCTGCGCACCCTTGCCGCCGCCAACGTGGTCAGCGAGGCCACCTCCCGCACAGCCGGCCGCGCCGTGGAGATCTCCCGCGGCCGGATCGCCACCACGTCCGTCACCCCCGTCGGCACCGCCTGGGACGACCTGCCGCCCGGGCTGCTGGTCACCGACCTCGCCGCACAGTTCCCCGCCCCCGGTACCCTCCCTCCCCGCCTCGTCCGCCCTCGGGTGGAGGCCGAGTCCATGCGCGTCCTCGCCGTCGCGGAGGCCGGACCCGTGCGGTACGACCCGGCCGCACAGCGCCTCGAAGCCGTCCTTCACGACCCGGCCGGCAACGAGGCCCTGCTGAGCACCGCGCACAACCCTCACTGCCCCGGCACCCTGGACGCCTTGGCCGACGCCCTCGCCTCCGGCACCGTCGACCGGATCAGCGGTTCCCTCCGCCATGACCGGGGCAGGGTCCTCCTTGCCCCTCTCGCCGTCCGCACCTCCCACGGCGTCCTCGTCCCCGACCTCGCCCCCGGCGACGGCGACACCGCCCTCCCCGTCGCCCCGCACCCCCCGGACGACCCCCTCACCACCGCCCTGGAACAGGCCCTCGCCGCCCTCGCCGAGGCCGCCCACCACGGCCTGAAGAACCTGACTGCCACCGACCACGACATCCTCGAATCAGCAGCCGCCCTCCTGCACCGAACCGGCTTCCACACCACCGCGGACAAGGTCTCCGCTGTGACAACCACCCTCCGCACCCACGGCCCGGCCCCCGTCACTTCCCACTGGCACACCGCCGTCATCCGCCTCGCCACAACCCTGGAACTCCACCGGACCGGCCCGTACACATCGCCGTGACTGGAAAGGATGGTCCGGTGCGTTCACGTTGAGCCCCAGCATCTTGTGCACGTCTTCCTCGATCAGCTCTCGGTTCGGTGGGACAGGCCGGGTCCACGTGGGGCGGGCGGCTGGTGGCGCCGACGCGGAGGCCGTCCTGGCCGGAGATGGAGCCGACGGCCGGGACCAAGAGGTCCTGACAAAGGGCGTGCGAGTGCTCAAGAGCGGCGGGCCCCTGGAGGACCAAGGATCGCGACCAGCCTCTTCAGGGAGGCCAGCTATCCTCGGGGTTGCCTTAACGGAGTTTGGCGGACACCAACCGCGACAACCCCGACCGCCGGGTACGGCTGAGCTTCCTCGGCTGAGCCGCCTCGACCGGGCTTCGGCGCGTCCACGGACACGCAGTCAACGCGAAGCCGGCCTCAAGGCCCGCGCGAGCTGCTGGCGGGAGTGCACGCCGGTCTTCTGGAGCGCCCGCGCGACATGCTGCTCGACGGTGCGCGGGGACAGGTGCAGCGTGGCGGCGATCTCCCGGTTGGACATGCCCGCCGCGGCGAGTTCCGCGACCTCCTCCTCGCGCGGCGACAGCACGTCGCCGTACCCGGGGCGGCCGGGCGGCCGGCGTTCCGCCACCGGTTGGTGACGGCGCAGCTCGGCGCGGGTGCGGGCGGCGTCCCAGGTCGCGCCGAGGGTGTCGAACACGGCGGCGGAGCCGGCGAGGGCGGCGACGGCGGGGCCGTCGTCCTCCTCCAGGGCGAGGGCGCAGCGGGCGGCGCCCGCCGCGGTGAGGGCCGCGTGGTAGGGCCGGGGCAGCGCCCGGTAGGCGGCGGCGCTCCGGTCGTAGTGGGCGGCGGCCTCCGCCGTCCTCCCGGTGTGCTCGGCGAGGACTCCGCGAGTCCATTCGAGGGCGGCGTCCGCCGACGGCGCGTCGCGGCCGTCCAGACCGGCGGCGAACTCCTCCGTCATCGCGCCCGCGGTGGGCGCGTCCCCGGCCCGGAGGGTCGCTCCCACCGCCCAGGGGGCGAGTTCGGCGGCCCAGGCCCAGATTCCCTTGGCGCGCAGCCGCTGCCACGCGGCGGCGGCCCCGGCGGCCGCGCCGGCGATGTCGTCGTGGGCGAGGGCGAGCCGGATCAGCGCACTGGACACGGTCGCCGAGATCGGTACCGGTCCGGTGTCCAGGTCGGCGGCGTCGGGTCCGGTCAGATGGTCGAGGGCGTCGGCCCATTCGCCGCGGGCGAGGGCGAGCAGGCCGAGGACCATCCGGGCGTCCGAGGCGAGGTAGGGCATGTCGCCGGACTCGTCGACGAAGGCCCGGCACCGTTCCGCGAGCCCGGGCCAGTGGCCGGTCGCCCAGTCGACGACCAGCGCGCAGCCGCGGCCGGTCTGCTCGGCGTACGCGGCACCGCTGCGCGCGGCCAGGGTGACGCCCTCGGCGAGCAGGGCGCGCGACTTCTCGTAGTGGCCGAGCCACGCCACCGCGTCCGCCGCGTTGCACAGGCCCCGGGAGGTCTGCTGCCGGCAGCCGATGAGGTCGCTGTCGCGGGGCAGGCGCTCGATGAGCGGCCAGGCCGCCGGGTCGCCGCCGTTGAGCAGGACGCTCACCCGGTTCGCGGCCACGGCCGCCCGCACCACGGGGTCGCCCGACTCCTCGGCGACCGTCACGGCCCGCTCGATCCAGGAGACGTTCTCGGCGAACGACGCGTCCGGTCCGTACGGCATCGCCAGCGCCGACATCGCCCGGGCCAGCGGCACCGGCTCGCCGGCCAGGTCGTCCACCGCGCGGGCGAGCTCGTCCCGCCCCTCCATGACCTCGCCCATCTGGTTGCACAGCAGCAGCCCGAGGTCCAGGCGGATCTCACCGCGCACGGCCGGGGCGAGGCCGGGATCGGCCACGATGTGCCGCAGAACCTTCAGCGTCTCGTCGGAGCGCAGGCCCACCACGGCACAGCGGGCGAGCAGCCGGGCGAGCCGGGAGCGGGCCTGCTCGGGCACCGGTCCGGTGGCGAGAGCCGACTCCAGCAGACCCACGGCGTGCTGCTGTCCGCCGGCGTCCTCCAACTGCCCGGCCGCGCGTTCGACGGCGTGCAGCCAGCCCCGCTCGTTGCCACAGGCGCGGCGGTGGACGGCCACGCGTTCCCAGGGGACGGGCTGGCGCCTGGCGAGCAGGTTCGCGGCCCGCCGGTGCAGTACCTCGCGCACGGGACCGGTCGCCGCGCGGCGCACGGCGGCCGCGGCGAGCGGGGAGCCGAAGCCGTACCGGCCGTCGCCGCGCTCCTCGAGCGCCGCGACCCGCAGGGCGGCGGTCAGTGCGTCGGCGCCGGCCCGGCCGGACAGGCCGGCCACCACGCCGAGGTCGCGGGAGGTGGCGGGCTCGTCGAGGACGGCGGAGGCGAGGACGATCAACCGGTGCTCCTCCGCGACGGCGGCCGTGCGCCGCAGCGTCAGGATGTCGAGCCGGGGAGGTGTTCCGAGCCGGTCGAGGTCGCAGGAGGGCTGACCGGCCAGCAGGTCGAGCAGGTCCGCGACGGTCTGGGCGACACCGCCGGAGGCGTGGTGCAGGGCCGCGGCCAGGCCCGGCGCGCATCGGTCCGCACCCAGGGCGGCGACGGCCATCCGGTGCACGTCGGCGGGGCCGAGCGGCCCCAGGACATGCCGTACGACCGTGAGGGCGGCCGGGAAGTCGGTGTCCGGCCCGAGGACCAGCCCCGGTGCGGCCAACTCCTCGGGCCGGTAGCTCAGGACACACGCGAGACGAGGGGGCGGGTCGGCGAGCAGGGCCCGCAGCCGGGCCGTGTCGTCCGCCGACGCGCGGTGCACGTCCTCGACGACGAGGAGCTCCGGTCCGGCGCCGGCCGGGGGCTCGCCGGGGGCCGTGCGCCGGACGGAACTCGCCACCGCCGTCCCGAGCCGCTCCACCAGACGGCTCTTGCCGGTGCCGGCGACGCCCTCGACCAGCAGCAGCACCGGCCGGCCGGCCCCTCTCGGGTCGAGGGCCGCGGCGAGCCGCCCGCGCAGCGCCACCTCGGCTTCGTCCGCCGCCCCAACGCTGTCCGGCATGGTTCGTCACCCCGTCCCACGCGTGTCCCCGGTTGTTTGCGTATCCGTACTCAGTCTGCCCTGATTGCCGGGCACCGAGGACGGCGGGCAGCGTGGACCCCGTAAGGCCTCGTGATCCCGGTGGATCGGTGGGCCCCGCTGCCGACGAGGTCGGCTGCGCAGGCAGGAGTGCGGCGTGAGTGACGTGACTGATCCGAGCCCGGCGGGGGCGGCCCTCAAGGCGCCCCGGCCGGCGGGACGCGAGCGGCCGCACGAGAAGACGGCGCCGCGCGGGAAGGGTTTCCTGGTCGTGGCCGTCCTTCCGGCCTCCCCGCGAACCGTGCCGAGGCTGCGGCGGCTGGCGCGCGCGGTGGTCCGCAGCCACCGGCTCTCCGAGGCGGCGGAGGAGGCGCTCACCGTGATCGTCAGCGAACTCGGCACCAACGTCGTCCTGCACAGCGGCAGTCCCGACCTGGAGGTGGCGTTCGAGGTCGACGGCACCTCCCTGACCGTGGGGGTGCGCGACGGCGGGCGCTGGCGGCAACGCCCCGTGCCCCGCTGCGAGCCGGCCGACATGGACGCCCCGTTCGGTCGCGGCCTCGCCCTCGTCGACGCGTACTCCGTGGACACGTCGGTGCTGCGCTCCGCCGACGGCACCCTGGTGCGGGCCGTCATCGCCCTGTGACGCGCGCGGACCCGCCGGACCCCTGAACGCGTTTCCCGGCCGTCCGGGCGGGCCGCGTCCGGTGAGTCGCACATGGATGAGGTCCGGAAGCCGCAGGCCGTGCGGCCGTTTCCGGCCGCGGCCTGTTCACAGCCGCTGCCGGGGAAAGGACTCCAGCGCGGCTGCCAGGCCGGAGGCGTCCGTGCCGATCTTGCGGTAGACCGACGAGAGCAGATGGCGTACACCCTGCTCCGTGAGGTGCAGCTTCCCGGCGATCACCGCCGTGGACGCCCCCCGGGCCGCCAGCTCGGCGGCCTCCCGTTCGGGCGCGGTCAGCGTGTCCGTCTGGGCGTAACGCAGGGGCAGCGGCCGCAGTCCGGCCGCGGCGAGCTCGTCCCTGGCCCGTACCGCCAGCGCCTCCGCGCCGCAGTGCACGGCGCCCTCCAGTCCGCGGTAGAGACGGTCGGCTGCCTCCTGCAGCCGCCCGGTGCGGGACAGCGCCGCCCCGTGGCCGACCAGGGCGCGGGCCAGCTCGTAGGCCGCGGGGGACTGTTCCAGATGGCCGACGGCCTCCGCGTGCAGGTCGAGCGAGGCCCGGCCGCCGGTCACCTCGGCCAGGGTGTGCACCGTCTGCCCGATCGCCGAGGCCGCCCCGAAGTCCCGGGCCCGCTTGACCGCGTCCTGCGCGTGCCGGACCGCCCGGTCGGGTGCGCTGCGGGCGAGCGCGGACGCCAGCCCCGACTGCCAGGCGCACCAGGCGGGGTTGCGCCATTCCCGCCCGTCCAGCCAGTCCCCGACGGCGGAGAGCAGCGCGGCGGCCTCGTCCGCGCGGCCCTCCGCCAGCAGCAGTTCGGCGTACACCGTGCGCGGGTCGGGGTAGATGACGGCGTTCGGGGCCGGCCCGCCGTAGCGGTGGTGGTCGGCGATCCGGCGTGCCGCCGCCGTACGCCCGCGGGCCAGGAGCGTCTGGATGAGGATGCCGACGGCGAACCACTGGGCGGGCACCGCCCCCTCCACCCGGTCGGCGATGCGCAGCCCCTCCCGGACGAGGTTCTCCGCCTCGGCCAGGGACCCCCGGCGATAGCGGATGTACCCGGCGAGGGTCTGCCCCAGGGCGAGATGGGAGCCGCGCCAGCCCTTCGCCTCGCACTCCGCCATGCCCTTGCCGAACAGTTCCTCGGCCCGCCGCGGCTGGTCGGCGTACAGGAACACCATCGCCACCGCCACCGGTACCTCGAAGCCCCGGTTCTCGTCGGTCCAGCTCAGTCCGCCCCGCAGGGACCGCTCGGCGTATTCGAGGGCCGTCCGCCGTGGCTCGCCGCACACCACCGCCTCCCAGGCCCGCAGGCCCAGGATGTACCGCTCCTCCAGGCCTCGGCCGGTCACCTTCGCGGCCAGCCTGGCGAGCCTGCGCGAGCGGGCGGCGGGGTCGGGCTCGTCGGCGCGGTACGAGCTCCACACGAAGTGGTCGGCCTGCATCCGCAGCCGGATCCGGGGGTGCGGGGTGCGCCGTGCCTCGTCGGCGGCGACGGCCGCGGCCTCGGCCACCTCGTCGACGTGCGCCAGCGCCTGCGTGAGCCGGTACACGATGGACGCCCGCAGCTCCGGGTCGATGCCGGGTTCCGCCAGCGCCTCACGGAGGTGCGCGACCGTGGCCGTGGGCTTGATGAGGAAGGTGGAGGAGGCGAGTTCGTGCAACAGTTCGGCGCGCTGCTCCGGCAGCGGCGGCTCCTGGAGCGCCCGCGTCAGCAGCCGCCGGGCCGCTTCCGGGGCGCCGGCGCGCATGTACTCACGGGCGGCCTCGCGCAGACACACCACCGCCTCGGCACGGCCGTCGCAGGGCACCTCCAGCAGATGCCGGGCGGCCGCCGCCGGCCCGAACCCGGCGGCGCGGACGGCCTCGGCGGCCCCGTTGTGCAGTCCGACCCGCAGTGCCGGGGGGATGGAATGGTAGATGGTGGTGGCGATCAGCGGGTGGATGAAGGCGAGTCCGCCTCCGGTCCCGTCGTCCTCGGCCAGGATCCGGGCGGCGCGCAGCCGCTCGGTCGCCTCGGCGGCCGCCTCACTGCCGACCACGGCGATGGTGGCGGCGAGTTCCTGTGACACGGCCTCGCCGAGCACGGCCGCGGCGTAGGCGAAACGGACGGTGGACGTCCCGAGGGCACGCAGACGTTCGATCAGTCCGCGGCCCTTGACCGCCGCGGCGAGGTCCCGCATCGCGCCCAGTTCGTGCCGGGTGCCCCGCAGATCGCGTTCGCCCAGGCGAATGGCGAGTTCGACGGCCTCGAACGGGCTTCCCCCGGTGACCTGGCGGCATTCCTCGCAGAACTCGTCCTCGGCCTCGTCCCCCACCTCGTCCCTGACGATCCGCGCCACCCCCTCGGAGGTGAGCGGCTCCAGCGCGTAGGGGCGGGTGCCGAGGCTGCCCGGCAGGGTGCGCAGCGGCTCCGCCTCGCGCGGCAGGTCGTCGGGCCGGTGGGCGAGGACGATCAGCAGCGGCAGATCCGCCGCCCGGGGCGCGAAGGAGGTGAGCCAGTCGAGGGACTCGACGTCCGCCCAGTGCAGATCGTCGAGCAGCAGCACCATGGGTGCCTTCCGCACGGCGAGCCGGGTCACGACCCAGTCCAGACCCTCGCGGACCCCGGACGGGTCGGGTACGTGAGGGCCTGGCTCCGCCTCCAGACCGAGGGCGGTGGCGACGACGTCGTACCAACTGCCCAGGAACGCGCGGAGCTCGCCGCCGTCCATCGCGGCCAGCGAGGGCTGGAGGAGCCGGCGCACCACACGGAACGCCAGCTCCTGCTCGTTCCGGCCGCCGCAGCCCGACAGCACGGTGACACCCTGGGCCAGCGCGCGGGAGCGGGCCTGCGCCAGCAGTGCCGTCTTGCCCATCCCGCCCGGGCCGGTGAAGACGAGGAGCCCACCGCGCGGCACTTGCGGCACCCCGTCCCGGGTGTCCCGCAGGGCCGCCAACGCCTCGTCGAGCGCGCGGAGTTCCCGTCGGCGTTCCAGCAGGGGCCGGGACTCGGTGCCGTACTGCCGCCGCTCGATCGCCATGTGCCGCACCGCTTCCTGTCGTTCGGTCGACGGGTGGCAGACGAGCGTATGTCCGCCGCGGCGCGCCGTTTCAGTATTCCGGTACGACCACGACAGGACGGGTGAATCGAAGACGGTGGCGGCTTGGGGCATCCCTCCTGTGGGTAGGGTCGCTCGAATGGAGCGCGCCCGGGGCGCGGGCCCGTGGCGGCGACCGGGTCAGGCCGGGGCCACCGCCGTGTCGGCGTAGCGCGGCACGGTACGGGACCAGTGGCAGCACCCCCGGATCCAGCCGGCCATGCCCTCCGCATAACCGACGGCCGAGGGACTCAGCCGCGGCCTGATCTCCTCGAAGAGGCCGACGAACTCGTCGATCGTGCGGTTGATCTGCCGGATCGCCAGCATGACGGCGACCGGCAGGGAGCAGCGGTGGGCCCGCTGGTGGGCGAGGGCCAGATTGATCATCCCGCCTGCCTGCCGTTCCTTCACCGCGGAGTACAGATCGGGTATCCACACCGCCGCGTCGGCCGACAGCCGGGTCAGCCGCCGCATCACCGGGTGCTGCAGTTCCGCGTCGGACAGTTCGCACGGCTGTGCCGCCTCGCACAGCGGATGGAAGGGCTCGACCCCCGCGGTCAGCGACCGTATCGACGTGCACAGCCCGGTCGGCAGCGGGGCGGGGTCGGCCTGCGCCACCGCCTCGTACAGCAGGCCGTGCACGTACTCACGGCTCTTGACGGCCCATCGCGCGGCCTGGGCCGGCGTGCACCGCTCGCGGACCTGTTGGTGCAGATCGGCCAGGGCCGCGCCGAGCGGCGTCGACGGCGACGCGTCGTCCCGCAGTACGGCGATGCTCTCGTCCAGCATGGGCAGCAGCCGGCCGGGTCCCCGTCGGCCCACCTCCTCCGCCCGGTCGTCGAAGACGAACTGATAGGCGATCTGGTTGGCGACGATCTGCAGCAGACCGGCATCCATGTCCGGGCCGTTGTAGGAGGCGAGCTGGGCCGGGCGGGTGCGGGCGATCATTTCCGGAATCCAGCTTTCGTCCGCCAGTCCCGTTTCCCGCAGCCACTTCTCGACGCCCGCCGCGACCTGGTGTTCGTGCGGATTGCTCAGGAAGGGGAACGGCATGTGCAGATGGGTGTCGATCAGATTCCTGAGATCGGCGCCGTGAATTCCGTGCGGTGCGCCGGTCGCGATGTCCTCATGTGTGGTCGACAAGGTTGTCACCCGCCCCTCGGGATCCCCGGTCGAGCCCGCCACCGCGCGGTTCGCAGATCATGACCAGTGACCTGGGGCCCAGTGTCACCGCCGGGCGCACCGGCGCGACGGGCCCCGGCGGATGGAGCAGCCTCCAGCGCCGCGCGATGGTCGCGAGCGCCACCGTGGCCTGTGCCATGGCGAAGGCGTCCCCGAGGCATTTCCGGCTGCCCGCGGAGAACGGGACCATCGCCCCGTGCGGCCCGCCGGTCTCCTCGCCGGACAGCCACCGCTCCGGCCGGAACCGCTCGGGCTCGGGGAACGACGAGGGCGCGTGGTGCAGCAGATACGGGCTGTACAGGACGGTGGCCCCGCGCGGCAGGCGGCGTCCGCCGAACTCGACGTCCCTGGTGGTGGACCGGGTGAAGAGCCAGCCGGGCGGGGAGTGGCGCAGGGATTCGCTGACCACCGCCCGGGTGCGGGGGAGGCGCGGCAGATCGTCGGAGGTGAGGAGGGCACGCCCGGCCGGCAGGGAGTCGACCTCGGCGTGCAGCGCGCGCTCGGCCTCCGGGTGCTGTGCGAGCAGGCTGAACGTGGAGGACAGACACAGCGAGGGGCTCTCCGACCCGGTGAGCAGCAGGGAGACGAGCTGATCGTGCACCTCGCGGGGGGTCACCCCGTCCTCCCCGGCGTCGGCCGCCGCCAGCAGCGCCCCCAGCAGATCGTCACGTGCCTCGCCCGCGCGGCGCTCGGCGACGACCGCGTCCACGAGCGCGTGCAGACGGGCCACCGCGTCGCGGTACCGGCGGTTGGCGGGCAGAGGCACCCGGAACAGGGCGTCCACCGGTACGACCGTACGCGCGAACAGGCCGCGGACGATCCCGGCCAGGCAGTCCCGCACCTCGGCGGTCCTCGCCGCGTCGAGGGAGTCGGAGAAGAGGACCCGGCTGATCGTCCCCGTGGTCAGGGTCATCATGGCCGCGCCGACATCGACCTTCTGCCCCGCCCGCCAGGAGCGGCACACCGACTCGGCCTCCTCACCCATGGACTCCGTCCGGCCGGCGACGCCGGCCGGACGGAAGGCGGGCTGCAGCAGCCTGCGCTGCCTGCGGTGATCGCCGTGCGGGCAGGTGACGACCCCGTCCCCCATGAGGGCCCGGAGCCGCTCGTAGAGAGGGCCGCCCTTGTCGAAGGTGCGGGTGTCCCTGAGCATCTCGTGGACCAGTCGCGGATGGCACACCACCCAGGCGCGGACGGGACCCAGGCGTATCTCCACCAGATCGCCGTACGCGGACAAAGAATTCAGAAACTCCAGTGGGCGCCGGAACAAGGCGATACCGTGTCCGACGGACGGGAATATGCCCGGCGCGACTCCCGACCTCCAGGCCGGCACCGGTTCATGGACGCAATTGCTCATCGAATGCCACCTGTCTCGAGCGACACAAACGGAATTCAGTGAGTCCACATATACGAGTCCACATACATGTGGTACTCGAACCTTGTCCTGCCCACGGCGGACCGGCACCCGACGTACCCGATCCCGTCGCCAAGGGGGCGCACGGGTGCACGGGGGAGCGCAGGAAATTCAGGTGTCCGCCTCCACGAAACGGGCGAGCCGGCTCAGTGCCGAGCGGGTGCCCGCGTCGTTGTCGGCCGCGGACACCGCGTCGGGGACGCCCTCGTGGACGATCAGCACATCCGTGCCGCCGTCGGCTTCGGTGAGCGCGGTGGTGATCGTCATCGTGCCGCGCAGCCCGGGGTCCTCGCTCTCGAACTCGAGGACCTCCACCACCAGTTCGCAGGGCACGAGCCGCGTGAAGCGACCGTGGTACGTGTCGGTGTGCGCGGACGACTTGCCGGCCGCGTCGGGCGAGTCATAGGTCAGGGAGACCCGGAACCCGCCGCCCTCGCGCGCCTCGAACGCGTGCACCTCGCTCCGCATGCCCGGCGGCACCCGCCACCGCGCGACCGCCTCCGCGCTCACCAGCGCCCGGTAGACGGCCGGGCGGGGGGCGTTCACATGTCCGGACACGCGGGTCGTGTACATGGCCCCATCGTGCCGCGGCGGAGAAGCCCCCGCGGGGAACGGGGACGCCCCTTCACCCCGTGCCGCGGACGACGACGACGGGACAGTCGGCGTGGTACAGCAGTGCCTGGCTGACCGAACCGAGCAGCATCCCGGTGAAGCCGCCGTGGCCACGGGCCCCGGACACCACCAGTCGGGCCTCCCGGCTCGCGTCGAGCAGTGCGTGCCGCACCCGCGCCCGCTCCAGCCGCAGTTCCACGGCGACACCGGGACGGGCGTCCCGATGCCGCCCCACCGCCTCCTCCAGCAGTCGCTGGTGCCGCTCGCGGAGCCGGTCGAGATCCACCACCACGTTCAGCGGATCGGCGGGACCCTCGTACGGTGTCGGTTCGCTCCAGGTGTTCCACACATGCATCGCGACCAGCGGCGCCCCGCGCAGCGCGGCCTCGGCGAAGGCGAAGGCCGCCGCCGCGTCCCCGGCCGGCGAGCCGTCCACGGCGAGGAGCACGGGCCCCTCGGGACCGGGACGACCGCGGACCACCATCAGCGGACCGTGCCCGTGCGCGGCCAGCTGCACCACCGTCGAGCCCAGCAGCAGATCCCCGAACCCGCCGTGGCCCCGCCCGCCGACCACCGTCAGCGCCGCATGCCGCGACTCGCTCCGCAACACCGTCAGCGTCTCACCGGACGCCACGGTCCTGGCCACCTCCAGTCCCGGCGCACGGTCGTGGACACGCTGTTCGGCCCGCGCCAGCGCACCGTGGATCATCGGATCGAGGTCGGCCGGGCGGCTGAACGCGTGCACGATCCGCAGACGCGCGCCGCGCAGCAGGGCCTCGTGCGCCGCGACGTCGACCGCGGCGAGACTGGACGGCGAACCGTCCACTCCTACGATCACCGTGTCGTTCACCACTCGCTCCCGTCCCCGGCGGTCCGTCCGGGTACCCGCGGGAAACGGCCCGCACTCACCCCTCCGACCTGCGACGACACGGCCTCCCCGGAAATCCTCGGCCCCGTCGCGTCCTCTGTCCATCCGTGGCAACACCCATGTTCCGGCCGAATGGCGGGATGGCACCATGGGCCCCGTGGGGGTGGATCACCCGTGCCGTTCGACGGCACGGCCGGCACCACACATCGGACGACAACGGAAGAGAACCGGGAAGGGGACGGGCTGTGCCTGCTCCACGGATGAGCGCCACGCCACTGCCGGGCATCGGCGTGAAGTACGACCTCACCACGCGTGAGCACGAGCACCTGTCCGTGATCGCGCACCGCGACGGTGCCCGCACGGTCAACGTCTACCGCTCCGACGACCCGGACGCCTGCGCCCGCTCGATGCGGCTGACCGTCGCCGAGTCGGCGGCGCTGATCGACGCGCTCATGCCGGCCCACCACAGCCCCAACCTGCTGCACACCACCGACCTGGGGCTGGTCGCCGAACGCATCGAACTGTCCGCCGTCTCCCACTGGAACGGCCGGCTGCTGGGCGACACCCGGATGCGCACCGACACCGGAGCCTCGATCGTGGCCGTGCTGCGGCGGGCCGAGGCGATCCCGTCCCCGGCGCCGGACTTCCGGCTGGCCGGCGGGGACACGCTGATCCTGATCGGCACCCGCGAGGGCATCGACGCCGCCGCCGAGATACTCGGTCGGGAGTGAGCGCGTGCACTCTTCCGCGATCTTCCTGATCGAGTTCGGCGCGATCATCCTCGGGCTCGGCCTGCTGGGACGCCTCGCCGGACGCCTCCAGTTCTCCCCGATCCCCCTCTATCTGCTGGCCGGCCTCGCCTTCGGCGAGGGCGGTCTGCTGCCGCTCGGCGCGAGCGAGGAGTTCGTCGCGATCGGTGCCGAGATCGGCGTCATCCTGCTGCTGCTCATGCTCGGCCTGGAGTACACGGCCAGCGACCTCGTCTCCAACCTCAAGACCCAGTACCCGGCCGGCCTCGTCGACATGGCGCTGAACGCCCTGCCCGGCGCCGCCCTGGCCCTGCTGCTCGGCTGGGGTCCGGTCGCCGCGGTGGTGCTGGCCGGCGTCACCTGGATCTCCTCCTCAGGCGTCATCGCGAAGGTCCTCGGCGACCTCGGACGGCTCGGCAACCGCGAGACCCCGGTCATCCTCAGCATCCTGGTGCTCGAGGACCTGGCCATGGCGGTCTACCTGCCGATCATCACCGCCCTGCTGGCCGGTGTCAGCCTCGCCGCGGGCAGCGTCACGCTGGCCATCGCGCTGGGCGTCGCAGGGCTCGTGCTGTTCGTCGCCGTCCGCTACGGGCGGGTGATCTCCCGCTTCGTCTCCAGCGACGACCCGGAGAAGCTGCTGCTGGTCGTGCTGGGCCTGACCCTGCTCGTCGCGGGACTCGCCCAGCAGCTGCAGGTCTCGGCGGCCGTGGGCGCGTTCCTGGTCGGCATCGCCCTGTCCGGGGAGGTCGCCGAGGGCGCGCACAACCTGCTCGCGCCGCTGCGGGACCTGTTCGCCGCCGTGTTCTTCGTCTTCTTCGGCCTGCACACCGATCCGCACTCCATCCCGCCGGTGATCCTGCCCGCCTTCGCGCTCGCCGTCGTCACCGCGCTGACGAAGATCGCCACCGGCTACTGGGCCGCCCGCCGGGCCGGGATCTCCTCCAAGGGCCGCTGGCGCGCGGGCGGCACCCTGGTCGCCCGCGGGGAGTTCTCCATCGTCATCGCGGGTCTCGCGGTCACCGCCGGCATCGAACCGGACCTCGGCCCGCTGGCCACGGCGTACGTCCTGGTCCTGGTCGTCCTGGGGCCGCTCACGGCCCGCTACACCGAGCCCATCGCGCTGCGCCTGACCGCCCGGCGCACCGCGTCCGCCGACACCGTGCCCGCACAGGCCACGGCGCCGGCCGCGGAGACGCTGGAACCGGTGGACGAGAGCCGGCCCGAACGCTGAACCGGCCGACGTCCCCCACTGGCAGAAGAGGCTAGTTCTCCAGCCGCACCGGCATCAGGAGCGAGAACGTGTGGGCGTCGTCCGGCCGGCGGATCGCGAGGGGTGCCGTGGGGGCGCCGAACTCGAGGACCAGCCGGTCGCCGGCTCCCGCGGCGAGCGCGTCCAGCAGGAACGCGCGGTTCACGGCGACGAGGTCCCGGCCGTCGGCGCCGTCACCGGCCAGGGCGACCGAGCCGTCGTCGGCCACCTCCAGCACGCTGAGGTCGCAGGACGTCCCGCCCTGTTCGCGCACCTCGCCCGCGCGCACGGGGCCGGTGCGCACCGCCTCCCGGAAGGCCGGCACGTCCACCACGGCGCGCCTCCCGGCCGGGAGGCGGACGAGACGCCGGTAGTCCGGGAAGTCGTGGCCGAGGCACTGGCCGGCCGTCTGCCGGCCCCCGGTCTCCAGGGTCACGCGGTCACCGTCCACGGTGAGCCGGACCTGTCCCTCGCCGTCCAGCAGGGCCCGCATCGCGTCGGCGAGCGGAAGGGGCACGGTGACCTGGACGCGGGACCCGTCGTGTCCGTCGGCGGCGGCGCGCGCCACGGCCATCCGGTACCGGTCGGTGGCCACCAGACGCAGCGCGTCGCCCTCGACGTCGAAGAGGATCCCGCCGAGCATCGGCAGCTCCGGGTCGGTGCCGGCCGCGAACCGGACCGCGTCCAGCGCGGCGGCCAGCCCGGGGCCGGAGAGGGACAGCCGTACGGCGGCGTCGGTGCGGAGCGAGGTCATGGGGTTCTCCCTGTCATCGAGTAGGGCTCGGAGCGCGGAGAACTCGGCGCGGGCGTCGGACAGCCCCTGCTCCAGCCGGCGCAGATGCGCCTGGAGCAGCTGTCGTACGAGATCGGTGTCGGCGCCCGTCCAGCCGGCCAGCACCAGCCGGATGTCCGCCAGCGGCATCCCGGCCCGGCGCAGCCGGGCCAGCAGTCGGGCCTCGTCCAGCTGCCCGGGGGCGTACCAGCGGTAGCCGCTGACCGGATCCACCCGGTCGGGGACCAGGACACCGGCACGGTCGTAGAACCGCAGGGCGCTCACGCCCAGCCCGCTGTCCCGGGCCGTCTCACCAATGCTGCGCATCTCGCTCTCCACACCCACGACCCTGATCCCTCGACAAGGTCGAGGGTCAACCCCGGCCCGCCCCGGCCCGGCGACGACTGCCCGGCGAGGGCCGTACGGGTGATGGCTTCACCCGACCCGGCGGACCTGCGGCCACCGGCGTACCACCGGCGCACGGGGGCGCGTTGGACCGGCATGGACAGCACTGAGACGGCGCGGCGCCTTCTCGGGCACGACGCCGCGGGCCGGTTGTACGCCGAACTCACCAGCGGGTACGGCGGCCATACGCCGATCTACACGGCCCTCGTCGCGGAGTGGCGGGCCAGGGGCCGCACGGTCCCGGAGCACCGCGACGGCCTGTGGGCCTCCTTCGCCGCCGCCACGGTCGGCGAGCGCGCGACGGTGCTGCCCGTGCCCTTCCCCGTCCCGGTCCCCCTGCTGCGGCCACCCGCCGAGGACACCCGTGAGGAGACCCGCGAGGAACTCACCAGCCCTCCGGACCCGCCGGCTCCGCGCTGACCGGCGCCAGCACGGCGAGCGTGCCGGTCGCCCCGCGCAGCGCCAGTTCGAGCGGACCGGGGGCGTGCAGGGTGCCGGTGCCGTCCGGCGGGACCAGCCACTCCAGACGTCCGGCCGGCCGGTAGGGCGGCGGTACGGCGACCCAGGACCCCCGGCCCACGTGCCGCACCCCGAAGCCGACCCATTCGCTGACCGGGTCGGGTGGCAGGAAGAACCCCACCCTGCGGGCCGTGACGTCCACCAGCGTGGGCCCGGGCACCTTCAGGGGGTCGCGCCACAGGATGTCCAGGGCGAGCAGCCCGAGGCGGTCGGGCACGCTCAGCACGTCCCAGTACCGGCCCGCCGCGAGCAGCGCCGTGCCCTTGCCGTGGTCCCACTCGCGCTTGCACTCCTGCGGATCCGTGGCCGCCGCGGCCAGCCACTCGACGGCTTGCTTCCACATGGAGCTGTGCATGTCCCACCCCGGGCACGGTCGGCTGCGCCACTGCGGGCGCGTGCGGTACGGACATGCTGGTAGATATTTCTATCCACCGGAAGGGTGGCGCGGGCTGGCGTTTCGGTCAGTCGTCGCGTTCCGCGCGTTCCGTGTTCCGCTTCTTGATCCGGGCCTCCTCCTTGCGGACCTCGGCCTGGGTGGCGCGCTCCCGCTCCAGCCACTCGGGGCGCTCCTCCTTCAGCGTTTCGATCTGTTCGGTGGTGAGGGCCTCGGTGACCCCGCCGCGCGCGAGACCGGCGATGGACACGCCCAGCTTCGCCGCGACCACCGGGCGGGGGTGGGGGCCGTCGCGCCGCAGGTCCCGCAGCCACTGCGGCGGGTCCGCCTGGAGCGCGTTCAGCTCGGTGCGTGAGACGACACCGTCCCGGAAGTCGGCAGGGGTGGCGTCGAGGTACACACCCAGCTTCTTCGCCGCGGTCGCGGGCTTCATCGTCTGGGTGCTCTGGTGCTGCGTCATGGCGTCCAGGGTATCGAGCGTGTGCACGGCCGCCGACCACGGCCGGTAACCTGGCCAGGTGACAGGCTCGGAAGTGTCCCCCCCGTTCCGGCTCGTGTACGCACCCGGGGTGATGCCCGGCAAATGGGTGCGCATCTGGAACGAGCGGCTGCCCGACGTCCCGCTGACCCTCACGCAGGTCCCCGCCGGGGCGGCGCAGGGGCTGCTGCTGAGCGGTGACGCCGACGCGGGCCTCGTCCGGCTGCCCGTCGACCGTACGGTCCTCAGCGCGATCCCCCTCTACACCGAGCAGACGGTCGTCGTGGTGCCCAAGGACCACCTCGTCACGGCGGTCGACACGGTGTCCCCGGAGGACCTGGCCGACGACATCGTGCTGGACCCCCTGGACTCCGTCCTCACCTGGGAGAGCCCGCCCGGGCGGCCCGCGTTCGAACGCCCCGCCACCACCGCCGACGCCGTCGAGCTCGTCGCGGCCGGGATCGGCGTGCTCGTCGTACCGCTGTCGCTCGCCCGGCTGCACCACCGCAAGGACCTCACCCACCGGCCGCTCGAGCGGGCTCCCGAGTCGGACGTGGCGCTGGCCTGGCCCGAGGCGGCGACGACGGACCGGGTCGAGGACCTCATCGGGATCGTCCGCGGCCGGACCGTCAACAGCACCCGCGGCCGCGGGCAGCAGCCGGCACAGGAGAAGAAGCCCGAACGCACCGCCCGGCGGCAGCAGCCGGCCGGCGGATCGGCCGGCCGCGGCCGCCGGGGAGGCACCGGCGGCACACCGAAGAACCTGCGGCGGGGCAAGCCCCGCCGCAGGTCGTGACCCGGCTACCTGACCGTCGGCGACGGCGCCGGCGCCGGGGACGCCGTGTTGAGGTCCTCCAGCCCCTTGGGGATCTCCAGCACCAGAACCGGCGCACCCGCCTGCGGAGCCGGCGGGGTCACCTGCTCCTGCGGCATCTTCGGCGGGCTGGTCTGCTGGAAGTTGACCTGCTCGTGATTGACCAGCCCCGTCTTCTCCAGCACCGTGATGTGGTCGAGCACCGTGTCGTTGGCCTGGTCGGCCAGCTGCCGGACGAGGGTGTTCCTGGTGTTGGCCCGGATGTTGGCGATGGCCGGGAAGATCTGCCCGTGCGTCACGCGCATGATGTTCACCGCCGTGGAGTCGAACTCCTTGCCGTTGGTGGCCCTGATGGTCTCCACGAACCCCTGCTGCTGCGGTGACGCCTGGTTCGGCAGCGTGATGCCGAGCTCCAGGGAGAGCTTGCGGCAGCTCTCGTCGAGCCGGCCGTGTCCGACCACCAGGTGCTCGCCCGCCTCCTTCATCTCCGCCGTCGTACCCCGCTCCATCGCCAGCAGCCCCAGCGGGTGCTCCCACAGCCCCGCCGCGCGCACCTTCACCACGAAGTCGCGGTCCGCCTCGGTCAGCGGGCCGTAGTTCGTGTTGGCCACCACCCGGTCCGGCTTGGTCGACGTGTTCTGTACGCCCAGCATGGTGGGATAGGCGAGCGCGGTGAGGGTGAGGATCATGGCTCCGCCCACGAACGCGGTTCCTGCCGTGCTGCGCGAGATGCGCATCGTGCCTCCTGGGATATGAACGGCCCAACAGCAGGAAGTACGGACGCCAGGCGCGAGACAATCACCGTTCGGGAAAGAATTTTCGGTCGGTGTCAGCGGGCGTAGGCGGCCTTCTGCGCCGTACCCACCACCTTGTCGCCGTCGGCGCGGCTCAGCAGACCCTCGGACACCCAGGCCGCCACGGTGGACCGCACCCGTGCCACCAGTGCTCCCTTGTCGCGGAAGGGCGCCCGGGCCCAGATCTCGTCGAGCAGACTCGTACCGTCGCTCCGGGCGGGGTTGGCGACTCCGGAGTCCGACCCGCCGAAGATCACACGCGGTTCCGAGCGCCGGACGTAGGCGTGGGTCGGGTCCTCGGTCCCCTCCGCGAAGGGTGCCAGCTCGATGCCGTCCAGCGTGTAGTGCAGGGGTCTGTCCGGGACCGGCGCGAGGGAGGGCAGCAGATCGCCGGAGAGTCCGGCATTTCCGTACAGCCCCAACCGGACGGCCTCCGGCCCCGGCCGGCGGGCGACCAGGTTGACCGGCCCGTGGAACAGGGCCTGCAGTGCGGGGTCGTCGAGGGCCCGCTCCACCCGCAGCCGGAAGGGCACGGAGATCCGTACGGTGTCGCCGTCGCGCCAGGCCCGCGAGACCGCGAAGTAACGGCCGGGGACCGGAGTACCGGGCACGGCACGCCCGTTGACGGTCACCCGGAAACCCGCGGTCGCCCAGGACGGCACGCGCAGCAGCAGCGTGAAGGAGGCCCGGCCGCCGCCGATGGTGAGCGTGCTGCCCTGCTCCTGGGGGTAGCGGGTGGTCTGTGTGACCGTGACGCCCTTCTCGGCCCAGGTCAGCCGGGAGGCGCTGTAGAGGTTGACGTACAGGGCGCTCCCGTCGGCCTTCGCGAAGTACACCGAGTCCTGGTACTTCGTGGCGCTCTCCATGCCGGTGCCCTCGCAGCAGGTCGTCCCCTGCTTGGGCGTGTAGTCACGCACATGACCGGGCGTCAGGCCGATGAAGTAGGTGACGAGCGGCTTCTCCGCGTCCGGCCGGTCCTGCTTGGAACCGAGCACCTGGTTGAACAGGGCCCGCTCGTAGTAGTCCATGTACGCCGGATCCTGCTCGTGGAAGAACAGCGTCCGGCTCAGCTTGAGCATGTTGTACGCGCAGCAGGACTCGGCGGTGGTGTCGGTGATCGTGCCCGCGATCGCGTCGCGGGCCTTCCAGAACTCGCCGCTGCTGGTGCCGCCGATCGCGTACATGCGGTGGGGTACGACCATGCCCCAGAAGTTCCTCGCGGCCGTGAGGTAGCGCTGCTCGCCCGTCTCGTCGTGCAGCCGCACCAGGCCGGTGAAGATCGGGATGTGCTGGTTGGCGTGCAGCCCCTCCAGGACGTCGGTGTCGGCGGCACAGGCGTCGATGAGCCGGTCCAGGTCGAACAGCTTGGCGAGAGTGAGGTGTTCGGCCCGGCCGGTGATCGCGTGCAGGTCGCAGACCGCCTCGACGATGCCGCCGAACTCCCCGCTGGAGAACAGCCCCCACATCCGCTGCAGGGTGGCCGTCGGCAGCACGGACAGCCGCGCGTACATCCAGTCGCACATGCCGGACGCCAGATCGAGCGCCCGGTCGTCGTCCGTGGCGAGATACGCGTCCAGCAGTCCTCTGAGGATCTTGTGCGCGGTGTAGTACGGCGCCCACACCCGGGTGTAGTCGCTGCCGGTCATCGACTCCAGTTCGATGAACTGCGTCTCCGGGTACGCGGCGAGGAAGCCCGGGTGGCTGGGCGCCCCCCAGGTGCGGCGCAGGGTGGCGTCCAGCCCCCGGCCGGAGGCGTCCGCGAACGTCGCCCCGGTCGTCTCGTCGAAGGCGTACGACGCCAGGTCTCCCCGGCCGGCCGCCGCGTCGGCGGCCCGGCGGCTCCGCAACCCGGTGACCTCGGCGGCGGTCAGGGCCCGCGAGAAGACATTGACGTCCTCGAACGCCCCCGCGAAGACGGGGTCGGCGCGGAAGCCGGAGCGGCCCAGCCAGTTGTTCGTGAGGGTGCCGAGCGCGGCCGGGGTCAGCGTGATGTCCGTGCTCCGGGCCACGGCGGTGCCGTCGACGTAGAGGGTGCCGGTGCCGTCGGCGAGGGTCACGGCCAGGTGGCTCCACTCGCCGACCGGCAGCGGCGCGGTGCCGTCGAGGCCCTGTTCGCCGCCCGGCCCCGAAGTGGTGACGGCGAACCGCGGTACCCCGTTCGCGTTGCGGGCGGCCAGATACAGATAGCGGGTGGTGTCGTCGCCGAAGTCGAAGATCCTGGCCCAGGCGGCGTCGTGCGCGGGGCGCACCCACGCGGACAGGGTGAGTTCCGGGGCGCCGGCGAGCACGGCCGCCGGAAGCTCCACGTAGTGGTACGAGCCGCGCACGTTCTCCGCCGCACGGCCGAACCGTCCCTCGACGCTCAGTACGGCCGGGTCGTGCCGCAGTGCCTCCCGCACCTCGGTCAGGGCCCCGACCACGGTGGCGATCCGGTCCGCGAGGACCTGCTCGCCGGTGCCGCGGTACGCCTGCGCCAGCATGGTCAGGAAATGGCCGGTGTAGTGGCCGCGCAGATTGCCGTTGGCCTCCCCGTCCAGCCCTTCCCAGCCGCCGGGGGCGACCGCGCCCCGGGTGGACAGGCCGGCGTTGGCGCGGAAGACCTGGAGCAGCCGGTTCACGTCGTAGCCACGGGCGTGGTCGAGCATCAGCTGCCGCTTGTCCGCGAAGACGCCAGGCCCGAGTGTCACGTCCTCCAGTCCGAACGGCCGTACGGTCCATGCCGCCGGTACGCCGGAAGCGGCCGCCGGGGCGCCGGGTGCGGCGGCGGCGCGCCCGGTGGCGGCCGCGGAGACCGCGGTCGCCGTCGCCGTGAGGGCGGCGGCCTGGAGGAGGGTTCGTCTGGAGAGGGGCTGTGCCATGGATGCTCCTCTGTTCGGTATCTCGAACGCTGTACGAACGATCGGCCAGACGATAGGGAGGGGACGGAAAGGCGTCAACGGTTCGGGAGCGATCGGTTCCGGACGTTCGCCGAGGACGCGCGGACGGCGGGAGCCGTCAGGAGCACCGGGCGGAGTCCGCCAGCCAGGCGTGCGCGGCCCGCGCCGTGAACTCCTCCTGTCCGCCGCGCAGCAGGAGGCCGGCGGTGGCGAACTCGGGGGCGTCGGCCTGGGCGGCGACGTAGGGGATCGCGATGCAGCGCATTCCGGCCGCGTGCGCGGCGGCGGCACCCGGGGCCGCGTCCTCGACCACCACGCAGTCGGCCGGGTCCGCGCCGAGCCTGCGCGCCGCCTCCAGGAAGATGTCGGGGGCCGGCTTGCCGTGCGCGACCTCGTCGGCCGCGACGGCCGTGTGCAGATACGTGTCCAGGCCCGTGCCGGCCAGGATCGCCCCGATCGCCTCGGGCGAGGAACCGGACGCCACGGCCATCGGCACGCCCTCGGCCGCCAGCAGTTCGACGAACGCCCGCATCTGCGGGTACACCCGCGTCGAGGCGCCGGCCAGCCGCAGGTAGTGGCGGTTCTTGACCGCGAGCAGTTCCTCCACCGGGGCGGACAGGCCGTACCGCTCCCGCCAGTCGGCGATCGTCTCCCGGGTGCTGATCCCGACGTAGCGCTCGTGCTCGGCCCAGGAGAAGTCCGGCACCCCGTACGCGGCGAGGGTCCGCCGGCCCGCCTCGTAGTAGTTCGGCTCGCTGTCAACGAGCGTTCCGTCGAGATCGAAGATGACCGAGAGGGTGCCGGGCGCGTTCATGGGGTCCAGGATGGCAGGGCTCACTTCCGTGCCGTCCTGCCGATCGACTCCACCAGCGGCAGCAGCCGGTGCGGGACGCGTTCGCGCAGCGCCACCTCGGTGCGGGTACGGACCACACCGGGCAGGCTGATCAGCTTCTGGATCACGTCCTCCAGATGCGCGTTGTCGCGCGCCACGACCCGGGTCAGCAGATCGCCGCCGCCGGTGATGGAGAACGCCTCGACGATCTCCGGTACGGCGGCCAGCGCGTCGCCCACCTCGTCGAGGCGTCCCTGGGTGACCTCGATGTGCACGAAGGCGAGGACGGGGTGGCCCAGCGCGACGGGGGAGAGGGCGGGGCCGGTACCGGTGATCACGCCCTCGCGCTCCATGCGGTCCAGGCGGGCCTGCAGGGTGCCGCGGGCCACCCCGAGGATCCGGGCGTACTCCCGCACGCTGGTGCGGGGCTGCTCCAGCAGCAGCCGCAGGATGCGGGTGTCGAGTTCGTCCACCGCCATGAGGGTTCACGTCCCCGTGTCGGCCATTGGCACGTCGATGGCCGTAGGAATGCCGCGGAAACTGTACCAATGGCCCACTTTCACAAGAGCCTGTTGAGCCACTGGTGGAAGAGATGCTGATATGGAGGGGTCGATGGCGCTGCGGACCCCGCGGCGCCTTTTTCGTGCCACGGCGCACACCAACGAGTTCCCAGGGGGCGGTACGTGCTGAAGAGGGTGTTCACGGCTCCGGACCCGGGCCGGATCCGGCTGCGCTTCGCGGCGCGGGCCGTGCTCGGCATCGGTCTGGCCGTCGTCGTCTGCGGTCTGGCCGGACACTCGCTCACCGGTGCCGTCACCGGTGGGCTGGCCGCGCTGCTCGCCCTGTTCACCGTCACCGACGCCACGGTCCGCGGGCAGGCCGTCACCACGGCGCTGCTGCCCGCCGTCGGCCTGCCGGTGCTCGCCGCCGCGGCCCTGCTGCACGACCACCCGGTCGCCCGCGACCTCGCCTTCCTCGCCGTGGTCGGACTCGGCGTGTACGCGCGGCGCTGGGGCCCGCGCGGTCACAGCCTCGGCGTCTTCGCGTTCATGACCTACTTTGTGGCGCAGTTCCTGCACGCGCGGACCGCCCAGCTCCCCGAGCTGTACGCCTCCGTCCTGCTGTCCGTGCTCGCCGCGGCCGCGGTGCGCTTCGGGCTGTGGTGCTACGAGCGCCGGCTGCCCCCGGCCGTCGTACCGGCGCCGCCCGGCGGTACCCGGCTGGCCCGCGTGACCACCCGCCAGGCGGTCCAGGCGACCGCCGGCGCGGGCTTCGCCCTGGTCGTGGGCCAGCTGGTGTCCGGTCAGCGCTGGTACTGGGCCGTCGGCGCCACCTGGTGGGTCTTCGTCAACACCACCTCGCGCGGCGAGACCCTGGTACGCGGCTTCCGGCGGGTGCTCGGCACCGTCATCGGCATCGGGCTCGCGCTGTTCGTCGCCGTCCCCGCGCACGGGGACGGGCCGCTGACCGCCCTGGTCGTCGCCGTCGCCGTCTTCGGCATCTTCTACACGGCCGCCGTGTCCTACACCTGGATGATGCTCTGGGTGACGGTGCTCGCCGCCATGCTCTACGGCCTGCTGGGCGTGCTCACCCCCGGTCTGCTGGCGCTCCGGCTCGTGGAGACCGCCGTCGGCGCGCTCGGTGCCGTGCTGGCGGTGGCGTTCGTCCTGCCCGTGACCACGCACAGCATCACCGACACCTGGATCCAGCGGGCCCTGCGCTGTGTCCACGCGTGCACCGCTCAGACGGCCGCACGGCTGGCCGGGACCGCGGACGCCGACCCGGCGCCGGTGGTGGCGGAGCTGGAACAGCTGCTCGCCCGGGTACGGCTCTCGGTCGCCCCGCTGGTGCATCCGCTGAACCCCATGCTCGGCCGCAAGCGGCGCGCCCGGCGGGTGCTCGCGCTGCTCGACGACTGCGCCCGGGAGATCCGCGGCCTGGTCGCCGTCGCCGCCGACCCGGAGGCCTCGCACGACGCCCGGCTGGCCGCCGCCTGCTGGCGCGTCGAGGCCGCCGTCGAGGCGCTCACCGGTGGCCGGGACATCGCCGTCCGGACCTCCCCGGCCGGGACGGAACCCGCCCTGGCCCATCTGCACGGTCTGGAACGCGCCCTCGCCGAGCTGGCCGCGCCGCTGCGGGCGCCGTCCGGCTCCCCGCTGGTCGGGGCCTGACCCGCACGGACGCACCGGGCGGGTCTTTGGTCTAGACCTGACGTGATCGGCTGCTACCGTCACCCCGGTCGGTAGCGGACGAGAGGGGACAGTCGTGGCGGACGGCAGGCGGCGGGCGTTCATCGGGTCGTTCACGGCGGCGGGAGGCCCGGGCATCGTCACCGCGGCCATCGCCCCCGGCAGCGGCGCGCTGACCGTCCTGAGTACCGTGAACGCCGTACCCGACCCGTCCTACCTGGCCCTGTCACCCGACGGCCGCATGCTGTACGCGGTCAGCGAGACGGCCGAGGGCGCCGTGGCCGCGTTCCGCGTGACCGGGGACGGGCCACAGCCGGCCGGGCGCCTGGTGCGGGTGGACGGCAGCGGGCCGACCCACCTCAGCCTCTTCGCCGGACACGTCCTCACCGCGAACTACGGCTCCGGCAGCGTCAGCGCCGTCCCCGTCCGCCCGGACGGCGGCCTCGCGCCGGTGTCCGGGGTGTTCCGGCACAGCGGCTCCGGTCCTCATCCGCAGCGTCAGCAGGGCCCGCACGCCCACCAGGTGCAGCCCGACCCGAGCGGCCGCTGGGCGGTGGGTGTCGACCTCGGCACGGACTCGGTACGGGTCTGCACCCTGGCCGACGGCGTGCCCGCGCCGCACCGGGAGATCGCCCTGCGCCCGGGCTCGGGCCCGCGGCACCTGGCCTTCCACCCGGAAGGGTCGTTCGCGTACGTCCTCAACGAGCTCAGCCCCACCCTCGTGGTCTGCCGCTGGGACGCAGCCGACGGCGTGCTCAGGCCGCTCGCCGAGATCCCGGTCCTGCCCGGCGTCCCGGCCGGCGACGCCTATCCGTCCGGGGTGGCCGTCTCGCCCGACGGCCGCTTCGTGTGGACCGCGACCCGCGGCGAGGACGTCCTGTCGGTGTTCGCGGTCGAGGGGGAGGGCAAGGTGCTGACCTCGCTCACCACCGTTCCCTGCGGCGGTCGCTGGCCCCGGGCGATCACCGAGTCCGACGGCGTCCTGTACGTCGCCAACGAGCGCTCCGGGAACGTGACCTGGTTCGCGCTCGACCCGGACACGGGAGTGCCGCGGCGTGCCGGCTCCGTCCCGGTGACCGCGGCGTCCTGCGTGGTCACCGGCTGACCGGGAGCCCGAAGGGACATGACGAAGGGCCCGTTCCGGGAACCGGAGCGGGCCCTTTCGGCGTCGTGCGCGCGTCGGCCGGGACAGCGGGCCGGGTCAGTGGGCCGGCGTGTTCTGCGCCTGCTGCGGGGCGATGCCCAGCGCGGTCGTGTACTTGGCCAGCGCCAGCTTGCCGATCGCCGGGTACGGGCCGAGTGCCTCGGCGGCGGAGCAGCCCGCCTCCTTCGCGGCCTCCTCGATCAGGCCGGCGTCGATCTCCGGGCCGATCAGGTACGGCGCGAGCGCCAGCTGCTGCGAACCGGAGCCCCGCAGCTGCTCGGCCACGGAGGCGATGGAACCGTCCTGGTCCAGGGCCGCCGCCATCACCGGCACGGCGAGGCGCGCGGCGAGCAGCATGCCGGTGATCCCGGCCGCCTGCACGGCCTCGTCACCGCCCACGGAGGCCAGGATGATGCCGTCCGCCGCGGTCGCCACGGTGAACAGGCGGGCACGGTCGGCGCGGGCCAGACCGGCCTCGGACAGCCGCACGTGCAGCGCCTCGGCGAGCAGCGGGTGCGGACCCAGCACATCGGTCAGCTCGGCGGCGATACGGCTGTCCATCACGGCCTGGCGGACCTGGCGCAGCAGCGCGCTGTCCGGACCGGCGAGCAGCGGCACGACGACGGCGACGGGGCCGTCGGGCTCCTTGACGTCCAGGCCGGCGGCGCGGGCCTGCTCGAAGCGGGCGGTGCGCTCCTCGGCCGCGTGCGTGAGGACGGACCGCAGCGTCGGGAATTCCTCGTCGTCGCCGTCGAGGTAGCCGATCCGGGCGTCCAGGCCGGGCAGCTCGGAACGGGCGATGCTCACGACCTCTTCGGTGAGTGAGCGGGTGGCACTACTGGGCGTACCCGGCACGGCGAGGACGAGCGCGGGCGCGCCCTCGGGAGCCACCAGGGGCTCGGGACGGCGGTGCCGTCCGGGCTGGCGGGGGCGCGGCATTCGTACGGGCAGGCCGGACGCGGGCCCAGTGGGGGTGCTCATGTTGCCGCATGTTAGTGGCTTCCTGGGCTCCCCTGTTCGGGGAGGGTGCAGGTGAGCGGTATCCGTCCGGTTTTGTCTGATGAGTTACGTACGGACGTCGGCCGCGCGGGTGACGTCCTCACCTGCCGGGCTCGTCACGCACAGCATCTTCTCGTCGCCCGGAAGGGTGAACGAGCCGGCGAGGAGGTCCTCCGCGATGCGGACCGCCCCGTGCAGGGGGTCCCCTTCGGCCATGATCCGCCGCGCCCCCGGCAGCCGCTCGGCCAGCTCCTCGTCCAAGGGTCCGAGCAGCGCGGCACCCATCCGGAACAGACCTCCGGTGAGACCGACCACCAATTGGTCCGCCGCCGGGCACACGGCCGCGGCGGAGTCGGCCATGTGCCCGGCCGCGGCCCGCAGCACCTCCACGGCGACGGGGTCGCCGTCGGCCGCGCACTCGCCCACCCGGGGCGCGAAGGAGGCGAGCACGGCCGGCCGGTCGGTCCGCGGATACAGCCGGCCGGGCAGTCCGGCCGCCGGACCGAGCATGTCCTCGGCGCCGGCCAGCAGCCGCGCGGAGCCGCCCCGTCGCCCGTCGTGCGCGCGCAGCGCCGCCTCCAGTCCCGCCCGCCCGATCCAGGCGCCCCCGCCGCAGTCGCCGAGCAGATGCCCCCAGCCGTCCGCCCGGCGCCAGCCGGTCAGGTCGGTGCCGATCGCGATCAGGCCCGTGCCGGCGGCGATCACCGCACCGGGCCGCGGCCCGAGCGCACCGACGTACGCGGTGACGGCGTCCGCGGCCAACGCCGCCTGCCGTACGCCCAGCTCACGGTGGAGCGCGTCCGGAAGCTCCGCGCGCAGCGCGTCCCCCAGGCCGGCCAGCCCGGCCACGCCGACGACGGCCACCTCCAGCCGCTCGATCCCGGCCTCGGCGCACAAGGCCCGCGCCATCGGCACCAGTTGCTCCATGAAGTGCCCCGGGTCGATACCCCGCTCACCGGTCCGCACCGGTTCTCCCGAAGCGGCCCGGGCCGGTGGACCGTGCCCGCCGGCCCCGACGGCGACCCGCAGACCGGAGCCCCCGGAGTCCACGGCGAGGAAACCGGGCCCGGTCACGGCAGGCGCCAGTCCACCGGTTGGCCGCCCTGACGGATCAGCAGGTCGTTGGCCCGGCTGAACGGGCGGGAGCCGAAGAAGCCGCGGTCGGCGGACATCGGCGACGGATGGGCCGACTCCACCGCGGGCAGATCGCCCAGCAGCGGACGGCAGTTGCGGGCGTCCCGCCCCCACAGGATGGAGACCAGGGGCTTGCCCCGCCCGGCCAGCGCCCGTATCGCCTGCTCGGTGACCTCCTCCCAGCCCTTGCCGCGGTGGGCGCCCGGCTTGCGCGGGGCCGTCGTCAACGCCCTGTTGAGCAGCAGCACGCCCTGCCGGGTCCACGGCGTGAGATCACCGCTCGAGGGCTGGGGCAGTCCCAAGTCGGTGTTCAGCTCCCGGAAGATGTTGATGAGGCTGCCCGGCAGCGGCCGCACCTCGGGCGCGACCGAGAACGACAGTCCCACCGCGTGTCCCGGGGTGGGGTAGGGGTCCTGTCCGACGATCAGAACGCGTACCTCGTCGAAGGGCTGCTGGAAGGCCCGCAGGACGTTCGCTCCGGCCGGGAGGTAGGTGCGTCCCGCGGCGATCTCCGCGCGCAGGAAGTCCCCCATCCCGGCTACCCGTTCGGTCACCGGCTCCAGGGCCTTCGCCCAGCCCGCTTCGACGATTTCATTCAAGGGTCGTGGTGCCACGGGCGTCACCCTACTGCCGTGACGACGGTGGAGGCCGACCAGTGGCCGGGACCGGACGGGATCCTCGTGCGACTCATGCGACGACCGCGGCCCGTACGCAGAGCACGTCCGGCAGGTGCGACGCCAGCGGCCGCCAGCTGTCGCCGTCGTCGGCGGACGCGTACACCTCGCCGTTGCGGTTGCCGAAGTAGACGCCCGCCGGGTCCGCGCCGTCGTGACACATCGCGTCGCGCAGCACCGTGCCGTAGTGGTCCTCCCGCGGCAGTCCCGCCGTGAGCGGCTCCCAGCTCCTGCCCGCGTCCGTGGTCCGGTAGACCCGGCAGCGCCGGCCGGCCGGCACCCGGTCGGAGTCGGCGTTGATCGGGAACACGTACGCCGTGCCGGCGCGACGGGGGTGGGCCATGACCGTGAAGCCGAACGTCGACGGCAGGCCCTCGCCGATGTCCGTCCAGCTGCCGCCCGCGTCGTCGCTGCGGTACACCCCCCAGTGGTTCTGCAGATACAGCCGGTCCGGGTCGACCGCGTCCCGGGCGACCTTGTGCACGCACTGTCCGAACTCCGGGTTCGGGTCCGGCAGGAACACCGCGGACACCCCGGAGTTGGACGGGGCCCAGCTCGCGCCGCCGTCCAGTGTGCGGAACACCCCTGCCGTGGAGACGGCCACCGTCACGGCCCGCGGATCACGGGCGTCGGTGAGCACGGTGTGCAGCCCCTCGCCGCCGCCGCCGGGCACCCACTTCGCACGCGTGGGGTGCTCCCACAGCGGCCGGACCAGCTCGAAGGTCTCCCCGCGGTCCTCCGAGCGGTACAGCGCCGCCGGTTCCGTCCCCGCGTACACCACGTCCGGTTCGGCCTCGGACGGGTGCAGCTGCCAGACCCGCTCCAGCGACGCCTCCGTGTCCTTGGGGAACCTGACGGCGGGCCGGGCCGGTTCGGTCCAGCTGCGGCCCAGGTCGTCGGAGTGGAACACCGACGGGCCCCAGTGCGCGCTGTCCCCGCCGGCCAGCAGCCGCGGGCTCGGGCCGCGGGTGTCGATGGCGACCGAGTACACGGCCTGTGCGTTGAAGTAGGGACTCTCGTCGAACTCCCAGGTGCCACCCCGCCGGCGCCCGATGAACAGGCCCTTGCGGGTGCCCACGGCGAGCAGTACCTCGGCCATGCCGATCACCTCCGCGACGTCTTCGTCGACGCCCTCGTTCCAGGACACCGGCCAGTCTGCACCCCACCACTGACAGTCACCTCCGGATCAGTGTCGCCGCAGGTCGGGCCCGGTGCGAACGCCTACGGGGAGGGCCGTGTGCGCGGCGGCTCGACGGCGGGCCGGCCGCCGTCCGGCAGCGCGCGGCCGAGGATCGCGTCCAGCCCGGCCGCCGCGGGCAACGTGCCGAAGGCGTGCCCCCAGTCGCCGCCCAGCCGCGTCGCGCAGAAGGCGTCGGCGACCGCGGACGGCGCGTGCCGTACGAGGAGGGAGCCCTGGAGCGTCAGAGCCATCCGCTCCACCAGTCGCCGGGCGCCCGCCTGCGACCCCTCGGCCAACCGGTCCTTCAACCCGGCCACGGCCGCGTCCAGCCGGGCGTCCGCCCCGCGCGTCAGGGCGAGCTCGTCGAAGAACGCCTGTGCGGTGGCCGTGTCCCGGCCGAGCGCCCGCAGCACGTCGAGCGCGTTGACGTTCCCCGAGCCCTCCCAGATCGACAGCAACGGGGCCTCGCGGTAGTGCCGGGGCATCCCGGACTCCTCGACGTAGCCGTTGCCGCCCAGGCACTCCAGGGCCTCGGCGGTGAAGGCCGGGCCCCGCTTGGTGACCCAGTACTTGCCGACCGCCGTCGCGATCCGGCGGAACGCGGCCTCCCCGGCGTCCCCGCGCACCGCGCGGTCGGCCGCTCCGGCCAGTCGCAGGGTGAGGGTCGTGGCGGCCTCGGACTCCAGCGCCAGATCGGCCAGCACGTTGCGCATCAGCGGCTGGTCCACCAGCCGCGCCCCGAACGCGCTGCGGTGCCGCACATGGTGGCCCGCCTCCACGAGCGTCTTGCGCATCAGCGCCGCCGACATCATCACGCAGTCCAGCCGGGTGCAGTTGACCATCTCGATGATGGTCTTCACGCCCTGCCCCTCGGGGCCGACCAGCCAGGCCACGGTCTCGTCGAACTCGGGCTCTGAGGAGGCGTTGGACCGGTTGCCCAGCTTCTCCTTCAGCCGCTGGATGCGGAAGGTGTTGCGGGTGCCGTCGGGCAGCACGCGCGGCACCAGGAAGCACGACAGCCCCTCCGGGGCCTGCGCCAGTACCAGGAAGACGTCGCACATCGGCGCCGACGTGAACCACTTGTGCCCGCGCAGGGTGTACACCCCCGGCTCGGCGGTCGGGGCGGCCGACGTGGTGTTCGTCCGGACGTCGGAGCCGCCCTGCTTCTCGGTCATCCCCATGCCGGCCAGCAGACCGCGCTTCCCGGCCGGCACCCGCAGGCCCGGCTCGTACTCCCGGCTGGTCAGCCCCGGCTCGTACACCTTCGCCAGCTCCGGCTGCCGCCGCAGGGCGGGCACCGCCGCGTACGTCATGGACGTCGGGCAGCCGTGCCCCGCCTCGGTGTGTCCCCACACCAGTCCCTTGGCGGTACGGACGACATGGGCGCCGGGACGCCCGTCGGCCCAGGGCGCGGCGGCCAGCCCCTCGGCGACGGCCGCGCGCATCAGGTGGTGCCAGCTCGGGTGGAACTCCACCTCGTCGACGCGGTGCCCGTACCGGTCGTGGGTGCGCAGTTCGGGCTCGTGGCGGTTGGCCTGATCGCTCCACTCCTGCACCTGCGCGCTGCCGGCCAGCCGGCCGATCCGGCGCAGTTCCTCCTCGGCCCGGCCGGCGCCCTCCCGCCGCAGGCCCTCCAGCAGGGCGGTGTCGTCGGAGGCGTCGTACGGGGTCAGGGGAGGGGGCTGATTGGTGACGTCGTGCGTGGCGCCGCCGTGCGCGCCGAAGTCCTGCCGCGGCTCGTCCGCGGGTGTGGTGGCCATGAAGCGAGTGTTGCACTATCCGTACAGCCGCAGCAATCATGCAACATGATCGACGTCGTAGAGTACGGCCCCATGCGGAGGAACGACCCGGCGGCACCGGACGGCCCCCGACCGCGCCCGCTGTCCGCGCGGTCGGTCGTGCTGAGCCTGCTGCTCGGTACGCACCCGCCGGAGCTGTCGGCGAGGGAGCTCGGACGGCTCGTGGAGGGCTTCGACGTCGGCGGATCGACCCTCCGCGCGGCGCTCAGCCGGATGGTCGCCGCCGGTGACCTGCGGCGCACGGACGCCGGCTACCGCCTCAGCGACCGGCTGCTCGAACGCCAGCACCGCCAGGACGAGTCCGTGGAGCCGCGCACGCGCGCGTGGGACGGTGACTGGGAGCTGGTGGTGATCACCGCGACCGGCAGGGGCCCCGCCGAACGCGCGGACCTGCGCACACGGCTGGCGGCCCTCCGGCTCGCCGAACTCCGCGAGGGGGTGTGGCTGCGTCCCGCCAATCTGGAGCGCCGCCTGCCCTCCGGTCTCGACGAGGTGGCCGAGCGCTGCACGGCCCGCCCCGACCGGCCCGCCCGCGAGCTCGCCGCAGGTCTGTGGCCGCTGGACGCCTGGTCCGGCACGGCCCGCGTGCTCCTCGGCCACGTCGACCGGGCCGCGCGCCCCGCCGAGCGGCTCACCGCGTTCGCCGCCGTCGTACGCCATCTGCTCGCCGATCCCGTCCTGCCCCCCGCCCTGCTGCCCGCCGACTGGCCGGGCGACGCGCTGCGGTCCGCCTACGCGGGGTACCGGCGTGAGCTGACGGGGGAGGTGCGTTCCCGCGTGGGTGGCGCGTGAAGGCGAACGGGAGCCGGTCGGCCGTACGAGGCGCCGCGCGGGACGCCTCGTACGGCCGCTACCCGTGGGGGGCTACCGGTAGGTGATGTCGGACGACGCGTACTTGCAGTACGTGCTGTCGGGGCCCGAGCCGTTGCTGCTCGGCTCGTCACCGTCGTCGTTGCCGATGTACTTCTGACAGGGGATGATCTTCTTGCTGCTGTCCCCGATGATCGTGATGTTCCGCAGGGTCGCGCTGTCGCCGTAGTTGGTGTTGATGCCGGCGAGCCTGCTGCCCTTCCAGTTCACCTCGATGGTGTTGAGGTTGATCGTCCGCTTGTACTGTGTGGAGCAGTTGCCGCAGGAGCGGACGAAGGTGCCGAAGTTCTTGACCGCGAAGTTCGACACGTTCAGCGTTCCGGCGCCGTTGAACTGGAACACCTTGTCGCTGGCTTCCTTGGCGCCGCCGCCGCTGACGGTGTAGACCGACCCCGACGACTTGCCCTTGAACGTGGCGGCGTCCTCGCCGACGTCCTCCCACCAGACGTTCTGCAGCGTGCAGGAGCCCTTGCAGTGGACGCCGTCGGCCGCGGGAGCGCCCAGGATGACGTTCTTCAGGACCGCGCCGTCCGCCAGTTCCAGGATCGGGCCCTGGTCCTCGTCCTGGCTGCCGGAGCCCAGGTCGCCGGTGCCGTACAGGCGCTTCATCCCGTAGTCCTTGGTGCCGGACACGGAGATAGTGGAGGAGACGCCCTGGCTGCCGTTGGCGGTCGGCCAGGTCGCGGCGCTCGCAGAGGATGCGCCGGTGGTCATGACCATGCCAACCGAAAGCCCCAGGGTGGCGAGTGCGCCCGTCAGTGCGCGGGCGCGTGGTCGTTTCGCGGAAGTCATGTCGTTCCTTCTGTCGTGGTGTGGGGGTGCGAGCCATGTACATGAACGACGTTCGGGATGGTGCGCAGATGACCCGCTCGATTGCCGCGAGCGGGTCACGCTGCTGAACGGAAGGTATGGGGCAAGCGCTTTCTAGTCAATGTCTCGCGTGCATCACATCCGGCCAGGAAAGGCCGGCGCCGGGGGGCCCCGGGGGGGGGGGGCCCCCCCGCCCCCCCCCCGGGGGGGGGGCGGGCCCCGGCCGCGGCGGGGGACGGGGCCGGCCCGGGCCCCCCCCCCCCCCGGCGCCCAGCCCCGGGG